>NZ_CP134050.1:1802500-2102500 GCF_031583145.1 Brevibacillus brevis | reverse complement strand
GGCGAGGACGAGATCGTTGCCCGGCTCCGGCGCCTGCCGCATCGTTTTTTCCACGGTTTCCGAGTTTTTGTTCACGTGGACGTCCATGATGCCGTCCTTCCCTCGCAAATACCGTTCGTAATACGCCTCCAGCCCGGTCACCCCTACGCGGTCGATGGCGTTGTAGCCTTGTGCCTCGTATTCTTTCAGACTTTCGGGACGAATCGCGTTGATGTATCCGAGGAAGTGCGTACCGAAAGCGGAGCCGTCCGGATCCTCCATGATTTGCCGCACCGGCTCCAGCACGACGCTGATCCCGGGCAGCTCGGTCCGCCGCTCTTCAATTTGGAACATCTCTTTCTCCGAGATATTCACTTTCACCCGCCGCGGAATGTAGCTCGCCAGATTGGGAGAGCGCATTTCCTGCAGGAGCGACAGCTTGTGCCATTGGAACTGGCGCTGTGCGTCGGTCAACGGCAGGGCGACGTCCAGCTCGAACAAGGAAGCGTACCGCAGCAAATCCATATCGGACTTGTCGCCGAGCTCGGCCGGCGTCGGCAAAGCCCGGATCTGGGCCTTCACTTCCTTGATCAGGTCATCCCGGTCTTCCTTGTCCAGCTTGAGCGTGAGCTGGAGATTGGCGCTGATCGCCGTTTTCAGCAGCTCCAGATCGGACAGTCCGTCGAGCGCTGTCGCGTTGCCCGCCGTCTTGGTATTTGCTTTCAGCTTGTTGATGACGTTCTCCCGGTCCTTTTCATCAAAGGGCGACCGAACCCGAAGTCCCACGTACAACGCGGTTTTTACCAAATCATAGTCGGACATCGCATCGACCTGCCCTTGCTGCGGAACCTTTTGCAGCTTGGGTGTGATCAGCGCCTTTAGCTCTGCTGTTTTTTGGGCGTCAAAGGCAACAGGCAATGTGGACCGCAGCTCGATAGTTTTCTTGAGGAGCTCTTTGTCGGTCCCCATCTTTCCTTCGTCCGGAACGAGAATCTTCGCCAGCCGATCCGCCACTTTTTCCTCGTCGATATCCTGTCCTTGCTCTTCCACATACTGGACTGTGTACACAGGCTTGTTGGAGACCAGCACCGTCCCGTTTTTGTCGAGAATCCGTCCACGCGGGGCGGAAATCGGCAGCTCGCGGATACTGAATTTTTCCAATTCGTGACGGTACTGCTCCCCTTCTACCAGCTGCACGAAGGCGAGACGCAAAATAATCGCGGCAAAAAACAGGAACACGATCAGAAACAGGATGTTCAACCGAATCGGAATATTCGATTTCGGCTCTTTCGTCTCCTCCACGAGTTCTCCCCTCCTTACGGGTAGCCGTAATTAAACTTATTCCGCGTGCAGATCCCGCTTTTTCGCCTGAATCTTGCTGCACATTTTCATGATCGGGACGTAGGTCAGCAAGGCAAAAATGACGTTGAGAATGACGGTCGGCAAAATCTGATGGTTCAGCATCCACTGGACGTCGCCGGGGGCGCTTGCAAACAGCCGAAACATGCTGTACAAGAGCCACTCATGCCCGAACAAAATGACCGTGCTCGTCACAAACACCATCCCGAAACCGCGCTGGAACAAGAGAACGATCAGCCCTGCAAAGTAGCTGGCGACCATCATGGACATGGTGTATAGTCCGATGATCTGCCCGTACAGCACATCCTGCAGAAAGCCGAAGACAAAGCCGTAGTAGAGTCCTTCCCGCCTGCCCAAGAACATC
Source organism: Brevibacillus brevis (assembly GCF_031583145.1). Lineage (NCBI taxonomy): Bacteria > Bacillati > Bacillota > Bacilli > Caryophanales > Paenibacillaceae > Brevibacillus > Brevibacillus brevis. The sequence goes on along the minus strand of NZ_CP134050.1, from coordinate 2,100,798 downwards.
GAGATAAAAATACAGCATACCAGCGCAAAGCGGGGTACTGTCGTCCAGGACAGACCCCATGTTGCGGAAGCGATCACTTGAAAGACGGTCCCTTCTAAAATGAACAGGACCAAAATGGTAAGCGTCAGGACAAAGCGCTGCATTACTGGCCACCCCCGTTTGTACCCGGCGTGGCACCCGTGTTTGCCTTGGTCGACTGGGACGGATTGCTGTTCCCCGGCGGGGTTGTCGTTTGACCCGTCGTTTGTGGAATCAGCTCACCATTTGCAGAAATGGAAAAGCTTCGTTCTACGATCATGACTTCGTTCAGTTGGGAGAAATCAGCGGTCGGCTGGATGTACGCGGTCTGCGTCAGCCCGTAATCGTCAGGCTCTACCCGCACGATGTAACCGATCGGCAGATTGCTGGGAACGACGCCCCCCAGTCCCGACGAAATGACTTGCTGCTTTGCCTCAATCTTCTGTCCCCAAGGAATTTTCCGCATGACCAGCAGTCTCTCCTGTGGGTCGTACTCTTCCACGACGCCGCTGACCGGATGAACCGTCGTCTGTCCGTTTACCACCTGCGTCGTCTGAATGACGGCGGAAATGTGGTCGCGCCGCTCATAGCTGGTCAACAGCTCGACGGTAGAGGAAAAGTTGGCTACGCTCTGCACCCGTCCAATCAAGCCTTTGGAGGTGATGACAGCCATGTCCTTTTTGATCCCTTGCTTCAATCCTTTGTCGATCGTGATGACGTTGTTCCACGTATCCGGATTGCGGGCTACTACCTCGGCAATGCGAAGCTGGTAGGACTTGAGCGAATCTTTCACATTGAGAATCTCGCGCAGGCGGGCGTTCTCGGCTTGCAAGCCCTGCACTTCCGCTGTCAGGCGGGCGTATTGATCGAGGTTTGCCTTGAGCGCCTTGTTCTCTTCATAGACGTTGTAAGCATCGTCGACTTCCTGAAAAAAGCCAGAAACAGCCTGTGCAGGGCGATAAAAGAAGCCCTGCACCATGCTGAAGGTATCTTTGAAAAACATCTCCGGCCAAGTCAGACTCACACGATCCCGGGAAGTGAAACCCACGACGGAAATGAGCAGGACCAGGCCTACGAGTACGATGATAAGCCGCTTGTTCCCGAAAAACGACATGCCCTGACCTCCGTTTATTTACCCCGTTTTTGCCGGGAAGAGGTGATGCCGTGCTTTGACTTGAACAGGTGAATGTTCTCCAGCGCACGTCCCGTTCCGATCGCAACGCAGTCCAGCGCATTCTCAGCGACGTGCACAGGCATACCCGTTTCCTTGCTCAGCAATCTGTCCAGATTTCGCAGCAGGGCTCCGCCCCCGGTCAGAACAATGCCGCGATCCATAATGTCGGCCGCGAGCTCGGGTGGACTCTTCTCCAATGTGACTTTCACCGCTTCGACGATGGCCGATACGGTCTCTGCCAATGCTTCCGCGATTTCCGTGCTGCTCACCGAGAGAGTTTTCGGCAGGCCTGTCACCAGGTCGCGCCCGCGAATTTCCACGTTTTCCGGTTCTTCCGGTGCGATCGCGGAGCCGATCTCCAGCTTCAGAGTCTCGGCGGTGCGCTCCCCGATCATCAGGTTGTATCTGCGCTTGATGTATTGAATGATGGCTTCGTCCATCTCGTCCCCCGCCACGCGAATCGAACGGGAAGTCACGATGCCTCCCAGGGAAATGATGGCGACCTCTGTGGTTCCCCCGCCGATATCGACGACCATGCTGCCTGTCGGCTCCCATACCGGAAGATCGGCTCCGATCGCCGCGGCAAACGGTTCTTCAATCGTATGCGCTTCTTTTGCACCCGCTTGTTTGGTGGCGTCTTCCACCGCACGCTTCTCGACGGCGGTGATCCCGGACGGTACACATACCATTACATTCGGACGGCGGCTGAACAGGCCCTGATTCTTTTGCGCCTGATTAATGAAGTAACGCATCATCGTGGCCGTCGTGTCGAAGTCCGCGATAACTCCGTCTTTCATCGGGCGTACGGCCACAATGTTGCCCGGCGTACGGCCGATCATGCTTTTCGCTGCGTTCCCCACAGCTTCGATCGAGTTGTTGTTCGTACGGATCGCGACTACAGACGGTTCTCTTACGACGATCCCTTTCCCTTTTACAAATACGAGTGTATTGGCAGTGCCGAGGTCAATCCCCAAGTCACGTGTAAATCCACCAAACATAAAAAAACTCCTTCCGATATTTACAGTCGCAAGCATTGTGTTTCTTTCTTTACAGGTACCCCTGCTCTTTCAGGCTGACGTACTTTCCATCCCCGATAATCACGTGATCCAGCAGTGAAATTCCTACGAGTTCTCCCGCTTCCCGAAGCGTTCGCGTAATCGCGATGTCTTCCCTGCTTGGTGTGGGGTCGCCGCTCGGATGGTTATGTAGGCAAATGACGGAAGCACTGCTACGGCGTATCGCTTCCTTGAAGACCTCTCGCGGGTGTACGATCGAAGAGTCCAGGCTGCCTACAAAAATCGTTTGCTTGCCTATCACATGGTTCTTGGTGTTGAGAAAGAGGCAGACAAAATGCTCCTGAGTCAAATGAGAGAGCTCAGGTATCATCAAATCAGCCACATCACGAGGCAATCGAATGGACGCACGGCTGCGCCGTGGCACGCCGGTGAGCCTTCTGCCCAGCTCAAACGCGGCGTGCAACTCGATCGCCTTGACCTGACCAATTCCCTTTACCTCGATTAACTCAGCATGAGACGCCTGGGCCAAGCCCCTCAGGTCTTCAAACCTGGAGAGCAGTCGCTGGGCCAGCTCGTATGCCGACTCCTTCTCCGTGCCTGTCCGAAGCAATATGGCAAGCAACTCCGTGTCAGACAGATGGACCGCTCCTTCGCGAAGTAGCCTTTCACGTGGACGGTCATAGTAAGGGACGTTTTTCACATGCGTTTTGTTACAGGTATTTGTTGCCAAATCAACCGACCTCCAGCCAATCACTTTACATCGGTAACGGCTGGACTCGGAGACGCTCACGTGATGGATTGCCGTTGCCGCTTGAAACCAAGCGCGTAACCCTACAATACCGTGATTCCAAAGCGGGATAGCATATTTGCCGTCAGACAAAGCGGGAGGCCAACTACGGTGAAATAGTCTCCCGCGATGCCTTCCACAATCGTCGCGCCTATGCCCTGGATGGCGTACGACCCCGCCTTGTCCATTGGCTCTCGCGTGGCAATGTACGCTTTGATTTCTGCCTCCGAGAGAGCTCGGATTTTTACCCGTGTGCTGCTGTGTGCCACTTCCGACCGTCCGGAGGCTGCTTCGATCAGGGCCACGCCGCTGTACACGGTGTGCTCGCGTCCCTGAAGCATGGACAGCATCCGAAAGGCATCCGCTTCATCCGCGGGTTTGCCGAGAATCCGATCATCCAGCACGACGATCGTATCCGATCCCAGCACGACTCCCTCCGACAGAGTGGAGGCTACAGCCCGCGCTTTTCGCAGGGCGAGTTCTTCTACCACTTCTTGCGGAGACAAGCCTGGCGCAGTCGTCTCATCCACGTCGCTGGACTGTACCTTGAAGGCGATGCCCAAAGCTTGCAGCAATTCCCGACGACGCGGAGAGGAGGAGGCAAGAGTAAGAGCTGTTTGTGTTTTCATCCGTTTTCAACCTACTTCATTCGTCGATGTATCCAAAATGCGAGGGCGAGCCCTCCGACACTGGCTAGATTTAGCTTTACCTGAAAGTTCAGTTCGTACTTCAAAATTTCTAAATCAGCCGCAGGGTGCCATGATATCACTTTACTCTTTGTGAGGAAAGGGACCCAGGGGCTCAAAATCTCCCCAATTATGCTGCCACACAAAAGTCCGCAAACCAAAAGAAGCAAAAGTGTAAGCGTTTCTTTCCCCATGAACCTTCCCACTCCCTGTTTACAAGGGATTCTCTTTTTGCCATCAATAAGTGTAGCAAATGGACGGGGGGGAAACAATCCCCGAATGCTCTTGGTAATTACAGTAAAGAAAGAAAAGACTTCCTGCAAGAAAACCTTGTCGGAAGCCCGTTTATTTACGCATTATTCGGTTTTTTGCGCCTCTTGGATCCAGGCTGCGTAATTCTCCAGGTAAGCCAGGATGCCCGCCTGTACTTGCCAGGCGTACGATTCGGCGCTTTGCGGCTTTTTGCCGGCGTTGGCCTCCGCCATCTTGTCCCGGGCTGCCATCGCCTGATTGATGCCGTTCACCATCCCGCTGAAGTACGCCGCTGCCTGACCTTGCGTCGGTACCAGACGGCTTCTCTCCAAAAACTGGCGATGCTGTTCCTTCATGGCCGCAGCCTCCTCCTGGGACAGAACAGGCTGCGCGTTTGCAATGACTTGTCCCGAGTGAGCGGACAGCATCTGAACCAGCTTCGATCCGCCTGCGAAAAACGAGTTAAGATCGGGATGATCCTTGGCGTCCGAAGACCCAGACACCGCGACCTTTCCTTGATAGGCGGGGAAGGAAAACTCCTTGACGTATACGTCGATGCCTTTGTTTTTCAAGCTCGCCGCGAATCCCAGCACAGCGTCCCGCGTCGGAGCCGCAGCAGCAAACACGTACTGCTTGGCAGCGTCCTTGTAGAGCAAATGCGGGAGCCCTTGCTTGTCGAGCGGTTCTGTGGCCGCTTGGGGCTGGGTATCCGGCTGAAATACCCCTGCTTGCGCGACAAACATCTTGATCTGTTGTACTTGCACATTTACATCCGTATGTGTGCCGCCAGCGGCAGGTTGCGGGTCCGCCGCCTGGCGATTCCCTCCCGGCAAGACGGGCCCTGCTGCCGGCAGCTGCTGCCCTGCCCCTTCAGTCGGCTGACTTTGGGCCGTCAGCGTCTGTACGGTTTCGCCCAGCACATTCCGGTACGACTCCGACAAATCTTTTTCCGAGAAGACGGTCAAGACGAGAAACCCGAATAAAAGCCCGATGGCAACCGCTCCGCCCGTGGTCAGCACCGTCCGCATGATCGGTCCGCTCGCCCAGGCGGAAAAGACCCGTGTCGCCCGCCTTTTGCTAAAAACCGTCTCCTCCACGGTATCTTCGGCTGCCGGCTCGTCCAGCATTACCACCGGCTCCCTTGCCGTTTCTCGTTCCGTTGTCGCTCGCAGCTGCATCATGCGATCCCACGCTTCGTTGCCTTTTTGCACGATCGGCTGCGCCGGGAACGGGATCTTCGTCCGTGTCCGCGGCTCCTTTGGCGATTCTATCGTCTCTTTGGCGGTCTGGTTTGAGCTGTCCCAAAACCTTCCGTTCATTTTCACCTTGACGTTGTTCCGCTTTTCTCCGTTCACAACCATGCCCCCCAGCAACAGGCTCTTTGTACTAGCTTACGTGGCAAGGTAGCGGGATATGACTACGCCTGGCAGTACAGCAACAGTCCAACCGTCACAAAAGGCGCGAACGGAAGCTCGGATCGCCCGTCCATCCGATTTTTCACCAGGAGGTAGAGTGAAACCAGCAAGGCGAGCAGAGAGGCCAGGGTCACGATGATAATCGAAGCCCGAAGCCCCAGTGCAAACCCGAGCAAACCGAGCAGCTTGGCATCCCCCATCCCAAGAGCACTCGGCAAAAGCCAAGAGACGGTGCCAAAGGCGAGAAGCATCGCCCCGCCGCTCCCGATGCGCCCTGGCCATAGCCCCTCCGGCCATAAGATCAGCCCGATCAGCATGGAGGCAGCCAGCCCCGTCAGGATAGCCCGATTGGGAATTCGTCTGTACCGCAAATCTATCCAGGAGACGCAGACGCACAGGACGATGAGCATCCATTCCATGGCGCTGTCTCCCCCTCCCCTTGCGATCGCTTCCGTCGCCACTGCCACTCCTGATCTGCCCCCTTTCCGAGTTGTTCTTTTTCCATCCTAACAATGGTTTCCGGGACGAAAAAAGCCGTCCGGGCGAGTCGCCTGACGGACGGCAATCAAAGTAAACAAAAGCTCTCCTATGCCTCTTCTGGAGCAGGAGGATTCCACGTCACGAGCATACCCGCGTGGACGAGCCCGCCGCCAAATCCGTACAGCAAGAGGGTATCGCCTGCTTTGACCGCCCCTTCGCGAATTCCTTTTTCCAGCGCCAGGGGAATCGTAGCGGCCGATGTGTTGCCGTAGTACTCCAGACTGTAAAGCATCTTTTCCAAAGGGAATCCGCTCTTTTCGCAGACGGATTCGATCATGCGCAAATTGGCGCTGTGCGGGATGAACCAATCGACGTCCTCCAGCGTCGCATTTGCACGGCTGACTACTTCCTGCATCCCTTTCGGCATAGTGGATACCACCCACTTGTACACTTCCCTGCCGTTTTGGACGATGCAGCCGTCCCCTGCCAGCTTGCGTCCTCCCATTTCGGTGGACAGACCGGAGCGATATACGTTGATGCCTCCTTCCCCTTTTGTCCCCAAGTAAGCAGATCGAAAGCTCGGATGCTTCTCGTCACGCTCGACCAAGACGGCCCCTGCTCCATCGCCAAAGAGGATGCAGGTCGTCCGATCCGTGTAATCGGTCACTTTGGACAGTGTTTCCGCGGCAACAACGAGCACTTTCCGATGCATTCCCGAGCTGATCATCGCGTTGGCCATATGCAAGGCGTACGTAAAACCTGCACAGGTGGCCCCGAGGTCCAGCGCCCCCGCCTGCTCGATTCCGAAATGGGCTTGCAGCTGGCTGGCGACGCTCGGAAACGGATAGTCCGGGGTTGATGTGGCCACGAGAATCATATCGACATCGGACAAAGACTTCCGATAGGTGGAAACGAGATTTTCAACAGCAGCAATGGAAAGGTGGCTGGTAAACTCATCTTCGGCGGCAATCCGTCTCTCGTGGATGCCCGTTCTTTGCAAAATCCATTCATTCGATGTATCGACGATCTTCTCCAGGTCTGCATTCGTCAGGATCCGCTCCGGGACGTACGTGCCGATTGCGGTAATTCTAGCCAGTGAATTCATGGTCATCTATCATCACCTCGGATTTTTTATAACCAGATTATATCACTAACTATTAGTACCTAGTACTATTTTTTTCTCGACCTTTTGGCAAAGCGCTTGCGGGCTCATCCCCATCGTGGCCCAGGGTCTGTATAAAAAAAGACTTGAACCGAATGTGGTCCAAGTCTTTTTATGGGAATCCTCATCCCGAGGAAACCATTTATTTCGCCAGCTCTTCCGCGAGCCAGAACGCCGACTTCCAAATGTCGCCCGCTCCCATGGTCAACACCAGATCCCCCGGTTTCAGCTCCTTGTAGAGCTGCTCCTGCAGCTGCTCCTTGGTCGGGATATACTGCGCGCGAGCATGGCTGTTCACACGAATTTTTTGCACCAAGACCTCGGACGAGACTCCTTCGATCTTGGCTTCCCCTGCCGGCGAGTAAATGTCCGTGATGATGACTTCATCGGCATCGGAGAACGCCCGGCTAAACTCATCCATGAGGAAGTACGTACGCGTGTAGCGCTGCGGCTGAAACACGGCGATGACGCGTCTTCCGGATGCTTTCGCGCCCTTCAAGGTCGCAATGATTTCCGTCGGGTGATGGGCGTAGTCGTCCACGACGAGAATGTCCTTCGACTCCCCGATGATTTGGAAGCGCCTCTTGGCTCCACGGAATGAAGTCAGGGCGTTCGCAATCTGTTCAAACGCAAGACCGGCATCCAGGCAGACAATGATCGCAGCCAACGCATTGGCAACATTGTGCTTGCCTGGAACGGTCAGCGCCAGTTCGCCCAGCAGCTGCTCCTTGTGGTATACCTGGCAGCGGCTGCGGCGATCGCCGCATTCAATATTCACAGCCCGATAGTCGGCCGAGTCGACGTGCGGCGCTTCTATCGCGTACGTAACCACTGTTTCCGCGACGGACGGAATCACCTCTCGCACATGCTCGTCGTCGATGCACAAGACGGCTTTACCGCCCGGCTTCAAATGGCTGAGGAATTTTTCGTACGCCTTTTTCAAATTGTTGAAATCCCCGTCGAAATGCTCCAGATGATCCGGCTCGATACTCGTGACCACCTCGTACATCGGACGATATTCGAGGAACGAACCGTCGCTTTCGTCCGCTTCGGCGATCACGTAATCGCTGCTTCCCGCTTTTGCATTGGTGCCCGCATTCATCAGCTCCCCGCCGATGATGAAGGTCGGGTCGACTCCGCACTCTTCCATGACGTGAGAAATCATGGAGGTAGTCGTTGTCTTGCCGTGCGCTCCCGCTACCGCTACACCGGTCCGTTCATTCAAGATGCGGGCAAGCATCTGCGAGCGGTGCATGACAGGGATCCCTTGTTTCTCTGCTGCGACGACTTCCGGATTGTCCTTGGGAATGCTGGTAGAGTAGACGATGATGTCTGCTCCCTCTACATGGCTGGCAGAATGGCCAATCTGAATGGCTGCCCCTCTTGCTTCCAGCTTCTTCGCCAATTCGTTCATGGCGACATCGGAACCGGTTACCTTGTATCCAAGGTCGATCAAGACGCGGGCAATGGCACTCATACCATATCCGCCTATACCCACAAAGTGGACGTGCTCTGCCTGATCCACCCTATTCACCTGCCTCTTCTACTGTTGTGGTGGGAAAGAATGCGCGCACTTGGGCGATGAAGTAGAGCGATCCACAGACGACTAACCAGTCATCCGCCTTCGCCGATTGCTTCTCCCGCATCCAAGAAAGGAGAAATGCTCGCCAGTCCGGTACGTTCACCAGCTTTTCCCGGTCCCATCCACCTGCGCAAAACGCATCGTGCAAGGCTTCGGCATCCGCCGCCCGAGGAAAATCGAACGTCGCCAGATTCAGAGTGCTGATCCGCGACTGCAGCGTTCCCAGCGTTTCCGCCATCTTGGACAGCGGCTTATCCGCCAAGCCGGAAAACAGCAGGTGCAAGCGGGCACCCTCCGGCAACAAATGGTCCAGACTGCCTGCGAGCGCCTCCATTCCTTCCTGGTTGTGTGCTCCGTCCAAGATCACTAGCGGTCTCGGGGAGACTACTTCTAGACGACCAGGCCAACGCGTTTGTTGCAAACCGCGATAGATTTCTTCTTCTTCCAGCAAAAAGGAGAAGTAATTTCGCAGGACATCGATGGTCATCAGAGCGACCGCCGCATTGTCCGTCTGATGAATACCGTTCATCGTCAGCCGATAGCTTTCTTCGCGGCGGCGCAGCATGCTGCGGTACGTAAACTGCTGCTCTCCCAGCTGCTCGTTTGTCTGCTCGCCGGAAAAATGCTGGCCGGCGCAATAAAGCGTGCTCCTGGTCTGGCTCGCCTTTTCCTGAAAAACAGCGAGCACCTCGGGACGGCGCTCACCGGTTACTACCGGAACCCCCGGCTTGATGATGCCCGCTTTTTCCCGCGCGATGTCCGTTAAGCTGTCGCCCAGGACGTTCATATGGTCGAGTCCGATGTTGGTAATGACAGAAACGAGCGGGATGACGACGTTCGTCGAGTCGAGGCGGCCGCCAAGTCCCGTCTCCCATACGACCACCGCCGGCCGCGCCACTCTCGAGAAATAGAGGATGGCGATCAGGGTGATCACTTCGAATTCCGTCGGAGAGCCGAATTCCGTCTCCGCTTCGCAACGAGCGACCAGCTCTCTCACTTCGTTTGCCAATCGCAACAGGTCTTCTTCTGCAATCATGCTTCCGTTGTAGCGGATGCGTTCGCGAAAATCGATCAGGTACGGGGAGGTAAACGTCCCTACACTGTATCCTGCCTCCATGAGCATCTGGGTCAAAAATGCGCAGGTCGAACCCTTGCCATTTGTGCCGGCGACGTGGATAAAGGGCACACTGCGCTCCGGATTGCCCAGCTCTGAGAGTACCCACTGCATCCTCTCCAGCCCCGGCCTTTGGCCGAAGCGGAGAAGTCCATGCAGCCAGTCAAGCGCTTGCTTGTATTCCACAAATCCTTCTTCTGCATTCATCACGACAATGCTCCATTCTCAAAAATATGCGGGGGTATCGCGGATCATTCGCTCCGAAGTTCAGCCAATCGCGCAATCACTTTATCGCGCTTTTCCATGTAATCGGCCATCTTGGCTTTTTCCTCAGCCACTACTTTTTCCGGGGCTTTCGCCATGAAGCCGGCGTTGTTCAGTTTCTTTTCGATCCGTTCCACTTCATTGTGCAGGGTTGCCAGTTCTTTTTCCAGACGTCCCAGCTCTTGCTCCAGATCGATCAGACCCGCCAGCGGCAAGAACAGCTCCGCGCCGGTGATCACGGACGACATGGCCTTTTCTGGCGTCGTCAATTGATCGCTGATTTCCAGACGCTCCGGATTGCAGAAGCGGGTGATGTAATCTTCCCCTCGCTTGAGGCGTTCGAGCGCAAGCGCATCGTTTGGCTTGATCAAGAGCTCGATCTTTTTGGACATCGGCACGTTCACTTCCGCACGGATATTGCGAACGCTGCGGATGACTTCCGTGAGCAGATTCATCTCGGCTTCGGCGTCCGTAAAGATCCATTCCTCTTTCGCGGTCGGCCATTCTGCTACTGTGATGCTCTCTCCTTGGTGCGGCAGCGCCTGCCAAATTTCTTCCGTGATGAACGGCATGAACGGATGCAGGAGACGCAGCGTCTGGTCGAGGACAGTAACGAGCACGGACTGTGTCGTCTTTTTCGCCGCTTCGTCGGTTCCGTACAGCGGCAGCTTTGCCATCTCGATGTACCAGTCGCACAGGTCATCCCAAATGAAGTTGTAGAGCACGCGGCCCACTTCGCCAAACTCGAAGGCGTCCGTCAGGCGGGTCACATCGGCGATCGCCCTTTGCAGGCGCGTCAGGATCCACTTGTCCGGAGTGGAAAGCTCCCCGCTGAGATCGATGTCCTCGTAGCGGAAGCCCGACAGGTTCATCAGCGCAAAGCGCGACGCGTTCCAGATCTTGTTGGCGAAGTTGCGGTTGGCCTCTACCTTTTCCCAGTAGAAGCGCTGATCGTTCCCTGGCGAATTGCCTGTCGCCAGCGTGAAGCGAAGCGCATCGGCCCCGTATTTCTCGATGACTTCCATCGGATCGACGCCGTTGCCCAGCGACTTGGACATCTTGCGGCCTTCGGAGTCGCGGATAATCCCGTGGATCAGCACCGTCTCAAACGGATTTTGCCCGGTAAACTCCAGCCCGGTGAAGATCATGCGGGCCACCCAGAAGAAGATGATGTCGTAGCCGGTGACGAGCACATTGGTCGGGTAGAAGTACTTCATGTCTTCGCTTTCTTCCGGCCAGCCGAGCGTGGAGAACGGCCACAGGCCGGAAGAGAACCAGGTATCAAGCACATCGTTGTCTTGCTCCAGCTTGTGGCTGTGGCAGCTCGGGCACTCGCTCACATCCTCGCGGGAAACGATCGTCTCGCCGCAATCCTGGCAGTACCAAGCCGGAATCCGGTGTCCCCACCAAAGCTGACGGGAGATGCACCAGTCGCGGATGTTCTCGATCCAGCGCAGGTAGTTGTTCTTGAAGCGCTCCGGCACGAATTTGACGCTGTCTTCGCTTGCTGCGCTAGCGAGAGCCGCGTCGGCCAGCGGCTGCATTTTCACGAACCATTGGGTGGACAAATACGGCTCGACGACTGCGTCGCTGCGCTCGCTGTGTCCCACTTGATGGATGTGCTCCTCGATTTTGAACATGACGCCTTGCTCGCTCAAATCCTTGATGATCTGCTTGCGGCAGGCGAAGCGGTCCATTCCCTGGTAGATACCGGCCTGTTCGTTCATCGTCCCGGATTCGTCCATGACGACGATCTGCGGCAGCTGATGGCGGAGCCCCAGCTCAAAGTCGTTCGGGTCGTGTGCTGGCGTGATTTTCACCGCGCCGGAGCCGAATTCCGGATCGACGTAGTCATCGGCCACGATCGGAATTTCACGGCCGACGATTGGCAGGATGACGGTTTTCCCGACCAGATGCTTGTAGCGTTCGTCTTCGGGATGTACAGCGACGGCCGTATCGCCCAGCATCGTCTCCGGACGGGTGGTCGCCACCTCGATGTAACCCGTGCCGTCTGCGAGCGGATAGCGCATGTGATGCAGAGCGCCTTTGACTTCCTTGTAAATGACCTCGATATCGGAGAGCGCCGTGCGAGCCGCCGGGTCCCAGTTGATGATGCGGTTCCCGCGGTAAATCAGCCCTTTTTCGTACAGGCGGACAAACACTTCTCGAACAGCGCGGGACAGGCCCTCATCCATCGTGAAGCGCTCGCGGGAATAATCCAGCGCGAGGCCCAGCTTTTCCCACTGCTCGCGAATGTGCCCGGCGTAAATGTGCTTCCATTCCCAGACCTTTTCCACGAACTTCTCGCGGCCGAGGTCATGACGGGAAATGCCTTCTTCCCGCAACGTGGCTTCCACGCGCGCCTGGGTAGCGATACCCGCATGGTCCATCCCAGGCAGGAACAGGGTGCTGTACCCTTGCATCCGCTTGGTTCGAGTGATGATGTCCTGCAGCGTCGTATCGAGCGCATGACCGAGGTGGAGTTTCCCCGTTACGTTGGGAGGGGGAATCACGATCGTAAACGGGCGCTTGTTCGGATCGCGCTCCGCCTTGAAAAACTGGTTTTGAATCCAGTATGGATACCATTTTTGCTCAGCTGCTTTCGGGTCGTAGTTCTTGGGCAGCAACTGATCGATGTCTTGTGCATTTGGGGTTGACATGCGTGACTCCTCCTAAAAACATGGATTGAAGACCTCGCGAAGAACAGGTTCTGATCGCAAAGGAAAATAAAAAAACCCTTCATCCAAAGGACGAAAGGATTATTTCGCGGTACCACCTTTGTTAATACGCACCATCCCTAGCGCCCTAGCGGATTTTGCGCATTCCCTCAAACAAGATAACGGTTGCGAACCGTTTCCGGCTGGATCACATCTTCACCGGAACAACTCCTGGGCGACCTTCAGTCATTCGTCACCTTAGAGAATCTCTCAGCTGTGATTCTCCTCTCTGACAAGGGCTCCTGACCTACTCTTCCCAATCATCGCCAATCACGATATGGAATTATGATAGACAGTTCTCCGTTATTATATACAATCAGCAGGTTTCCCGTCAAACCCAGATTCGGCGGCCTTTTCCACGGTAATTCCCAATGCCTCCGTAAAGCCGAGCACACTTAAAATATCCAGGATTTCTTCCCGCACATTCACGATTTCCACTTGTTTGCCGCGCGCCAGTAGTTCCTTCGTCGTAAAAAACAGGCTACCGATCCCGGATGAGTCCACAAAAGAAACGCCCTGAAAATCGACGGTCACGGATTGATTGCGTCCCCCGTACTGCTGCAGCAATTCACCTACCCGGTCCCCCACCGCCATGTCCAGTTCCCCGGCAAAAAACAGCGTGGCTTGCCCATTCGTTTCTATGGCTCTATAGTCCATGCTCAAACTCCTTTCACAGATGAACTAGATACCCTACGTATTTCCATACGTATTCTAGTTACCCTCTTTGCAGCGAACGCAAACATTCTGAAAACCTACCGACGACTCTCATCGGCGGCGATACATTCCAGAATGAGCTTGGTGCCCGCCAGCGAGCTGGCCAAATACAGGCGGTCGCAATATTGCAGCATGACGTGAAAGCCCACGCCAAGCGAGTCTCGGGTGGAGTACCCCTGCAAGAGCGTCGCGCGCGGCAAGTCTTCCAGGAGAATTCCCTGGCCCTGGTCGTGTATCACGGCTCTGCACATGCGCTGTTCGGGCAAAACGTACAGCGTGATCGTTCCCCCGTCACCGTGCTTCAAGGTGTTGGAGGCTGCTTCGTTGACGGCCACCAAGTACTGCAGGATGCGCTTGTCCGACATGCCCAGCGGCTCCAGCGCCCGCTTGCAGGCACGGCGCAGCTCTGCGAGGTTCTCGGGTGCGCGCAAATCCATCGCGAACGATTTGCGTCCGTTCCGCAGCAGAAAAAACAGCTCCTCGTCACTGAGCAGCATCAGCTTGCCCTGGGTGACGACCCCGAGGATATCCCGGTAAATTTCCCACTCCCGCTTCTGCCGCTTTCTCTCCTCCGCGACGGCCTCCGTCACATCAATCAACGCGATTCCGCACGTTTGGTCCGGCAAGGCGGAAGCGTACATCTCAAACACTTTCCGGCCGTCGCGGGAAACCAGCTGCTCCCTTAGAGAGGCGCCATTGTCCGCAGCGTTCCTGACCAGACGGGACATCTCCCGCTCGATTTCCCGATCGGCCCGTGCATCGCCGAGCGGCCTCAGTTTCCCCTCATCAAACAAATAGAGAAAGATCGTCCCGATCTGCCGCAAAATCGACAGCTTTTGCAGCTCCTGCTTGATCAAGCGGCCTCTTTCGTCGTCTCGCGCTTTGACATCGGCCAGCAGCTCGGTAGGATCGAGCTCTCCGCTCATATGCCAATTGTGGAACTCTTCCAGCAGCAGGCGCTTCAGCACTTGTTCCCGCCGGAGCACTTTCTCGATGTCGATCACGTAATACGGGACACCGCAAATTCCGCGCAGCGCGCTCCCGATGATTCGAAAATCTCCGGCGAGCTCGACCTCCAGCCGTCCCTCCAGCACCTTTTCACGGCTGATCAGTCCGATCGCCGTGCGACTGACCGTAATCAATTGAGCCTGGCATTCTTCCGAAGTAGAAAGATCGGTGATCCGCACAGGCCGAGGTGGCAGTACCTTTTGCGCCGAACCGCCGGAACGCAGCTCGTCCAAGCAATTGCGGCAACTAGGATCGTCCGGACACCCCTCACACAGAACCACTTGTCATCCTCCTTTCGCTTCCTGCCACCGCTTCCTTTTCGTTGCCGGTGCCCTGGAAGCCGATCGTGTCCGGGTATGGCTGCATCAAACATGCATGAAATTGAATAATCAAGACGGACATATCATCCGTCTGTTCTCTTTCGCGAGTAATTTGCCACATGTACGCTTCGACGCGGTCCATCGCGTCACCCTCTCCCTCGCCATGCTCGTCCACGATGTGGGAGAGGTCGGCCAGCCACGTTTCCACGCAGCGCGCCGCATCCTTTCTTCCTGTTTCCACGAGTCCATCCGTGTACAGAAGCAGAATGCCCGACTCTCTTAATGGTACTTTTTCGAGCTGGTAAGTGCTATCAGGCGAAAGCCCCAAACCCACACCCCCTCTGCTCGGCAGCACTTCTTTCCGGCTGTTGGACAAGAAAAGCGGCCGGGGATGTCCCGCTCGACTGAGCAGCAAGGTATGCTCCTTTGCGTCGTGCATGGCGATCAGCATGGTTATGTACGATCTCGTTTTGGACAGGTCATCGTAGAGCAGCTGATTCAGTCGGCTCAAGACTTCATCGGGAGACCAGCTCTTTTGCAAAATGGCCCGAACTGCCGTGCGGACGCCCGAAGCCAGCAGACTGGCTGCCAGGCCGTGGCCGGAAACGTCAGCAACGATAAAACAAGTATAGCGTTCATCGACACGGATGTAATCAATATAATCGCCGCCGACATACGTGAACGGAGCGTAAACCACACGCACGCTCAGTTCCGGCAGCGTCAATTGCTCTCGGGGCAGCAGCGTGGACTGGATCCGCCGCGCGAGCTCCATTTCCGTCTCCATGAGCCGAAGTTCGCCCGCCTGATGCTCGTGCAGACACCGCAAAACGAGACTGCGCACATTGACCAGCAGCAGCTGAAAGAAAGATCGTTCCAGCGCTTGATTGCGCGAATCGCCCGAAACCGTATGCGCCTCCAGCACCACATACCGCGGCGTCAAAATCGAGTCGAGCTGTTCGTGGACGATGATTCGCTCCGACACTCGGGACGATTCTTCCAGTACGTGCTTTTTTCCCCTTTCCACTTGAAAATAGACGATCTGATACTCCGATTCCAGCGAGATGCGCAGGTAGACGAGGGTATCGAGCTTGGAATACCAGATCTCCACCAGCTCCTCGATGTTTTGCTGCAGCGTCTCAAAGGATACATTCCGCAGACTGTTCTCGTTGCTCGCCGTCAAGAGATGCTCGTAGTCTTGGCGCAGTCCGAGCATCTTGGACAGCTTGTTCCATCGCCTTGAGGACCAGCTGCCGCCCGAACGGATGATCAGTACCGCTCCGGCACAAGCTGCTCCTGCGTAAAACAAGGCTTCCCATATCATGTCTATCACCTATATGCGTGCGTCCTTATGGTTCTGACTTTCCCGTTCCCTTTTGCCAAGCCTTTTAAACCTTGCCCGCGAGTGATGTTTGCCTGAGCTCCACTTTTTCGAGTGCAGGACTAGGCTTGCCAGGCACTGTCCCAGCCTTGCTCGCATATGCTGGAATGAGGTGATGTTTGATGAATTTCCGCTGGAAGTACCATCCCACCTATTTGCGCATCAAATACGGCTTCAAGCAGGTGCTCATTCCGCTGATTGTCTTTCAATTCATCCGCACGATTATCCTGCCGACCTCCTTTGACGTGGTGATCCTGGGTATTTTGGCCCTTTCCTACGTAGCGATTACCCTGGATTGGTGCTAAAGGTGCAAAGAAAAACAACGCCCCACGCGGTGAGACGCTGCTCTCTAAAAAGCCAGTTGGACCCAACGATGCAGCCGCATCAGACGGTCCATATCTTTTTCCAGACGTTTCACAGCGTACAGCTCGCTCCATTCCTTCCGGCCATTGTAGTAGATGTCAACATCCCGCATGATCCGCTCCGGATAGGAAAGAAATGCCGAGAGCAGTTCGATCTCTTCCGGGCGCAGCGGAAAGATGGCGGCGTACCGGTGAAACAATTGGGAAGCTCCTGCCTCGTCCCCCGCCAATTGGAAATACGTTCGGTAAAACAAGGTCAGATCCCGGATCGGCGTATCAAAGGCGGCGCGATCGAAGTTGAGCAGCTTCCCTTTCCCGAAGCGATCGAGCACCACATGGGCGGGGTGCGGAGAACCGTGTATCAGCGATAAGCGGAAATGAGCGTGCGTCTCATGCCGCTCTCGCCAGTCCATGAGCTGTTCTGTCGCCGCCTTGGACATCTCGGCGATAAACGCCCGGTTGGCGAGAAACACCAGGTCAAAGGGCGATTGGTAAGGACGTTCGTTTGCGGTTTGTGCCGCATGCTCCATTTGCTTGTGCCAATACTGCCATCTGCTCAGCAGCGAATCGATCAGAGGCTCCACTTGACGGGGATCGTCGAAACGGTAGTTCTGTGTCAGATGGTGAAGCTCCGCGAGTCGTTCCAAAGTAGGCGTCGCCCATGCAAGCGGCTGGTCCTCGCCCTGCTCGCTGTCCGGGTGCCAGGCGGTCAAATAGTAGGTCGCATCCTGGAACTGGACGAACGGATCGTCGTACTTGGTGTGCAAAAACGGGACAGCCCCGTCCCAGCCCCTGCGGTTCAACTGGCGCAGCACATCGCTTACGTGAAGCAGTCGTTGACCCGGTGCCTTGGTTCGCTTGCAGACGTACGAGCCGTATGGAGTGATCGCCTTGAAGACGTTTGGCTCCTTCAGGACATCGATGTTCTGGGCAAACATGTCATACTCCTGAAACAACGGGAATAGGTCGTCAAAGCGGCTCATCGATCTGTTCACCCCTCGGTCGCTCGGCCCGGTCAGCGATATGCCGCAGCAAGTGATCCACAGACTGCTGGCTTCTCAAGGCCTGCTCGATTCCTTCTATCGGCGCTTCCTTGTTTTCCGAAACGCGTTTCACGTACGATTCCACGCTCCTCCACACTTCCCGTGGCCGAGCCATAAAGGCCAGCAGCAGCGTGTATTCGCCGTAATCCAGCGGCTTTACTTCCTCGTAACCGTCCAGAAAGGCGTCGATTTCCTCCAGATCGCGGCGCGCCAGATACGCATCGCGGAGGAAGCCTGCCACATCCCGCTGCCTGACGGACAAATTCGGGCGAAAAAAACCGCGCAGGTACAGCTTCCCCCCCACCATCCCCCAATTGTCGGACGACAAATCCCGATGAGAGACAGTGAGCTCTCCTGCCGGAATGCTCTCATGCCCAAGCAGCACCGCTGCCCGCTCCATGCGCTGCAGAAGCGGCGAAAGCAAGCTCCCTACCCAGCGCTTCTCCCCTTTTTCCTTGCTGTATTTCGAACGGTAGGACTCGGCCAGCGCTTTGGCGTGCGCCCACTCCGACTCTGCCTTGATCTTCTCCTGCTGCAAGTAATCCGCTCCCGTAAGCAAATTGCTCTCCTGCTGCGAGAGATGCATCATCGCGACGACCCTGCCGCATTGGCGAGCAGTCGCCGGCCGCGGTTCCCATGACTCGATTCGCCTGAAATGATCGGTCATCGTGACGCCCTGGTTTCCGACCATCACGTACGGTTTGGAATCTCTCGTGCGGATGAATCTCTCCAACTCTCGAAAACCTTGACGCGCCAGTCGTTCGCGCCAGGCAAACGACCAGCGCATCACATCGACACGCGGCCAAACGTGCAGTTCTTTTGGCCCCCGGTTCGTCTCCAGGAGCCAGCAATCGTCCAGTGGTGTCACGCGGATCACGCGGGCACGATAGTTTTGACAAACCTCGGAAAGATCGATCTTGTCCACAGTCCCCCACTCCTCACTGTGGAATGTACAGGATTTGTCCGGCCACCAGCTGTTCCGAAGAAAGTCGATTCACTTCCACGATCTTGGACACGGGCAAGGAGTAGCGCTGAGAAATCTGCTCCAGCGTCTCATCCCGTTGAATGATGCACATTTTCAGCTGGCTGGAACGCTCCTCCTTGTTTCGGATGAAGGAGGTCAAATTTTGCATCGCTTCCAGGGTAAAACCTGTGGCTTCTGTCACCGAGCCCTTTCTCGAGGAGCTGGAAGACGATTCCGCCTCCTGTGCCATGGCTTCTTGCTTCGCCCTGCTGGCCTGGGAGAAAATCGAGGTGATGTTGACATTGCCCGACTCTTCACGCGAAGGCTTGCCTGAAATGGCGATCCTCACTTCTACCTCTTCACTGGCCGTTTGCGTTTCAACGGGTTCGGCCGCTACCTCTACTGCATCTGGCGCCTCCGGTGCTTCAGCTGTGTCCTCGGTTTCAGCGACTTCCACTGCCTTCGCCGTTTCTACCGCTTCCGCTGACTCCGGTGCCGCCTCTGCTTCCTCTGCCTCTTTTGCTTTCGCATCCGCCCCTTCGGCTGCGACTGGGGTAATGGCTGGATGCTGGTTGTCGTGAATGGCCAACGTCGCTTCATCCTGCTCCTCTTGCGTGACCGGAATGTCCTCCCATTGCTCGGCTTGGTCCGCATTCGTCACCTGTGTGCCGTATATGGGCGAATCGTACCCGGCCGATCCGATGGCAGGGGTATCCGCTCCCCAAAGCGCAGAATCTTGCACATTCTCTTCATCCTGATAGGATGCAGGCAGACCGCCGGCGGAATCGACCTCTGTCACTTCTCCGAAAGCCTGGTATTCGTAATGCTCATACTCCCTCGCCGAGACTTCCAACGCAGGCGTATCGAACAATGAAGTGGACTGGGCACCTTCATAGCCTGCCGACTCGTAGCCTGAAGATTCGTAGCCTGCAGATTCGTAGCTCTCGGGTTCGTAAGCCGCATCTTCGTAGCCTGCGGGTTCGTAGCCTCCGGAACCCCCGGATTCTGAGCCCACGGACTCGTAGCTGGCAGGCTCGGCTTGCTGCTCCAATTGCTGTTCGAGCTGCGCCAGCTTTTGTTCGATCTCCTCCAGCGAAGACAGCTCGACGGGACCTTCCTCCTGATCGGCAGCCACATGAGCAAACTCCCACGCCTCTTCCCTAGGTGCGGTCGCGGGCTGGTCGAAACCGTATGGCGATTGCGCGTGCATCTGCTCCTGTTCCTGATACTGTCCGGGCAACTCGGACGAAGCATTAACCGACTGATCGGAGAGCGCGATTCCGACGATCTTGAGCTCGGCTTCGATCAACAGCTGATGCGGTCCCTCCAGCTTGTAGTCAAAGCTGTCAACGATGGCGTAAATGTCGCCCATTTCCGCGATCCGCTCCTGCGGGATCGTGATATTGAGCGGAACACGATGCCCGATTTGCTCCTCCCAGCCGTAATACGGCCCATCCGTTCCTTCGGGCCGAAACGGGGCGAACGTCATGGCCTGAACCAGAGTTTCCGCTCCACCGCTGTCCTGCCCAGCGGTATCCCTGATCGGCTCGTACTTCCCGAACAACTGCAAGCAGCCTGTTATAGAGATGTAGGATTCATTTTCCAGCACCTCTACATCCGGTACCAGTTCCAGCTCTTGCAGTTCACCTATTCCGGCTCTATCGGATGAGAGGAAAATGGTCTCCTTGATGGCAAACGAGAGCAGCCCATCCTGTAATGCCATTCGTGCTCCTCCTTTCAGGTGCAAGACATTTCCCTATACTATATGGACAGGACGAGCCGTTTAGCACCTGAATTTCCAAAACAAAAGCGTCCCCGGAAACGCAAAAAGCCGGGACTACGATCTCCCCGGCAAAACGGCTTGGATTAATTTCGGTACGGCTTGTTTTCCTTGCTGGATGCAATCCGGCACGCCTACCCCGCCGTAGGAGGCTCCAGCCAAAAGAACGCCCGGCAAACCCGCCTCCACTTTTCCCGTCACCTCGCGGACCCAAGCCTGGTGACCCACAACGTACGGAATGGCGTTTTGCAGCCGCGTTACTTTATAAAAATCCGGCTTCTGGCGGATGGTCATGGTCTTGTGCAAATCGCTGAGGGCGAGCTCAATGATTTCTTCGTCCGAGAGCTGCATGAACGACTGCTCCTTGGCCCTGCCTACAAAACAGCGCAGCAGCGCTTTCCCCTTCGGAGTGGTGTGCGGCCATTTGCGATGGGCCCACGTACAAGCCGTAATGTTCGCGCCGGAAGAACGAGGAACGATAAAGCCTGTCCCTTCCATTCCGAGTTCGATCGCCGACTCCGGGAAAGCCATCGCAATGGTTGCGACCATATGCGGCTTGGCCTGCGGCAGGGACGGCACCGAGGCATACGGGCGCATGAGTGGCTCCACGGCAGCGTGCGGCACCGTAAACAGTACGGCGTCCGCCTCAAGTCGTTCCCCGTCTTTCAGAACGAGCGCATATCCGCCGCCTTCCTTCTTGCGCAGCTCCTTCACCCCGCTATTCGTGCGGATGCTGGCACTTGGCAGTCTGCTTTCGATCCCTTCTACCAGCGATTCCAGCCCGTTTTTCAGCGTGAGGAAGATTCCTTTCGGCTTCCCCTCTCCCTCCTTCTTGGGACGTGAATGCTTCATGGCCAAAATCAGGCTGCGGTGCTGTTTTTCCAGCTGCGCAAACTGCGGGAAGTTGGCCAGAAGGCTGAGGTTGTCGATATCGCCGGAGTAAACGCCGGACAGAAGAGGCTGGATCAGGTTTTCAATCACCTCGCCGCCCAGACGTCGGCGGAAAAAGTCCCCGACAGACAGATCCCCTTCGCCTTTGGACGCAGGCATGATCAAGTCAGCGGCGGCACGAATTTTTCCCGGCCACGAGATCAAATCCGTCGTGACGAACGGCATGAGCTTGGTCGGCACGCCCATAACCGCCCCTTCCGGAATCGGCATGAGGCGGTCTTTGTGCCAAATGTACGCCTGACCGGTGCTGTTGCGCACCAGCTGTTCCTCCAGACCGAGGTCGACGGCCAGCTGCGCAGCACTCGTTTTTCGCTCCAGAAATGAATCAGGCCCTTGCTCGATCACGAAGCCTTCATGCCGCCATGTCTGGATCTTGCCGCCGAGGCGCCCCTTCTCCTCCACGAGGTGAAAACGGATCGGCAGCCCTTTCTCCTCGATTTCCCGCTGCAAGTAAAAGGCGGCGCTAAGACCGGTGATTCCGCCGCCTACGATGGCAATGTGAAACGTCTTGTGCTCCATCCCATTCGTCCCCTAGTCCGCCAGCTTTTTCTCGACGGCATCAGCCAGACAGGAGATAAAGGCAGGTCTGGCGTTTGGCATCGGAGGGCGGTAATAATGTGCGCCCAGCTCATCCGTCGCTGCTTTGCATTCAAAGTCGTTGTCGTACAGCACTTCCAGATGCTCGGCGACGAATCCGATG
This sequence comes from Brevibacillus brevis, assembly GCF_031583145.1. Lineage (NCBI taxonomy): Bacteria > Bacillati > Bacillota > Bacilli > Caryophanales > Paenibacillaceae > Brevibacillus > Brevibacillus brevis. The sequence goes on along the minus strand of NZ_CP134050.1, from coordinate 2,078,911 downwards.
GGACAGTAGACGTATGCCGAAAATCCGTGCGAAGCATGCAGCTCACGCGTCAAATCCTGAACATCCGGTCCAAGCCACGGCTCAGGCGTATTGCCCGCGCTCTGCCAGCCGATCGCAAAATCAGGGATTCCCGCACGTTCGGCGATCATCTTCGCTGTCTCCTCCAGCTGCTGGGGGTACGGATCGCCGGCGTTCAGGATTTTCTCCGGCAAACTGTGGGCGGAGAAGATCACCACCGCTTTTTCCCGATCCTCGGCCGGCATCGAAGCGAATGTGTCATTGATCGCATGGACCCAATACTCGATGAAGCGGGGCTCCATATACCAGCTCTCGATGCTGTGGATGACCGGTCCGGATATCGATTCCGAATGCTTCTGCGCCCGACCGTTGTACTCTTTCACGCTGTAGCTGGAGTAGTGAGGGGCGAGAACGAGACTGATCGCTTCCGCAATTCCGTCCTGCTTCATCTGTTCGACGGCGTCCTCGATGAACGGCGCGATGTGCTTGAGGCCGAGGTATCCGACGAACTCCCGATCGGGGTGGCGCTCGTTCATTTCCTGCACCAGGGCGCTCACCTGCTCGTCTGTGATTTCGGCGAAGCGATTCAATCCTCCGACCGCTTCATAGCGCGCCTTCAAATCATCCAATAGCTCCTGCGGCGGTTTTCGTCCGCGGCGAATATGCGTGTAATACGGTTCGATGTCCTCCGGCCTGCGCGGCGTACCGTACGCCATCAGCAGAAGCCCTGTCTTTCTTTTTGCCATCGTGTCGTGCACCTCCCGAATTACCTGTCTCGTTTGTAGCTGTGGATAAACTGGGTCAGTTTTTGCAGCGTCTCTACTTTCGCATCAGGGAAAACGCCGTGGCCCAGATTGAAAATGTATCCAGGCTGCTTCGTTCCTTCGTCCAAAATCTCTTTCGCCTTGGCTTCGAGCTTCTCCCAAGGAGCCAGGAGCAAGGTCGGATCCAGGTTGCCCTGCAGCGTCTTGGTCACGCCCATTTTGCGCGCCGTCGTAATGGACGTGCGCCAGTCGAGACCGACCACGTCGACAGGCAGCTCCTCCCAATCCATCAGCAGATGCCCCGCTCCAATTCCGAAATAGATGGTAGGTACCCCCGTCTCCTTCAACGCCTGGAAGATCCGCGTCATCACCGGGGTGATGTATTCGCGGTAATCATCGTCGTTCAGCGCGCCGACCCAAGAGTCGAATACTTGAACGGCTTGAGCCCCCGCAGCGACCTGTGCCTTCAAATACGTGATCGTCAAGTCGCCCAGCTTCTCCATGAGCGCCTGCCAGGCAGCCGGTTCGGTGTACATGAACGCTTTCGTCTTGTGGTAATGCTTGGAAGGGCCGCCCTCGATCAAGTAGCTGGCGAGGGTAAACGGCGCGCCGGCAAAGCCGATCAGCGGCACGGAAAGCTGCTGGCGCAAAATTTTAATCGCTTCCAAAATGTACGGCAGGTGCGTCTCCGGCTCCAACTCGTGCAGGCGCTGGACATCCGCAAGCGACTGGATCGGATTGGCGATCACCGGCCCGATTCCGGATTCGATATTGACATCGACCCCGATCGGTTTGAGCGGCGTCATGATGTCGGCAAACAAAATCGCAGCGTCCACGCCCAGCTGTTCCACAGGCAGGCGCGTCACTTCTGCGCAAACTTCCGGTATGTAATTCATTTCAAAGAAGCTATGCTTATCCCGAATCGCGCGGTACTCAGGCTGGTAACGACCAGCTTGACGCATGTACCAGACTGGCACATGGTCCGTCGCTTCCTTTCGACATGCTCTCAAAAACGTATCATTAAATGGTTTTGCGGTCATGAATAAACCTCTCTTTGCACGAATAATCTTCCCCTTCATTATGATACCATTGGGCATTCGACATGGTAGGGCTCTTTTGTGTCAAAATCTTTTCGGTTCTCGCTTTTCCCAAGCTCTTCCATCAGTCTTTCCATTCTTCCCCTATTGAATGCGAATATCTCCGGTGGAAGATCTCACGGAAAGGGCGGGTCCGCCTGTGCCCACAGTCGCCGTCACATGCTGCTCCTCGCGACGCTCGTAGGTCAAATTCGGCCAATCGGCCTGTACATCGCCGGTATCAGACGCAAGCTCCAGCCGAGCCGCAGACGGTTTTTTCTCCACCGAAATGCGCACGTCTCCCGTATCGGTGCGAATGTCCGCGTCGTGGACCAGTTCCGTCAACTCCAGCTTGTTTACGTCGCCTGTGCTGCTTTCGACAGATACCTGCGCCTTTATGCCCTGCATCCGCATGTCGCCCGTCTCCGTCTGGACCTCCAGCCTTTCTCCGGAGAACCCGTCCAGATCGATGTCTCCCGTGCTCGTCCGGATCCGCGCTTGCCGGGACTGGAGCGCCATGCTCCGGATATCTCCCGTCTCTGTCTTCAGCGCGATCTGGTCGTATGCTGCATCCGGAAGCAGGACGTGCAGCTGCAAGTGCCCATTTCCCCAAAAGAACATATTGATGTGCATTTGCTCTGTAACCGCAACGGTCAGCTTCCCGTCCGGACTGATGTCGCTCGTCAACTGGTACCGCTGCCGTTCATCGACTTCCCCGACAAGCCGGACACTGACGGAAGGCTGACTGCTGCGCTCGATCAGCACGTCGACCGTATCCGTAGCCAAATCCAGCGACTTGACCGTCTCTGTGATCGTCCGCTGCTCATCTACCGGCTTCAAGGAAACGGCAAACATCTCCTGCTTGGAAAAGAGCCAAACAAGTCCGGACACGCCTACGACAAATAGCAGCAAACTGATTCCGAACAGTCTTTTTCCCCAACTTCCCATTTCATTTCCCCCTGATCATTTGCACGTTGAACTGGAGGTAGCGCAAAAATAGCCGGTACAGCCACCTCGTAAGACCGACCAATCCGACGGCCATCATGCCGCCCAGCCCGATGGAAGCCATGCTGCCAAACAAGAGCAGGAGCCTTTCCTGGGATACAGCGGAGAATCCGTACTGGGCGTACATCCCGACCGGCGCAAGCAAGAGCGCCACTGCGACGCCAAAGCAGGCAATCAACACGCCGATCAGCGCCATGAACGGCCCCAGCACAAAAACGAGATTGAAAAACCCGAGGCTGACAGTCGCAATGATCGCCCGGGTCATATTCCCGACGGAAGCATTGGACTCGGCCTCGTGGATCCGGTACCCTGCCAGCAGCTCTCTAGCCAGCGCCTTTGGGCTTCCCAGCGCTTCTGCGATTTCGTGCTCGCTTTTTCCTTCTTTCACGCCCATCAAGAAATGCTCCGTGTAGTCTGCCAGAATATCCAGACGCTCCTTGTCCGGCAATTCATCAAGCAGCGAGCCGAGTTCATCCATGAACTCACGCCTTGTCATAACCGAGTCCCTCCCCTATGATCTGGTTGACTCCGCGGTTGAATATGCGCCATTCCAAAACAAGATCGTTCATATATTGACGCCCTTGCTCCGTCAAATGATAGTATTTTCGCGGCGGTCCTTCCTGAGATTCCATCAAGTACGTGGTAAAAAAGCCTTCCTGTGTCAAGCGACGCAGCAAGGGATAGACGGATCCTTCGGCGATGTGAAACTTCTCCGAGATGCTGGCAACGAGCTCGTAGCCATATCGGTCGCGCCCAGCCGTCAGCACCAGCACACAAAGCTCCAATACGCCTTTTTTAAACTGCACATTCAATGCCCATCACCCATGTAAAAGCTTACCAAATGACTACTATATATTGCAAGGTACTTTGTGATGTGAAAAGACAGGAAGACCTCGATCTCCCTGTCTCGTAAACAAGCACACACCTTATTTCACTTCTACAATGCGGCCTTCCACTTTCGGATTGACGACCTCGCGCTTGATCAGCGCCTCCTCCACTACGCTGTACATCGACAGACCCGTGTTGAAGAACGGCTTTTTGAAGGACTCGTAGCCGTCACCGCCCGAAGCCAGGAAGTCGATGGTCGCTACTTTGTATGTCTTGGTCAGGTCGAGCGGCTGGCCTTTTACTTTTACCTCGAGGACGCGCTCGCCCACCGGCTTGGTTGGGTTGTACGTGAAGCTCATGCCGCTGATTTGCGGGAAGCGGCCAGCTCCTGTGCCTACTTGGCTCACGCCGTTTTCCAGCGCTTGCTTCAATTCCTCGCCAGTCACTTCGACGACGGCCAGGGTGTTGTTCTCAAACGGAAGCAGGGTGTACAGGTCTTTCTTGGTGATGTCGCCGGCATTCAACTGCGTGCGGATCCCCCCGCCGTTCGCCAGAGCTACGTCAGCTTCATGGCCCTTGATCGACTGGGTGCGCTCCAGCATGATGTCGGTGATCAGGTTGCCCACGTTGGTCTCTTTCGCACGGACCAGCGTGCGGTCGCCGTCGAGCGGAACCTCCGATTTCGCGATGACGACGTTCATGACGCTGTCGACTTGCTTGACGACCTCTTGCACCAGTTTATCTACTTCCGGATCAGGCTGCACGGTTTCGTCGTACTCTTTCAGGCCGCCGCTGAAGGCAACCAGCTCTTCGCCCAGATAGTACAGGTCTGCCCGTCCGAGCGATTTGCCGTACTCCCAGTCTTGCACGATGTAGGTGCCGTTGACCAGCTCAGGTTCTTTCAGCGGTGTATGGGAGTGACCGCCTACGATCAGGTCGATGCCCGGAACGTTCTTCGCGATTTCGCGGTCGACGTCCACGCCGATATGGGAAACGACCACCACATGGTCCGCCTCTTTCTTCAGCTCAGGCACGATTGTTTTCGCCACATCTACCGGGCTCTTGAAGGTCAGGCCTTTGACGTTGTTCGGGTGGGTCAGGACAGGCGTGTCCTCAGCCACAAAGCCTACGAATGCAAACTTTTTGCCGCCGATTTCGGCTTTGAAGGTCGGCACCAGCAAGTTTTTGCCGTCTGCCGTAAATACGTTCGCGTTGATGACCGGATAATCCAGGGAATCGCGCAGTTTCAGCAGCTGCTCGTACCCGAAGTCGAACTCGTGGTTTCCGGCGGTCATGAGGGTGTAGTTCAGGGAATTCAGGATCGGCAGGATGGACTCGCCTTTGAACTGGTTGACGAAAATCGTGCCTTGGAATGTATCGCCTGCATCCAGAAGCAGGAAGTTCGGATTTTCAGCGCGCCATTCTTTCAGCAACGTTGCGATTTTGGCGAAGCCGTATTCTTTTTGTCCTTTGTCTTCCTGGATATGTCCGTGCGTGTCATTTGTATGGGCGAGCGTGATATGCACTGTAGCTGCATCACCCAGCGCCTGGAAGAATTCGCCGCGCGTCACGGTCGCTTTATTTTCCAGCTTGAGGGTGTAGCCCAGCTTTTTCGCCACGTCCACCAGCTTGGCAGAGGTCAGCACTTGACCTGGCTTTTTGAAGTCGTCTTGGGTCAAAGCGCCTTGATTTTTTGCCCAGGCCAGATAAGGGGTTGCCCACGTCTCGCCTTTTGTCGGCGCTGCGATTTTGGAGCCCTTGAGCTTGGCGAAGACGACAGTCGCTTCAGCCAGGGTGACATTGCGGTCCAATGCCAGGTCGCCGTTTTGGCCGGCGGAAATGATCGATTTTTTGACCATCCAGTCCGCATGCTGAACAGGGTGGAGCGGCGCGGCAAATGCGGAAGTCGCCATCAGCGATGCGAAGACGACGGACGCAAATGCCGTCATGGTAATGCGGCGTGCTTTTTTCATTTGTAATTCCCCTCTCATCTGTATCTGTATGGATAGGATTTCCTCGTCCATTATAGCAAAAGTTACTAGGTCAATGGTGGGAATTCTCTAATTTTTCGACAAGAATCGGACGATCGCATCCGCCAATTCTTTCGGCGCCTCTAGCATCCCCATGTGCCCGGCTTTGGAGAGCAGTACCTGCTCCACATTCGGCCCGCTCGCCGTGAAGGTTTTTTCGGAAGGAATGATCTGGTCTTCCGTACCTGCGACCAACAGCACAGGCAGCTTTGTCGACTCGAGGACGCGGCTGCGGTCCTGCCGGTCTCGCATGCCTTTCAAGGTCTGGATCGCTCCGATCGGCTGAGTCGCAAGTCCGATTTCCTTTGCCGCCTTCACTTCGTCCGGCATCGACGCGAGATGCGCCGGCGCGAACAGCTTCGGTACCAGCGCCTTGATAAACGGCTCCATGCCGTTCGCACGGATATTTTCGGCTCCCTTGTCCCGGTTGGCCTTGGCCGCTTCGTCGTCGGGAAAACCCGTGGAATGGATCAAACCGAAGCTCTTCAGGCGGTCCGCATGCTTTTCCGCAAACGCGAGGGTCACATAGCCTCCCAGCGAATGCCCGAACAGATGGACAGCGGACAGATCAAGCTTGTCCAGAAAAGAAGCGAGGTCTTCGGCGAATCGCTCCATTGTGTAAGGCTCGTCGGGTGCCGAGCTGCCGCCGTGCCCCCGCAAGTCGATCGCCAGCACGCGAAAAGCCGGTGACAGAAGCGGAATGATTTTTTCCCAATAAGACGAGCTTCCGCAAAAACCATGCAAAAGAATGATCGTCTCCCCTCCGCTTCCCTCGTCGCGGTACGAAACGTCAAGCCCGTTTGCCAGCTGCACTTGTTTTGTCATATGAATCTTCCTTTCTGGTCTTTTTTTCAAAATGGTACCCCAAGCGAAAGAAAAGAATGCTTGCCCCCGTCAGTTTCCCCTGTGATCGAATACAATATGGGCTTCCTCGGAAAAGAGAATGCTCGTTCAAACGTTCATGGCGGGGTAGAAAATATGGGGTTACGCGCTCCGATCACAGCAGAGGGATGAAGATGTCGTACGCATTTTCCTTCCGCTCCCGATTATGAAATCCGGGGGTGTAGCGTTCATCGTACCTTTCGAAGCGAAGGGCCGATTCGTCCACGCGATAGCCTTCTTCGCCCAGCCACCGGAACGCGTTCCGGTACGTCTCTTGGACCTGATCCATCGGCCCTGAATGGGTAAAGCAGGCATAGGTCCTCTCCGGCAGGGTCAGACCGACCATTCCAGCCGGAATTCGTTCGAACCGCTCGACCTCCACTCCTATGTACTCGGTGTACAGTTGGTAGGATCGGTTCTCGCTGCTGATGTCGAAGCGGACATGCGGAGAGACGACATGCGGTATTTCGGACTGACGCTGCAAAAACGCCTCCCAGACGCCCGGCATTTCCTTGACCAAAGCCGGAAACGTGCCGGAAAAACTGACGGCAATCACATTTTTCGATGGTACTACTGAGATCCTCCCGCTCATTTTCCATCCTCCGCGTTTTCCAGATTTATCTATCATTTTACCATAGGAGACAACGTGACTCAGCCAGGCTTTTTGGCGGAGTCGCAGTTTCCCGTATAAAAAAAAGACACCCTCTCCTGGGTTTGATCCATAGAGAGGGTGCCGAAATCCTTTTACAGTTTTTTCATCGCCTGATAGCTTGCCTCGATGGTTTTCTCGATATCCTCCTCCGAGTGAGCCAGGGAGACGAACATGCCTTCGAATTGCGAAGGCGGAATCATGATGCCCTCCTCCAGCAAGTGGCTGAAGTAGGCTGAGAAGCGCTCGAGATCGGACGTTTTTGCCGTCTCGTAGTTGATCACCGGCGTATCGGTAAAGAACAGGCAGACCATCGAGCCGACGCGATTGAGCGTGTGCGGGATGCCAAGCTTGCTGGCATTGTCCGCCAGACCCTCCGCCAGACGTGCGGACAGTTTTTCCAGACGCTCGTACACGCCAGGCTTGCTCAGCTCTTCCAGAGTCGTAAGTCCGGCTGCCATCGCAAGCGGGTTGCCGGAGAGCGTCCCCGCCTGGTAGATCGGTCCAGCCGGAGCAATTTGCTGCATGATTTCGCGCTTGCCGCCGTATGCTCCGACCGGCAAGCCGCCGCCGATGACCTTGCCCATCGTAGTCAGGTCCGGCGTAATCCCGAACAGCTCCTGGGCACCGCCGCGAGCGACACGGAACCCGGTCATCACTTCGTCGAAAATGAGCAGCGTACCGTGTTGCTTCGTAATTTCCCGCAGGCCTTCCAGGAAGCCCGGAAGAGGCGGCACGACGCCCATGTTTCCGCCGACCGGTTCGACGATGACCGCCGCCAGATCATCTCCATATGTGGAGAAGGCGAGCTTCACGCTCTCCAGGTCGTTGTAAGGCACAGTAATGGTATTCGCTGCCGTCCCCTCCGGCACGCCGGGGCTGTCAGGCAGGCCGAGCGTCGCCACGCCGGAACCGGCCTTGATCAGCAGGCTGTCTGCATGGCCGTGGTAACAGCCCTCGAACTTCATGATCTTGTTCCGCTTCGTATACCCTCGCGCCAGACGCAGAGCGCTCATCGTCGCTTCCGTACCGGAATTGACCATCCGCACGACTTCCACGGACGGGACCAGCTCACAAACCAGCTTCGCCATCTGTGTTTCGCGTTCGGTCGGAGCGCCAAAGCTCGTACCCAAGGCGGCGACTTCGGTAATCGCCGACAGGACGCGTGGATGCGCGTGGCCGAGAATCAAGGGACCCCACGAGCCGATGTAATCGATGTAGCTGTTGCCATCCACATCGTAGATCCGGGAGCCTGCTCCTCTCTCGATGTACACCGGATTTCCACCGACGCTCTTGAAGGCGCGCACGGGGCTGTTTACACCGCCGGGAATGTAGTGCTGCGCTTCTGCAAAGTACTTCGCCGATTTTTCTTTGTTCATCCTTTATTCACCTCGCAGCCATTTTGCAACGTCTTTCGCATGGTACGTAATGATCAGATCGGCACCGGCACGCTTGAAGCCGACCAACGTTTCCATTACAATCCGCTCTTCGTCGATCCAGCCGTTGGCGGCCGCCGCTTTGACCATGGAGTACTCGCCGCTGACGTTGTATGCCACGATCGGCAAATCGAAGTTTTCCCGCAGTCGCACAACCATGTCCATGAAGGCAATGCCCGGCTTCACGATCAGGAAGTCCGCTCCTTCCTTCACGTCGGAAGCCGCTTCACGCAGCCCTTCGCGGGAGTTGGCCGGATCCATCTGGTAGGTCTTGCGGTCGCCGAATTGCGGTGCCGAATTGGCTGCGTCGCGGAACGGTCCGTAAAACGCCGACGCGTATTTGACCGCGTAGGACATGATCGGAATATGGGAGAAGCCTGCCTCGTCCAGCGCTTCGCGGATCGCGATCACGAAGCCGTCCATCATGTTGGAAGGCGCGATGATGTCCGCTCCCGCCTTCGCCTGCGAAACAGCCGTCTGCGCCAAGAGTTTGAGTGACTCGTCATTGTCTACGTCACCGTCGTGCAGCACGCCGCAATGGCCGTGGTCGGTGTACTCGCACAGGCATGTGTCTGCGATGACGACCATTTCCGGGTGGGCTTCCTTGATCTGGCGAATGGCCTGCTGAGTGACGGCATTGTCATCGTACGCCCCGGTTCCGCAGGCATCCTTGTGCTCCGGCACTCCGAACATGATGACAGACTGGATGCCTGCCGCGACGATTTCCTCCATCTCGATGGCCAACTGGTCCAAGGAAAATTGGTATACCCCGGGCATCGACGGGATTTCGTTCTTCACGTTGCTGCCTTCCACGACGAACAGCGGATAAATCAGATCTTCCATCCGAACGTGATTTTCCCGAACCAGATTGCGCATGGCCGCACTTCTACGCAGGCGGCGATGGCGGTCAAATGTTTGTGCCATTGTCTATCCCTCCCAGGTTTTCTATCAAAGCATCCAAAAGCCCATCCACGGTGTACTCGGCTGCCACCACATCGACGTGCAGACCACTCTGTCTCGCCGTTTCCGCAGTGATCGGTCCGATGCAGGCGATGCACACCCGATCGAGCCAGCCCTCTTGTGCAAAAGGGGCCATCGCCTGAACGAAATGGCTCACGGTGGACGAGCTGGTGAACAGGATTCCGTCAATTTCTTTGCGCTGCAGGCGCCCGGCAGCTTCCGGAGCGAGCTGGCCGTCGATGACAGTGTGGTACACATCCACTTCCGTCACGTCAAGTCCCAGACGGGCAAGCTCGTGCGGCAGCGCTTTGCGGGCGATGTCAGCGCGTGGCAGCAGCACCCGCTGCCCTGCTTTCAGAAGGTCGTGAAGGCTGGCGAGCAGCCCCTCCGCCACGTAATCGGAAGGAATCGCCGCAACAGTCAGTCCTTCCTTCTCCAAGGCGGCAGCAGTCTTGGGCCCGACGGCCGCTACCTGTCCCGTGATGGCCTGGATGCCCACGCCTACCTCCCGCATGCGCTCCAAAAAAAAGCCCACGCCATTCACGCTGGTAAAGATGATCCAGTCGTACGTCCCAAGCCGGAAGATCGCCTCGTCCAACAGGCTTTTGTCATCCGGGGGAACCATTTTCAGGAGCGGAAAGGCGTACGCCTCCCCTCCGAAGGCTTCGATCTTTTCCACCAGCTCCCGCACCTGGCTTTTTGCCCTCGTCACCATGATGCGCTTGCCGGCGAGCGGACCCAGGGATTGTCCCTGGGCTTCCGGCGTCGTCATTGTTCGTTCTCCCGAAGCACCGCAGCCAGCACCTCGCCAGCACCTTGCGCGAGCAGCGCCTCCGCTACTTGTATGCCGAGGGCAACCGGATCATGCCCGCTCGCTGTCTCTCTGAACAGCTGCTTGCCGTCCGGGGAACCGACCATGCCGGTCACTGTCACCAGATCCCCTTCTCCCACTGTGGCATAAGCGCCGATCGGCACCTGGCAGCCGCCTTGCAGCTTGTGCAGGAAGCTGCGCTCGGCCGTCACCGCCAGCCGCGTGGGCTGATGATCCAGCTTGCGAAGCAGGGCCAGGGTCTCTTCGTCATCCGAACGGCATTCGATCGCCAAAGCCCCTTGCCCGACTGCAGGGAGGCTGATTTCCACCGGCAAGTACTGCGAGATGCTGCCTGCAAACTGGACGCGCTCCAATCCGGCTGCAGCCAGAATGATCGCATCAAAATTGCCTTCCTCCATCTTGCGCATCCGCGTGTCGATATTGCCGCGCAGCGATTCGATCTGCAGGTCGGGGCGGTAAGCCAGGAGCTGTGCGGATCTGCGCAGGCTGCTCGTTCCGACCAACGCTCCCTCTGGCAACTCGTCCAATGTTTTCCCGTCTTTGGAAAGCAGGACATCACGGGCATCTACCCGCTTCGGGATCGCCCCGATGACCAGTCCTTCCGGCAATTCCGCCGGCATGTCCTTCAGGCTGTGCACGGCGAAATCCGTTTCCCGATCGAACAGCGACTGCTCGATTTCCTTGACGAACAATCCTTTGCCCCCGACCTTGGACAGCGTCACATCGAGGATCCGATCCCCCTTCGTGACGATCTCATGCAGCTCGAACTGCGCTTCGGGAGCGATCTCTTGCAAACGGTCGACGACCCATTTTGTCTGAGTGAGCGCCAGATTGCTGCGGCGCGTACCCACGTTCCATTTTTTCATGACAGCCTCCTAGACCAGCCTTACCACCAGCTGTGAAATGTTGAAGTGTTGGTTGCGAAAAAGTTGATGAGGAGCAGCGCAAACGCCAGGACGTTCCACTGCTGCATCCGACGCATCGGCATCGTATCGCGGTACCTTTTGTACAGCCAGAATGAATAACTGGCGAGCACCAGGATGGAGAGGACGACTTTTGCGTCCAGCAGGAATTTCTCCGGCAGTACCATTTTTGCCCAAATAATGCCGAGTACAATAGACAAAAGCAGCATCGGCACTCCGAGCATGTTCATCCGGTACGCGTAGCTCCCCAGCCTCTCCAGGCTCGGCAAGCGCCGAAGCAGCGGAGTCCAGCGCCGCTCCTTGAGCATCTTGTGCTGGAGCAGGTACATCCCCGAGAAGATCATCGACAAGGAAAAGGCTCCGTAGCTGAACATCGCCAGCGTGACATGGGTCAGGAGCAGCTCCGACGTCAGGATGCTGGAGACCGCGACGATCGGCGTCTCCGGCAAAAACATCGACATGACCAGGACTACAAACCCGATGATGTTGGTAAAAAAGACCAGTAAATCAATTCGAAAAAAATAGTGAATGGCAAGCGAGAGGCTCACCAACACCCACGAATAAAAAAAGAGCGTCTCAAACAACGTGATGACAGGAAAATACGCCTTCATGATTGTCTGCGAAACAAAAAAAGCGGTTTGCAAGGCCCAAACGACAACAAGCAACCCGAAAGCCAGGCGGTTGACTTTCCGGTTGCTTTGCAAGAAGTCGTTAAAATAGAAGAGAACACTTGCAGCGTAGAGAAAGATCGTCAAGTCGTAGATCCATCTCACCTCGGCCATGCACTCTCTCCCCTCTTTCCCTATCGGTTTCTATCAATCGATGCCCGATTGCAAAAGCAAATCATCCTTACTCGCGGATCCGGGATACCAGAGCCTTCTCAAGGGGAGTTGCCTGTTTGGTTTTCCCGTCTGCCCACTTGGCTTCCTGCTCCGCCCGCTCCAGGATTTCCTCCAGGGCAAACATTTTGGTGAACATCTCAAGGACGTCTTCGCCATGCTTTGCTGCCGCCAATTCTTTGAGACGGACGACCGGATCATGCATCAGCTGATTGACGATGCCTTTCGTGGTCTTGCGGATGATATGTAACTCCCGCTCTGTCAAGTCGGGCAGCTTGTTCTCGATTTTCCGCATGGCTTCGCCTTGAATGCCAAGCGCTTTCTCGCGCAGGGCGGCGATCAGGGGAGCTACGCCCAATGTTTGATACCAGTTCGTGAAAGCGACGATCTCATCCGCGATCATGGTCTCGATCCGCTCGGCTTCCCGCGAGCGCTCGGCTACGTTGCTCGCCACGATGCCTTCCAGGTCATCGATGTCGTACAAGTAGACGTTGTCCAGATCGTGCAGGTCCGGATTCAGGTCGCGGGGCACGGCGATGTCCACCATGAACAGCGGACGGTGCTTCCGCTTTTTCATGATGGGAGCCAGGTCCTTTTTGCCCAGCACGTAGCCGCTCGCTCCCGTCGAACTGATGACGATGTCGGCTTCGAGCAGCGCCTCCGGCAGCTGCTCCATCGTACAGGAATCGCCCTGGAATTTCTCCGCCAGCAGCTGCGCCCTCTCCAAGGTGCGGTTGGCGACGAGCACTCTTTCCGAACCGTTGGCGTGCAGATGCTTCGCCGTCAGCTCGCTCATCTTGCCTGCTCCGACGATCAGGACGGATTTTCCCGCGAAGGAACCGAAGATCTTTTTCCCCAGCTCCACCGCAGCGTAGCTGACCGATACGGCGTTCTGGCCGATCGCCGTCTCCGTATGGGCGCGCTTCGCAAACGTGATCGCCTGCTTGAACAAGGTGTTGAACACCGTCCCGGTAGTCGCGTGTTCCTGTGCCAGGAGAAAGGCGTCGCGCACCTGGCCCAAAATTTGCGTCTCCCCGACAACCATCGAATCAAGCCCGGCAGACACGCGGAACAAGTGGTCGATCGCCTGCTCGTTTTCTTTTATATACAAGTGATCCTTGAATTGCTCTTTCTCGACGCCGAACCACTCCGCCAGAAACCTGCGGGTATAGTCGCGGCCGATGTTGGCTTGGTCGCAAACGACATAAATCTCCGTGCGGTTGCACGTTCCGAGAATGATACATTCCGCGATACTCTTCGTCTGGGAGAGAAGATGAAGAGCGCGTGCGGTCCCGTCATCGCTAAACGTAAATTTTTCGCGGATTTCGACAGGCGCCGTTTTGTAGTTGAGGCCCAGCAAAAGAATATCCATAATGTCCTCCCAGATTGACGTGCTTGCATACACTCTGTGTAAAATGCACTATTATTATAACATTATGTCCAGATTCGACCACGAGTAATTGTGAAAAATTTATAACGGAGTGCACTTTGGCCGCAAAATTCGACGGCCCTTGCCCTGCCTGATGAGCCTTGCGTTCCCGCCTGGAATGCCTTATCATGCAGGCTATACGTCTAAACCAGAGAAAGCCTGGATTTGCACTGGAGGGAGAGGAAAGAGGCTTTGAAAAAATCATGGGTGGCAGACGTGACGCTGCTTCTGATCGCATTCGTCTGGGGGACCACGTTTTTGATCGTGCAACAGGCGATTTCGGCCCTGCCGCCAAATGCGTTCAACGCAGTCCGTTTCACGATCGCGGCATTATTTTTGCTCATCGTTCAACTGGCTTTTTACCGCCGTTCCTGGAAGCAGTGGCGCGGCCCGCTGATCCGGGCGGGGATGATTCTCGGTTTTTGGCTTTGTTTGGGATACGCCCTGCAAACAGTAGGCCTCTTGTACACGACGCCGTCAAAGGCGGGCTTCATCACCGGCCTGTCGGTCGTACTGGTCCCGCTGCTGACGCTTCTGCTCATGAAGGAACGCGTCAAACCGGCTGCCGTCGTCGGGGTCATTCTCGCTGCGGTCGGACTGTACTTGCTCACCCAAAACCAATCGTTCTCGTTCAATGTCGGGGACATTTTGGTTTTCGGCTGCGCGATCTGTTTTGCCATGCAAATCGTTTTTACGGGAAAGTACGCGCCCCACTACCCTGCCCTTCCGCTCGCCATCACGCAGCTTGGAACGGTCGCGGTGCTCAGCTGGCTATACGCGTTTTTCTTCGAAGACTGGCGATTGGCTTTTGATCCGGACATTCTGTTTTTGCCAGAGGTCGCAACAGGTCTGATCATTACCTCCATCTTTGCGACAGCGCTCGCCTTTCTGGCGCAGACCGCGCTGCAGAAGCAAACCAGCTCCACCAGGGTCGCCCTTATTTTTGCCCTGGAGCCTGTCTTCGCCGCTCTGACCTCTTATGTTTTCATCCACGAGGTGTTGAACGGACGTCAGCTCATCGGCTGCCTGATGATTTTCACAGGGATGATCCTCGCCGAGCTCCCGATCCAGGAGTGGGTCCGAAGCGTCCGCGCCCGCAAGCGCAAACCGGGCGGCGAGAGCGAGTCCGCCTGACTGTCCAATCAGAAAACCTGGCTACGCCGTGTCTTTTGGCGGAGCCGAAAAAGGTTCCCTGCTCCATATCGGAGGGGAACCTTTTTTGTATGAGCGAAAAGGCTATGTCGTCTTTCGCACTTCCTGGAGCACGGCCTCCACGAACAGATTCATGACTTGCCCGCACACCTTTTGCGGCAGCTTTTCCGCCCGCTTCAGCCATTGCTTCATTTTGAGCAAATAATAGGCAGCTTGCGTAAGCCTTCCGTTCGTTCCCGCCTCCACCAGCCCGACGGCCGACCACCCGACCTTCGCCCAATGATGGTATTTTTCCAGCCAGGGGCGGCATTCCTGGGCCAGCTTTTGATTGCTCATCCCGCGCAGCAGCTGCTCCGCCGACTGTTCCATCTCGAGGAAAAGCCCTTGCAGCTGTTGAACGGCCAGGCGCGCATCGCCCTGCAGAAACTGAAAGCGAAACGCAAGCAGCGCTTCCATCATCCGAGGAGACTCCACCTCGTTCAGAAACGAGCTCTGCACGTTGTCCGCGAAGCGCATGAAGGCCTCGGCGTCCTCGGGGCCTGCCACTTCTTTCACCGCAGCTTCCCATGCCGTCTGCGGATCGTAGCCCAGCGGATCCCGCAAATAGGCCGCCGTCGTAATCAAGGGAATCTTCGAGCATTCCGGCCTGGACATGGCATTGGCCACATATCCCGCGGAATGGCTCCACAAATCGGGATCGCGATGGCGAAGCGGCCCGATGTGCAGCTCGTTTGCCATCGCCAGGTCATTCACCGGATAGTTGTCCCAGTAAAGCGGCTTGTGGCCGGTATGCTCCCGAAACCTCTTCGCGTCTCCATCTGTCAAAAACGGCGAGCAGACGAAGCGCCCGGTCCAAAACAAATCGATTTCTTTCGGCAAATGCCGGCCCAAGTGCTGTATGTACGGCTCTTTTCCGAGGCCGTTATATTGGGTCGGACAGACGACAAGCCTGACTTCGCCGTCCCAACGGCTCATCTCTTCCCACACCCGCAGGACCGTATGGACGTGGGCAGCCGCCAAATGGGCAAAGCGCTGGACGTCAGCAGGGAACAGCAGGTGCATCGGGATGTCGTCGAAGAGAACGGAAAAAAATCGGACCCCTCTGTCGTACATCGCCCGGTATTTGACCAGGAGCCGTTCGATGTGACTCTCGCTTGCGTATTCCATGCTAAGCCCCGGGCTGAGGCAGTACACGAACTGCAGCCCGCTTTTTCGGGAAGCTTCAATCAGTTCCTGGATTTCCCGCATGGCCCGATCCGGGTGCTGGTCCATCCATTTTTCCCGCAGGTACAGGTCGTCCTTGGGAGAATAAAAATAGGCGTTGTACTCATGCCTTCCCAAAAAATTGATCATGTCCAGCCGCTCTGCATGCGTCCAGGGCGTTCCGTAGAAGCCTTCGATCACGCCTCGAACGGCAAAGCGCGCAACCTCGCTCACGAAAACTGTCTCCCCTTCCCCCACCATTTGGGCCACGACTTATCTAACCCGTCACTCTGCCTGATTGGTCGAAGCCGGTGTAGTTGTTTCTACGCCCGAGCCTTCCTGTCCTTCACCCGCTGCCTTCAAGCGGCGAAGAATTTCGCCCCACAGCTCGTCTTTGCCCTGGCCTGTCTCCGAGGAGAACACGATAAGGGAATCGTCACCGCGCATCTGCAAGCTCTGACGGATGACCTTCATATGCTGCAGCCAGCGTCCGCGGGCGATTTTATCCCCTTTCGTCGCCACCACGACCGTCGGAATCCCGATCTGCTTGCACCAGTCGTACATGGCGATGTCGTCCTTGCTCGGCGCGTGGCGAATGTCAACCAGCTGGATGACAAAGCGGAGCTCCCTGCGGTTTTTCAGGTAGCTCTCGATCATCTTGCCCCATTGCTCCTTGATGCTCTTCGACACCTTGGCGTAGCCATACCCGGGAAAGTCGACGAAATAGAGCATCTGGTTGACGCGGAAGTAGTTGAGCGTTTGCGTTTTCCCGGGACGGGAGCTGATCCGGGCGAGCCCTTTGCGGTTCATCATTTTGTTGAGCAAGGATGATTTGCCCACGTTGGAACGGCCCACGAGCGCAATCTCGTGCAGGCCGTCCTCCGGGTATTGCTTCGGTCCTACCGCACTGATGACAAATTCGGCTGACGTCACTTTCATCGCTTGTCACCCGTCGGTTGTCTCGTCAGCGCATGACGCAGCACTTCATCCAAATGCTCCACCGGGTAGAAGGTGAGCTCTTCCCGTACGCTTTCCGGTATGTCGTCGATGTCCTTCTCGTTGTCCTTCGGCAAAATAATCGTCGTGAGACCCGCGCGGTGGGCAGACATGCACTTCTCTTTCAGTCCGCCGATCGGCAGGACCCGTCCGCGCAGCGTGATTTCGCCCGTCATCCCGACTTCTTTTTTGACCGGGATCCCCGTGAGCGCGGAAACGAGAGCAGTCGCCATGGTAATCCCGGCCGATGGACCGTCTTTCGGGATGGCTCCCTCCGGCACGTGGATATGGATGTCGTTCTTCTCGTGAAACTCCGGATCGATGCCCCACTCATCCGCACGCGAACGAATGTAGCTGAAGGCCGCTTGCGCCGACTCCTTCATTACATCGCCCAGCTGACCGGTGAGCGTCAGCTTGCCTTTTCCGGCAAAAATGCTGACTTCCACATTGAGCGTGTCGCCCCCGGCCTGTGTCCAAGCCAGGCCCGTGACCGAACCGACCTGGTCTTTCTTTTCCGCCAGGCCGTAACGATAGCGCGGTTTGCCCAGCAGCGTCTCCAGCGTTTTGGCCGTAACCACCACACGCTTTTTCTCGCCGCTGACGATCAGCTTGGCGGCTTTGCGGCAGACGTTGGCCGCTTCCCTGTTCAGATTGCGCACGCCGGCTTCCCGCGTGTACTGGCGAACCAGCTTCAGCATGGCATCTTCGTGCATCTGCAACTTGTCTTTGCCGAGGCCGTGATCTTCCATTTGCTTTGGCAGCAAGTATCCGCGCAGGATATTGAGCTTTTCCAACTCCGTATAGCCGGAAATCGAGATCACTTCCATCCGGTCGAGGAGCGGACGCGGAATGGTGTCGAGCGTGTTGGCCGTCGTAATAAACATGACGTTCGTCAAATCGTACGTCTCTTCTATATAGTGGTCGCTGAACTTGTCATTTTGGTTCGGGTCCAGCACTTCCAGCAAAGCTGACGCGGGGTCCCCACGGAAGTCCGATGCGAGCTTGTCGATCTCATCGAGCAAGAACACCGGATTGATGGTTCCAGCCTGCTTCATCCCCTGAATGATGCGTCCCGGCAAAGCACCTACGTACGTGCGGCGATGTCCGCGGATCTCCGCTTCGTCGCGCACCCCTCCCAGAGAGATCCGCACGAATTCGCGGCCCAGGGCACGCGCGATCGAGCGGGCCAGGGAGGTTTTCCCCACGCCGGGAGGCCCTACGAGACAGAGAATCGGGCCGCGCATGGAGTTGACCAGCTTTTGTACGGCCAAGTACTCCAGCACGCGCTCTTTCGGTTTTTCCAAACCGTAGTGATCTTCGTCCAGCACTTTTTCCGCATGCCCCAAGTCCAGGTTGTCTTCCGTCGTCTTGGTCCATGGCAGTGCCAGCAGAGTATCGACGTACGTGCGGATGACCGAGCCTTCTGCGGAAGTGGACGGCATTTTCTCCAGACGCTCCAGCTCTTTCTCGATCTTGGCTTTGATCCTCTCGGGAGCATCGGACTTCTCCAGCTGTGAACGCAGCTCGTCGACCTCGCCCTGGCGTCCGTCCTTGTCGCCCAGTTCCTTTTGGATCGCCTTCATTTGCTCGCGCAGATAGTATTCCTTCTGCGTGCGCTCCATCTGCTTTTTCACGCGGTTGCTGATTTTGCGCTCCAGCTCCAACACTTCGCGCTCGTTGTTGAGGATCGTCAGCAAAATCTCCAGGCGCTCCTGAATGTTGACTGTCTCGAGAATCTCTTGTTTGTCCTTCATCTTCAAAGGCAAATGGGACGCGATCACATCCGCGAGCCTGCCCGGCTCCTCGATGTCCGTCACCGATGTGAGCGTCTCCGGAGATACCTTTTTCGACAGCTTGATGTACTGCTCGAAATGGCCGAGCACGGATCTCATCAAGGCTTCCACTTCGTTCTCGTCTGCTTTTTCTTCTTGCAAGTATGTAATGGACACGACGAAATAATCTTCCTGTTGAAGATATTCCTCGATCTTCGCCCGCTGCAACCCTTCTACCAAAACGCGGATCGTTCCGTTTGGCAGCTTCAGCATCTGTTTGACGCGCGCAACGGTTCCGATGCTGTAGATCTGGTTCGCATCAGGTTCTTCTATGTGGACTTCTTCCTGCGTTGCCAGCAAGATTTTATTGTCGTCCACCATGGCTTGCTCCAGTGCGCGGATGGATTTTTCCCGTCCAACGTCCAAATGGAGAACCATTGTCGGATACACAAGCAAACCTCGCAACGGGAGAAGCGGTAATTCTCGTTTACCGGAAAACTCGCCCAAGCGGATGCACCTCTCCTTGTTGATCTTCTTTCCCTCTTACATGCAAAAACGGCTGCATTAGCCGTTTTTAAACCCCGCACGGCGCCCGAAAAAGCAAGTTTGGCACGGGCGGGCGGGGCCCCAAGCTTTTTGCAAGCAGAAGCTTTTTACCATTGTAGCGCAAACGGATTGCGATGTCTAATCTGCATGCGCTCCCGAGTGTCACAGGGAAAACGGCGAGGATGCCAGGTCCTCTGCAGGGAGCTGCAAGGTGAAGCCCGTCTCGGTTTCCGCTTGCGCCTCCTCCGGCAACGCCAGCTCGATGACCTGCGCTACTGTCGAGACCGGGATGATTTCGATGCCGCTCATGTCCGCAAAAATGCTCTGCCAGTTTTCTTCCGGAATGAGGACTCGAGTCGCACCGGCCTGTTTCGCTGCTTCCACCTTGGCGACGACTCCTCCCACCGGCTTCACCTTTCCGTGGATGCTCACTTCGCCTGTCATCGCCAGCCGGTTGTCGACAGGAATGCCGCGGATCGCCGAGTAGATCGCGGTCGCAATCGTCACCCCGGCAGAGGGCCCGTCGACAGGAATTCCGCCCGGAAAGTTGATGTGCAGATCGTAGTCGTACGGACGCATGCCCATCCGAGCCAGGACGGTCAGTACATTTTCCACCGAGCCGCGCGCCATGGATTTGCGGCGGATCGTCCGGCTGCGGCTGCCCATCTCTTCTTCCTCCGCCATGCCGGTGATCGCCATTCTCCCTTGGCCCGGTACCGATGCCAAAGAAGCCGTCACTTCCAGCTCCATGACACTGCCCATGTTGGGACCGTAGACAGCGAGGCCGTTTACCAAGCCCACCTGCGGGGTGTCATGCACCTGTTTTTCCGGACGCGGCGATTTTTGGCTGCTGTGCATGACCCACTCCACGTCGGCAGCCAGGATGTTCCGCCGCTCCTCCGTCAGGGCAATGCCAGCCGCGATCTGCAGCGTATTGATCGCTTCCCGGCCATTGGTGGCGTATCGTTCGATTACAGCCACCGCGTCGTCTTCGATCGTCATGTCCATCTTTGGCACAGCCGTGCGGACAATGCTGCCGATCTCCGCATGCTTGAGCGGACGAAAGAAAATCTCCAGACAGCGGGAACGCAAGGCAGCCGGAAGCTCATCAGGCAGTCTCGTCGTCGCTCCGACCAAGCGAAAATCAGCAGGCAGCCCGTACTTGAAAACGTCGTGGATATGCGACGGAATCTGGCTGTTTTCCTCGCTGTAATAGGCGCTCTCCAGCATCACTTTGCGGTCTTCCAGCACCTTCAGCAGCTTGTTCATCTGCACCGGGTGAAGCTCCCCGATCTCGTCGAGAAACAGCATGCCTCCATGCGCTTTCGTGACCGCCCCCGGTTTGGGCTGGGGAATCCCCGCCTGACCAAGCGAACCGGCACCTTGGTAAATGGGATCGTGTACCGAGCCGATCAGCGGATCTGCGATGCCCCTTTCGTCAAAACGCGCAATGGTGGCGTCAATCTCGATGAACTTCGCGTCCGCGGTAAACGGAGACATCTTGTTTTTCTTGGCTTCTTCCAAAACAACCCGGGCCGCAGCGGTTTTGCCCACTCCCGGCGGTCCGTAAATAATCACGTGCTGCGGATTCGGGCCGCACAGCGCCGCTCGCAATGCCCGCAGTCCATCCTCTTGTCCCACGATTTCCTCGAGCTTAGCCGGCCTTGTCTTTTCGGATAAAGGCTCGGTCAGGGCAACCATCCTCATTCTGCGAATCGTATCCAGATCTTTGCGCGATTCCTTTTCCGTCGAAGTCTTGGTGTTCCTCTGCGCTCTCAGCAAATTCCAAAAGTAGGTACCAATTACGATCCCAACGACTACTTCAATGACGGCAATGACCAAAGTCGTATAGTCCATTTGAATCCCTCCCACTATCGCCTGGCAGCTTTTCACCCATATGTAACAGCGTCTCTTGAACTATATCTTGTAGTATTGCCCCGCAACCGTAGACATAAACCATAAACCCGCCGGGCGAAAGAGAGCTTGCCACGTTGCGAAAGCCGTCGACAGATTCGCGGGAAGACCTGCAAAGGAATGCTTGTGACCGTCAGAAAATCTGGAAACGCCATGCCTTTTTGGCAGAGCCGCGGCTCTCCATATACTGGATAGGACAAAAAAACCGCCCCGGCACTCCCGGAACGGCTTTCTTTTTCCAATGCTTATGCAGTTTCGCCGCGTACGTCGCGACCTTCTTTGGTCATGAGCTGCGGCTTCACTTTGTCGCGAACGGTTTCTTCCGTGATGACGCACTTGCTGACATCCTCGCGGGACGGCAGTTCGTACATCATGTCGAGCATGATCTGTTCGATGATGGCGCGAAGACCGCGAGCTCCGGTGTTGCGCTTGATCGCTTCTTTCGCGATTTGCAGCAGAGCCCCCGCATCGAATTCCAGCTCGACTCCATCGAGGCTCAGCAGTTTTTGGTACTGCTTCACGAGGGAGTTTTTCGGCTCGGTCAAAATGCGCACGAGCGTCTCCTCATCCAGCGGCTCCAGCGTAGCCAGAACCGGCAGACGGCCGACGAACTCCGGAATGAGACCGAATTTGAGCAGGTCCTCCGGCAAAATGTACTTCAGGTACTCGCCGGCTTTCAGGTCGCCTTTGACGCCTTCGCTGAAGTCTGCGCCAAATCCGATCACTTTTTTGCCCAGGCGGCGTTTGATGATTTGCTCGACGCCGTCAAAGGCACCGCCGCAAATGAACAGGATGTTCGATGTGTCGATTTGAATGAACTCCTGATGCGGATGCTTGCGGCCTCCCTGCGGCGGCACGCTCGCAACGGTTCCCTCCAAAATTTTCAGGAGAGCCTGCTGCACGCCTTCACCCGAGACGTCGCGAGTGATGGACGGGTTCTCCGACTTGCGCGCCACTTTGTCGATCTCGTCGATGTAGATGATGCCTTTTTCCGCTTTCTCTACGTCGTAATCGGCAGCCTGGATCAGCTTGAGCAGAATGTTTTCCACGTCTTCGCCCACGTAGCCGGCTTCGGTCAAGGAAGTGGCATCTGCGATCGCAAACGGCACATTCAGGATGCGAGCCAGCGTTTGCGCGAGCAAGGTTTTCCCGCTTCCGGTCGGGCCGATCAGCATGATGTTGGATTTTTGCAGCTCGACATCCTCGATCTTGGCCCCGGAGTTGATCCGCTTGTAGTGGTTGTACACCGCCACGGACAGCGATTTTTTCGCCAGGTCCTGACCGATTACATAATCGTCCAGGATCTTGCGGATTTCCACCGGTTTCGGGATCTCCTTCATGTCGATTTCTTCTTCTGTACCCAGCTCTTCCTGTACGATTTCGTTGCACAGTTCGATGCACTCGTCACAAATGTATACACCAGGACCAGCCACCAGCTTGCGCACCTGTTCCTGGGACTTGCCGCAGAAGGAACACTTCAGTTGGCCTTTGTCGTCGTTAAACTTAAACATGCGCTTCACCTCACAACGGGTCAGTTTTTGCGTTCAATAATAGCGTCAATCAATCCATAGGCCTTTGCGTCTTCTGCGCTCATGAAGTTGTCGCGATCCGTATCCGCCTCTACCCGCTCATACGGCTGACCTGTCCGCTCCGACAAGATCTGATTCAGCTGCCGCTTCGTTTTCAGAATCCAGTCCGCGTGGATGCGGATGTCTTCTGCCTGCCCGCGCACACCACCAAGCGGCTGGTGGATCATCACTTCGCTGTTCGGGAGGGCAAAGCGTTTGCCTTTCGCGCCCGCGGCCAGCAGAAAAGCCCCCATGCTCGCGGCCATGCCTACACAAATCGTAGAGACGTCAGGCTTGATGTACTGCATGGTGTCATAAATGGCCATGCCTGCGGTCACGGAGCCGCCGGGAGAGTTTATGTATAACGAGATGTCTTTGTCCGGATCTTCCGCCTGCAAAAACAGCAGTTGGGCGACGACCAGATTGGCGACTTCATCGTCAATCTCGGTACCCAAGAGGATGATCCGATCTTTCAGGAGGCGCGAGTAAATATCATAGGAACGCTCGCCTCTGTTCGTTTGCTCAATGACCATAGGGATCAACATATGTATGCTCCTCCTTTGCCGTTTAGAACCTCTGCCCGAGGAATACGCGGCTATGCTACCTCATCTTGCGGTGAGAAGGACGTGAAAAATATCCAATGGTGGAAAAACAAGGCACGAGCGTATCGTGCCTTGTTATCTCCAATGTCGCCGGCCGAAGGGGCCGCCGGATCAATCATGCGTTCTTCCTAAGCTTATGCACTTACTTTGCTTTCTGCAACCAGGAAATCTACCGTTTTGCGAATTTGCACATCGCGGTACAGGGCAGCCAGTCCATCTTGTGCAGCGAAGATTTTGCGCAGCTCGTCAGCAGGGCGGCCATATACGCCAGCCAGCTTGTCCAGCTCTTCGTTCACATCTTCTTCGGTTGCTTCGATGTTTTCCGCTTTTCCGATCGCTTCGAGCGTCAGGGATGTGCGCACGCGGGAGGTTGCGTCAGCGCGCAGTTGGTCGCGCAGTTGGCTCTCATCCATACCGGAGAACTGGAAGTACAGCTCCAGCGTCATGCCTTGGTATTGGAGGCGTTGGCCAAACTCGTTCACCATTTGGTCCAGCTCGTGCTCGACCATGACTGCAGGCAGATCGATTTCGGCGTTTTCAGCTGCTTTCAGCACCAGCTGTTCGCGCACGTATTGGTCTTTCTCTTGCGCAGCGCGCTCTTCCAGTTTTTTCTTGGTGTCAGCTTTCAGTTCTTCCAGTGTGTCGAATTCGCTCACGTCTTTCGCGAACTCGTCGTCCAGAGCTGGCAGATTTTTGCGTTTCAGGCTGTTCAGCTTCACTTTGAAGAGCGCTTCCTTGCCTGCGAGGTTCGGAGAGTGGTACTCTTCCGGGAATGTTACGGTGATGTCTTTTTCTTCGCCGACGTTCATGCCCACTACTTGCTCTTCGAAGCCTGCGATGAAAGTGCCGGAGCCCAGTTCCAAAGAGTAGTCTTCCGCTTTTCCGCCTTCAAAAGCCTCTCCGTCTTGGAAGCCTTCGAAGTCGATAACAGCCAGGTCGCCGTTTTGGGCAGGTCCTTCTTCTACTGCCACAAGTTCGGCATGGCGCTCTTGCATGCGTTTCAGTTCAGCGTCGAGGCTCTCATCCGTAACAGAGAAATCCTTGTCTTCGATCGTCAGGTTTTTGTAATCGCCGAGCTTCACTTCCGGCTTCACGGTTACAGTCGCCTTGAAGATCAGGTTTTTCCCTTGCTCCATTTGGGTTACATCTACTTCCGGACGGTCTACCGGCTCGATGCCAGCCTCTTTCACAGCTTGTCCGTACGCAGTCGGAAGCAGGATATCGAGTGCATCCTGATACAGAGACTCTACACCGAAACGCGCCTCGAACATCTTGCGCGGAACTTTCCCTTTACGGAATCCAGGAACCTGAACTTTCTTCACCACTTTTTTAAACGCTTGGTCCAATGCCGCGTCTACTTGCGAAGCATCTACTTCAACCGTCAGGACTCCCTGGTTATTCTCTACCTTTTCCCAATTTGCTGCCACGTAAACTTCCCCTCCTAGATTGGATCAAAGAACACCGCCAGCCGCGCATGAAGAGTCTCATGCGGGCTCAGACGATAATATTCTAGCCATTATAACCATTCTAGTATAGCATAAATCTTTCAGTTTTCAACAAGCCCCTCATTCAGCGCCTGAGGGAGTAATTTCCTCCCAGCCCTCTCGCGGGATTGCCGTGATGATCGTAGAACGAGACGGAAACGTGGACGGCGGTCGGTGTAAGACCGGTCTCTTCCAAGATCGCGTAGGTCGGCACGTCATACCCGCGCGGCAACTGCAGGCTGCCCGGATTGAGAAACAGGATGCCGCGCTCCACTCCGCATACCGGTGTATGGGAATGTCCGAATACGACAACGTTGGCCCCCGTCTCTTCCGCCCGGTAGTGGAGGCGAAGCAGCGAGCTTTTGACGCCGTAGAGATGGCCGTGCGTTTGCAGGATGTTCAGATCGCGCCACTTCGTCTGCTGCTCGGTCGGCACGTCCTTCGTCGTATCGCAATTGCCACGGACGAGGGTCATGCGGGAGAAGGGCTCCCGCAGGTGATCGACGCAAAAATCGCCGCAGTGCAGCATTTTATCCACTTGGTGCCTGCCCGCCACCTGCACGACTTCCCTTACAAGACCATGGCTGTCACTCAGGACGAGAATCCCCATTGCCGCTCACTCTCCTGTTTTCTCTTTGAAAAAATCGGGGCGAAGGCTTTATTCTTCCACCTTCATGGTTTCCAGCAGTCTTTTCATGGCGTTTGCCCGGTGGCTCAGCTGGTTTTTCTGCTCCGGCGAGAGCTGGGCCATCATTTTCCCTTCCGCCGGCAAGTAAAACACCGGGTCGTAGCCGAAGCCATTCGTGCCGGCCGGCTCGCGGGCGATCACACCTTCGCATGCTCCTGTCGCAATGACAGGCTCCTTGCCCGGTTCCACGTAGACCAGCGTGCAGCGGAAGCGCGCCGTCCGCTTCTCGTCCGGCACGCCCTCCAGTTCGCCCAGCAGCTTCCGCCAGTTTTCTTCATCGGTCGCATGCTCTCCGGCGTAGCGCGCCGAGTACACGCCGGGACGACCGCCCAACGCGTCGACCTCCAACCCGGAGTCGTCGCCTACCGCCGGCAACCCTAGGTATGTACTGATGGTCACCGCTTTTTTCACGGCGTTGGCTTCGAATGTCTCCCCATCCTCGACCACTTCCGGCACTCCTTCAAAATTGGCCAGGCTGATGCCTTCCCAGCCCAATTCGGAAAAGAGCTTGTTGAACTCCTTCACTTTCCCTTGGTTGCGTGTGGCCAAAACCACCTGTTTGCGCTCAGACATGGCTCTCCTCCGCTACGCTGTCCGCAAAAGTCAGAGGCACATCAGACAGCGCCTGCTTCTGGCTGGCGATGAGCTGCTCGATCCCCGACTTGGCCAGGGCGATCATCGCTTGCAGCTGATCCGCCGAAAACGGTGCGTCTTCGCCCGTTCCCTGCAGCTCGACGAATTTGCCTTTTCCGGTCATGACGACATTCATATCCACGGTCGCGGTGGAATCTTCCTTGTAGTTCAAGTCCAGCATGGTGTCTTCTCCAATGACGCCCACGGATGTGGCTGCAAGGAAGTCATGGAGCGGCAGCTGTTTCCACACACCGCTGTCCACGAGCTTTTGCATCGCATCGACCATGGCGACGAACGCCCCGGTGATGGAGGCCGTTCTCGTTCCGCCATCCGCTTGTATGACGTCGCAATCAATCCAGATCGTCCTCTCGCCCATCGCTTCCAGGTGGACGACGGAGCGCAGAGCGCGTCCGATCAGACGCTGGATTTCCATCGTGCGTCCGCCTACTTTTCCTTTGGACGACTCCCGCGCATTTCGCGTCGCGGTCGCGCGGGGGAGCATGGAGTACTCGGCTGTGATCCATCCCTTTCCGCCGCCACGCATGAAAGGCGGTACCCGATCCTCCAACGTCGCCGTACAAATCACTTTTGTGTCCCCGACTTCGATCAGGCACGATCCTTCCGCGTGTTTAATGTAATTGCGCGTAATGGTTACTGGGCGCAATTGGTCATGGGCACGGCCATCGACTCTCATTCCAAGTTCCTCCTAAATCGCTTTGATACACTCCGATCATTATACCAGAGGCAGGAATTGGTCTGCCACTGATCAAACGCCTGACGGCTATTTGCCTTAATTGCCAATATTCGCAACTGCCCCCATCCAGCGCGCAAAAAAGGATTGCCAAGAAAATTCGATTAGAATATTATCTAATTAGATTTTTGACTAATTAATGGTGGTGGTCCTTTGTGAATGCGTTTCTGGTCTTGCGCAAGCCGAATTTGCGCCGTCTTCTCACGGCAAATTTGTTCAGCGGAATTGGCGACTGGTTCAACAGCGTCGCCGTGCTCAGCCTGCTTATGGAGTTGACCGGCACCGCAATGGCTGTCGGCATCACTCTCGCTCTGCGGACGCTCCCGCACCTGCTGTTCGGCCCGCTCGGAGGGATGCTGGCGGATCGCTGCGACAAGAAAAAGGTCATGGTCGTCTGCGATTTTGCCAGAGCCGCCATAGCGTTGTGCTTCTTGCTTGTCTCCTCCGCGGCCGACACGTGGCTCGTTTACTGCGGAACCTTCTTGCTGGTTGTTTTTTCGTCGCTCTACAATCCTTCCCGCCTGTCCATCCTGCCGCAAATTGTAAAGCGAGACGAACTGGCCGCGGCGAATGCTCTCGATGAAAGCGTCTATGGAGTCGTCATGGCGGTCGGCTCCATGATCGGCGGCATCTTCATCGCGCTGTGGGGAGCAGATGTCGCCTTTGTATTCAATTCGTTGTCGTTCGTGTTGTCGGGCGTGCTCATCTCCCGGCTGACGGTCGGGCTTCCCGAACGAGAAGAACGGGCAGAGACCGTAGCCGCGACCTCCTATCGCGATGTCCTGACCTTCGTCTGGAAGCAGCCGATCGTCCGCCCGATCCTGCTCTTGACCACGCTCTGGCCTATCGGGGGAGGGATCGTCAACGTGCTGATCAGCGTCTATGCGTTTCAAGTGTTCCATGCCGGCGACATGGGTATCGGGCTTTTGTACGGGGCGATCGGCCTCGGTTTCATCGCCGGGGGAATGGCGGCGAGCCGCTTCACAAACCGTCCGTACAAGATCGCTTCGGCGAGCCTTGCGATTGAAGGCTTCGCGCTTTTGCTCACCAGCTTTTCCCCTTCCATTTATGTGACAGCGCTCTTCTACACGTTGTCCACCATCGCTGGAGGAATGGGCAATGCCAGCTTGCGGACATTGCTGATGGAGCATGTGCCGGGACACACGCAAGGACGCGTCTTCGCCCTGGAAGCGACGGTCTCGAACGTCCTGATCGGCTTTTCGATGCTGGCAGGGGGCTGGCTGCTGTCGTTCGCCCCGCCAAGGCTGACAGGCTTTGCCGCCGGGGCTTGCATCACGCTGCTTTCGATCGTATTCGGCCTATCCCTGTGGAGAGCCTCACGTATCGCGCAAACACAAACTACCCGGTTGCTCGCCAAGATCGAGTAGGCTTTCGACCAGCTGGCTCGCCCAACGATTTTTCTTCGGAATCAATCTGCGTTCCGTCGGAAAGAGGCCCATTCTGCAAAATAAAAAACCACGCCCGCATAAGCGAACGTGGCTGACTGTGACGCCGAATCAATACTGCAGAGGATTCAGTTGTACCGGACGGCTGACTGGCTTGGAATAATCCGCATTGGAGAGCGGCTTTCCTTCCACCAGCAGCTGCACTTTCGGGGCGCCTGTGCTCTCGGTCAGCGAGAGTACCAGCGACTCGAGCGCATCCGGACTGGCTTCCTTGCCCTCGTCGTACTTGAGGATGTCGTTGCTCAGGTTGACAGTAAGCAGGTCCTTCTCCTGCTTCACGTCCAGGACACGCGTCGTACGCAGGAGGGAGCTGAACAGCTGCGACCCTTCCTTCGGGCCTTTGATCAGCTCTTCCACGGTGGCCTTCGCGATGTCCGAGGTCGCCGGGATCAGCCTCGTGACGGGAACAAAGTACGTGCGGGTGTCGTCGAGCTGCCCCTGGAAGAAGACGGTCACGGCGCTCGTATTGCCCGGAACGGCTCCGTCGGCCAGCTCCAGATTCACTCCGTGCCCCCGATCCAGCTGGGTGATCGGCGTGCTGCCCGCAGGCATCTCGGTTAGCGGCGTCCCGTTTACCCAGATCTGGACCGTTTTGACGTTGGTAAATTCGGTCAACGCCCGGCTCACCGCGTCGAGAATCCGTTTTTCGTCTTTTTGCTCGTACGTTTTGAACTCCTTGGAAAAGTCGACCGTGGCTACGCCGTTCTTGATGACAATCCCCTTGACTTCGGTGCCTTGCGGGAGCACGGCGGAGAAGCCAGTCGGCAGCATGCTCTCCACCGGACCGCCTTTTACCATGTAGCTCAGCACCTGCTTGGCGACGCCCTCCTCTTTGGGCAGCGTCAGCGATACAGGCACGACGTAGCCGTTTGCATCCTGCAAATAAACCGTGCGCTCGGCGGTGGCCGTTTCGGCTGGCTCTACTTTATCGAGAGCGCCGTCTACGGGCGTCGTTGCATTCGGCAAATCTGCTGCTATCTCGGACTGCGGCGGCGCATCTATGCTGCTGGCTTCCTTTTCCGGGCCAAAGAGACCGCAGCCGGACAGCAGCATGGCGCTGACCCCCAGCACGGCTGTCGCTTGGCCAATGCTTCGAATCTTCATTTCCCAGCCCTCCTCCAGACACTTTGTACTATCATGTATACGAGCAGGGCTTGGGTTTATGCGTTGAATCGAAAGACGGAAGTCGGCTTCGGACGACGCGGTCTTGCGCGATCAGGACTGAAACGATGTTTCGAGGGTGTGCTGCTGCACCCGCACCTCACAGTTCAGCCATTCCTCGGCGATGGAGCGGAAGCGGTCCGCATCGCCGCTCGTCACGAACAAATGCTGTGGCGCCGCGAACGGTGCTGCTGCGGGCGCGTGTTCGCCGGCAGCGATCCGCTGGGCCAGCTCCCGGGCCGTCTCTTCGGCGGAGCTGATCAGCGTGACCTTCTCGCCCATGACCTCCTGGATGAGCGGGGCCAGCAACGGATAGTGCGTGCAGCCGAGGATCAAGGTGTCGAGCTCCTGGCTCACCAGCGGCGCGAGCGTATCACGCACGACCCGGCGCGCCTCCTCGGAATCGGCCATATGATTTTCCACCAGCGGCACGAACGCCGGGCAGGCAAGACCCGACACCGTGAGATTGGGCTGCACGCGAAGCAACTCGCGCTCATACGCTTTGGTACGGATGGTCATCTCTGTCCCGATGACCCCGACATGCCCGGTTCTGGTCGCGGCGACGGCGGCGCGGGCGCCCGGCTCGATGACCCCGATAACCGGGAGCGGCAAGTACGCCTTTGCCTCCTCCAGGACGACAGCCGTCGCGGTGTTGCACGCGATGACCAGCGCCTTCAGCGGCGTATTCTTTACAAAATCGATCATCTGGAAACTGTACTCGCGAATTTCTTCCGGCGATTTGGAGCCGTACGGACAACGTGCATTGTCTCCTACATAGATGATTCGCTCTTCGGGCAGCTGACGCATCACTTCCTTGGCTACGGTCAATCCTCCCACTCCTGAATCAATGACGGCTATCGCTCGCTCTCTACTCATGCAATTGTGTCTCCCCTGTTGTGATGAATATAGTACAGCATACCACTCTGACATGTGTGCTACTACCATATGCGGTGTTTAAATTTCTTGTACTCCGCAAATGACGCACCTTCTCTGGGCTCTCCTCATACGTTGTGGATGAGAAACGCCCAAGGTAGGAGGAATCACATTGGAAGAGCAAACCAGACAACTCTTGGATTGGAGCCAGTGGGGACGCCAGTGGATCGAGCATCTGCGAAGCCGCAAAAAGCTGAACCGGGAGCTGGAGAGACATCTGCACAAATTCGAGGAGACGTTTACCCAGCTCGGGCGCAACGCAGGCCGTCTGAAGCCCGAGGAGCAGAAGGAACAGCTGCCAGTCCTAATTGCCCGCGCGGAGGAAGTTCAGGAGCAGTTTCACCGTTTTTTGCGGCTCGTGCAGGCAACTGAACAGGATACATTCGAAGCTGTCGCCACTTTGGCTGCCTATCCTCCATCACGCCAGCCCGTGCCGGTAGCCCGTTCGCTGTCTCCGGGTCGCCATACGCTTCCGCCGCTGCCGTACGATTACAACGCGCTGGAGCCGTACATCGACGCGGACACCATGCGCATCCACCACGACAAGCTCCACCAAAAATACGTGGATGATCTGAATACAGCCGAGCTGAAGCTGGCGGAAGCGAGGACCAACGGCAATTTCGAGCTGATCCGCCACTGGGAACGGGAGCTGGCGTTCAATGGAGCCGGACATTATTTGCACACCCTCTTCTGGCCGACCATGACGCCCAACGGCGGAGGCGAGCCCAGCGGCGAACTCCTTGAGGCCATCAGACGCTACTTCGGCTCGTACAACGCATTTCGCGAGCAATTTTCCTATGCAGCCAAGAAGGTGGAGGGGCCGGGCTGGGCGATCCTCGTCTGGTCCCCGCGTGCCCAGCATCTGGAGATTTTGACCGCCGAGAAGCATCAGAATCTGTCGCAATGGGATGTAGTTCCCCTGCTTCCGCTCGATGTCTGGGAGCATTCGTACTTCCTTTCCTACCAAAACGAACGCGACAAATACGTCGACGCCTGGTGGAACGTGGTCAACTGGCCATACGTCGAGGAGCGATTCGCTCAGGCCCGCAAATTGCGCTGGCAGCCGTACTGATCTGCCCGCTATCGAAAAAGGCTTCTTCCCCTGCCGAGCACAGTAGGGAAGAAGCCGTCTTGTCGTATTGGGATTTGCTTTAGACGGAATTACTCGGCACCGAGGCGAAGCTGTCCCGCGATCGTGATGTGAGCCGCACCCCCGACGCGAATAACCGGATGGGCCCCCGTCGTCTCCACGGTCACATGCAGGGTCCCGGGACGGCCGATCGCATGGCCTTGCCCGATCACCAGCTGATGAACCTCTCCTTTCGCAAGCATCCCTTCCAGCGCTAGATAGCCGGACAAGGCTCCGTTGGCCGCACCCGTCACCGGATCTTCGGGTATCCCGATCGCCGGCGCGAAATCGCGGGTGTACAGGTCATAGCCTGCCGGCGCATCCCACGTAAACAGGTGAGTGGTCGTGATGCCGTGCTTTCGGTTCAACGCCGCCAGCTCGGATGAAAGCGGCACCGCCCGGTCGATAGCGTCGCGCGTCCGGACCGGCACCAGCAGATGCACCCCTCCCGTGGAAGCCAGCTTCATGGGGTAGCGATCATCCATATCCTCCGCGCGAATCCCCACGAGCCTTGCGACTTCTTCCGGGTCCACCCCGATCTCTCGAACCGAAGGAGCAATCTGTGTCATCGTCACGTTGCGAAGTTGGCCATCCACGCTGTCCAGTTCGACCGGTATCAGCCCGACATTCGTCTCGAACACGATCGGCCTCCCTTTTTCCAGCCACCCTCGCTCAGTGGCAAGCAGCCAGGTCGATCCTACCGTGGCATGCCCGCAAAAGTCGATTTCCGTAGCGGGCGTAAAATAGCGGATCCGAAAGTCCGCGTCAGGGCGATCGCTCTCCATCAGAAAAGCGGATTCAGGCAGATTCAGCTCATTGGCAATTCGCTGCATTTGCGGTACAGTCAAAGTGCCGGCATCTGGGACCACTCCCGCCGGATTGCCCGCAAAGGGGGCATTCGTAAAGGCATCGACGTGATATACGCTGACAAGTTTCATCTTTCTCTCTCCCTTTGATCGATTTTCTACTTGTCATTCATGATAAATCCGGTACTCCAACCTGTAAATTGAAGGCTTTACATGCCTGACATGATGGTTTTTTCATGTTTCACTGAAAAGCTTCGGAGCAGCGATTTTAGTTAGGAGGGGGCAAAAGGCATGACCTTGTTTCAAATCGAGGTGCTGATCGCAGTCGCGGACGTCGGCAACTTCACGCGGGCTGGGGAGCAGATCGGCCTGAGCCAATCCGGAGTGAGCCATACGATCGGTTCCCTGGAAAAAGAGCTGGGAATCTCGCTGTTTGTCCGCAATCGCCACGGCGTCCAACTGACAGCGGTCGGGGAAGAGATCGTCGCCTCTGCGCGAGCGATTCTGGTGCAAACCGACCGCATCAAGAGTATCGCCTCCCAATCGGTCGGGCTGATCCGTGCGACGATTCGCATCGGATCGTTTCCCAGTGCTACCGAGCGTCTGGTGCACCCGCTGATCCAGGAGATCCGCAGCCTGTACCCGATGTGGGAAACGCGCCTGTTTGAAGGCACCTATGAGGAAATCAGAGAATGGCTGAGCACAGAGGTCGTGGATGTGGGTTTCCTTTCGTTTCCCGAGGAGGGATTGGAATGCTTTCCCCTGATTGACGACCCGTTGAAGGCGGTCGTGTCCGCCCGCCATCCGCTGGCGATGGAAGCGTCCCTCACGTGGGAGCAGCTCGCCTCGGAGCCTTTTATCATGCCCATGGCAGGCTGCGAGCTGCTCCTGTACGAAGAATTCGGCAAACGGAAGCTGCACCCCCGGATCAAATACGAAGTCGTGGACAACGCGACCATCTTGGCAATGGCCGAAGCAGGGATTGGCGTGACCGTTGTTCCAGCGCTCACGTTGCCGCCCACTTTGCCCCAGGTGCGTGTCATCGAGCTGTCCCCGCCTGTACATCGGCAGATCGGTCTTGCGGTACGCTCGCTTGCCGATTGTTCTCCACCCGTGACCGCTTTTGTCCGGGAAGCCCGGCGCTACCTATCCAGTTTTCGCTAAAGGACGTGTACTTACCGTGACCAAATGGACGTACTTTCTTCTCGCACTGTTTGTCGTCTGCGGCTGCGCGCTCGGAATGGCTGCCCAATCTGCCGCGCTCTTGCCATGGATTGACGAGAGCTTTCTCTTCGGACTCTTTTTCTTGATGGCCGGCTGCCTCGCCCTCGTGATTCGCTCCGGTTTCTTCACTGCGTTTTCCCGGGGGTTCAAGCAGCTAAAGGACATGTTCTTCCGCAAGCCGCGGGTGCTCGACAGCGATCTTTACTCCGCCCACGATCCATCGTTCCAACGAAAAAAAGAGGAGATCCTGCGAAGGGGAACCTCTCTCATGCTCGCTTCCGGTTTTGGCTTGATCCTGTTTTCCCTCGTCCTCACCTGTTTCTATTACGTGTAAAAGGCTACTCTCTCTACTGGTGGATCTATACCGGCGCAAAAAGAGACGTCCGTCATTGGAACGTCTCTTTTCGTTCATCGATCACGCAAACAAGTGACAAGCGACCCAATGTCCCGCTTCCGCCTCCCGCCACACCGGCTCTTCCTGGGCGCAGCGTTCCGTAGCAGCCGGGCAGCGCGTGCGAAAGCCGCAGCCGCTCGGCTTGTTGGCCGGGCTCGGCAAATCTCCCTCGAGCACGATCCGCTCCCGTTTTCTCGTCGGGTCAGGCACAGGAACAGAGGAGAGCAATGCCTTGGTGTATGGATGAAGCGGCCGGATGTACAGGTCGCTGCTCGCGGCGAGCTCCACCATTTTCCCCAAGTACATCACGCCGATTCTGCTGGATATGTGCTTGACCATCGACAGATCGTGCGCGATGAACAAATAGGTCAGTCCTTTGTCCCTCTGCAAATCTTCCAGCAGGTTGACCACCTGCGCCTGGATGGAGACGTCCAGTGCCGAGATCGGCTCGTCGGCGATGATGAACTCCGGTTCCACCGCCAATGCGCGGGCGATCCCGATCCGCTGGCGCTGCCCCCCGCTGAACTCGTGGGGGAAGCGCTGGGCGTGATCCTTGTGCAGGCCGACGAGCGAGAGCAGCTCCGCTACCCGCTCCCGGCGCACTCCTCTGCCAAGTCCATGTATGTCCAGGCCCTCCGCGATGATGTCCTCTACCGTCATCCGCGGATTGAGGCTGGCCTGCGGGTCCTGAAAGATCATTTGCGCATCGCGGTTGAACTGTGCCGCTTCCTTTCCGCGCAGCTTGTGGACGTTCTTTCCTTTAAAAAGCACCTCGCCGCCGGTATTTTCATAGAGACGGATAATCGTGCGGCCCAGCGTGGACTTGCCGCAGCCGCTTTCGCCCACCAGTCCGAGCGTTTCACCCTTTTGGATGGTGAAGGATACTCCGTCCACCGCCTTGAGCTCAAAATCGGCTCCAGTGGCAAAGTACTTTTTCAAATCACGGACTTCCAGCAATGCCTCTGTCATATCTCCTGCCTCCCTGCCGCTACCAGTTCTTCGATGCGAGGCGCCCGCGGGTCGTGCAGCCAGCAAGCAGCCTTGTGACCGTCGCCAAACTGTGCCTCCGCCGGCACCTGCTGCTCGCAGATTTCCATGGCGAATTCGCAGCGTGCCGCAAACGGGCACCCCTTCGGCGGGTCGAACAAGTCTGGCGGCGTCCCTTCGATCGGAACGAGCCGCTGCTTCTCGCCTTCATCCAGCCTGGGCAGAGAGCGCATCAACCCCCATGTGTACGGGTGGCGCGGACTTGCGAACACGTCTTGCACCGTCCCCGTCTCTACGACGATTCCGGCGTACATCACAACCATGCGGTGGGCGATCTCCGCCACGACGCCCAGATCGTGGGTGATGATGACGACAGACAGCTCCTGTTCTTTTTGCAGCCGCCCCAGCAAATCCAAAATTTGCGCCTGGATCGTCACGTCGAGCGCTGTGGTCGGCTCGTCCGCGATCACGAGCTGGGGCTGGCAAGCGAGGGCGATGGCGATGACGACCCGCTGGCGCATCCCTCCGCTGAACTGGTGCGGATACTGGTCGATGCGCTGCTCCGGATCGGGAATGCCGACCAGCCGCAGCATCTCGATCGCCCGTTCACGAGCCTTTTCCCTGGATACGTTTTGGCTGCGTACGAAGCCCTCCACGATCTGCGCGCCGACCTTCATTGTCGGATTCAGTGCCGTCATCGGGTCCTGAAACACCATGCCGATCTGGCTGCCGCGAATGGCCAGCAGCTCTTTTTTCGACAGCTGGTTGATTTCCCGTCCCGCAAACACGACTTTGCCGCCCGCCACCCTTCCCGGCGGACTGGGAATCAGCCCCATGATCGCCTGGGCGGTTACGCTTTTGCCGCAGCCGCTCTCCCCGACGATCGCGACAGTCTCTCCCTTGTCCACAAAAAAGCTGACGCCCCGAACGGCCTGCACTTCGCCGCCATACGTCGTAAAGTTCACTTTCAGGTCCTCGACCTCAAGCAAATGCTCTGTCATCGCTTCTGTCTCCCTTCCCCATCTAGTCGCGAAGACGCGGGTCGAGCGCGTCCTGCAAGCCGTCGCCAAATACATTAAACGCAAACATCGTCAGCGAAATCATCAACGCCGGGAAAAACAGGCGCCACCAGTCGCCGGTCAAAATCACGCCCAGGCCGTCGTTCGTCATCGTTCCCCAGCTTGCCACCGGCGCTTGAACCCCCAGGCCCAGAAAGCTCAGGAACGACTCGGCGAAGATCGCGGACGGAATCGTGAAGGTCAAATTCACGATGATGACGCCAAACGTATTGGGGATCAAATGCCGCAGCAAAATGCGCGGGAACTTGGCTCCCAGCACTTGCGCGGCCAGGACGAACTCCTGATTTTTCAGCTGGAGGATCTGCCCGCGAACCAGCCTCGCCATCCCTACCCAGCCTGTCGCGGACAGCGCGACGATGATGGTCAAAAGCCCCGGCTCCATGACGACCATGAGCAAAATGACTACGAGGAGGTAAGGCAAGCCGTACAAGATTTCGATGACCCGCATAATGATCGTGTCGATCCGCTCGCCGCGTTTGCCTCTGCCCGCCATGTATCCGGCCAAGCCGCCCACTGCGACGCCGACGATCAGGTCGATCAGCGCGGCGATGACGCCGATGGTCAGCGAAATCCTCGCTCCGTACCACGTACGGGCAAACATGTCCCGGCCCAGCTCGTCCGTCCCAAACCAATGCTCGGCAGACAGCTCCTGGTTTTTCATGAGCAGACTCTGGTCGGAATAGCTGTACGGCACCAGATTCGGGCCGATGATGGCCATCGCCACCAGGGCGATGATGAGAACCAAGCCGAGCATCGCCAGCTTGTTTTTGACCAGCTTGCGGATCACTTGCTGCCCCTTGCTCAGACTCGGGCGAGTGATCGCATGCGTCTGCGCTTTTTTGTTCAACGGTCGAAACAACGGGTCTACTCTATGCTCCATCGCCACAGGTTATCTCTCCTTGTTGGTCAGCTTGATCCGCGGATCAATCAGCGTGTACGCGACGTCGATCAGGAAAATGGTGACGATCAGGATCGCGCTGTAAAAGATGGTGGTGCCCAAAATCACGGGATAGTCCCGGTTGAAGATGCCGTCGACGAAGTACTTGCCGATGCCGGGAATCGCGAAGATTTTCTCCACCACGAACGTCCCTGTGATCAAGGAAGCGATCAACGGCCCCAAAAACGTGACGACTGGCAGGATGGCATTGCGGATGCCGTGCCTGATCACGATGAGAAACATGGGGATCCCTTTCGCTTCCGCGGTGCGAATGTAGTTTTGATTCATCACTTCAATCATGCTGGCACGCATGTACCGTGTGATCACCGCGATCGGAGCCGAAGCCAGCGCCAGCGAGGGCAGAACCGTGTGCATCCAAGTCCCCCACGTCGCGACCGGGAAGATCGGCAGCTTGATCGCGAAATAGTTGATCAAAAGCGGTGCCATGATGAAGCTCGGCACAGCCACTCCCACTACAGCGAGAGCCATCGCCACATAATCCAGCCACTTGTTTCGGTTGAGCGCAGCGACGATCCCGAACGTGATGCCAAAGACGAGAGCGACTGCGATCGCTTGCACCCCCAGCCAGGCTGATGCCCCGAAGCCGTCGGCGATCATGTCACCCGCGCCCCGCGAATCGGATTTGATCGATGGTCCCAAATCGAGCATGACCAAGTTTTTCAAATAGAGAAAATATTGCACAGGCAAAGGCTCGTCCAGGTGGTACTTCGCCCTGAGATTGGCGAGAATCTGCTCCGGAAGCTGATCGGACTCGGATGCGAACGGGTTTCCGGGAATGGCGTGCATCAAGGAAAAGGTCAGCGTTACGATAATCCACAGGGTGATCAGCATCATCAAAACGCGTTTTACCAGATAGTTGGACATGAAGCGCCTCCTTGTTTATTTGGCGAGCTCGTAAATGGCGTGGGCGTAGATCGCCATCGCCTTCACCAGGTCGTCGATCTCGGCGTATTCATCCGCCATGTGCGCCACCGATTCCTTTCCAGGAAACAGAGGACCAAATGCCACACCAGCGCTCATGATCTTGGCGTACGTGGCGCCTCCCGAGGACAGCAGGTGTGCCGGCAGGCCTGTATGCTCTTCGTACACGCCCGACAAGGTGCGGATGACGGGATGGTCTTTCGGGACGAAATGCGATTTGGATGTGCGCAGGCCGGCGATTGTCCAGCCGAACCCGTCCACCGTGCTCTTGAGCTTTTCCACGTATTCGTCGCATGAGATGGTAGCCGGATAGCGAATGTTCAGGCGTACGCTTGCTCCTTCCTCGGGGTGATAGCGAAGAATCCCCGGATTGACCGTGAGTTTTCCCGAGACCTCATCTTCGCACGCCATGCCCAGGTTTTCGCCGTAGTAATCTTCGTGCAGCACTTTGCCCAGAAAGGACAAAAACGCAAAATCCGAGCCTGCAAACGCATCCCTGCAGAGAAAACTGGCCAGCAGTGTGCCCGCGTTTGTCCCCTCTTCCGGCGTGCTACCGTGGGCTGGCTTGCCGCGCAGGGTAAACTGCCACTCCTCCGCAGCCATTTTCTTCAGCTCCCCTGAGACGCCGTGCCTGTGCAGAAACGCCTCCCAGCCTTCCTGAAGGGATGCCAGAGGCGCTGCCTCTCCCGGGAAGGCGGCAATGCGGGCAACCGCCTTGTCCGGCACGCTGTTTCCTTGATCGCCCGCGGCGAAGGAGAGCAGCCGAAGACCGCCCCCCGGCTCCGGCTGGATCGGCAGCGTCAGGGTCGGATTGATCTGGCCTTTTTCCGCATGAATCATCGGAAAGGAGGAATCCGGGGAAAAGCCGATCTCCGGGACGTTCTCCTTTTCGGCAAAGTGCTTCATGCAGAGCCATCCGCTCTCCTCGTCCGTCCCGATGATCAGCCGCACCCGCTTGGACAAGGGCAGCCCCGAGTCCGCGACGATGCGCATGGCATAGTAAGCAGCCAGAGCCGGTCCCTTGTCGTCGATGGCCCCGCGCGCGTAAATTTTGCCGTCGCGTATGTGCGGCTCGAAGGGAGGGGTCGTCCACCCGTCGCCAACCGTGACGACGTCGACATGGACGAGGACACCGACCTCCTCTTCGCCTTCCCCGTATTCGATCACCCCTGCGTAGCCGTCCACGTTTTTGGTGCGAAAGCCGTCCGCAGCTCCCCGCTCCAGCAAGTATTCGAGAGCCCGCGCGACCCCCTCCCCGAAAGGCTTGCCCTCCTTCGCCGTGCCCATATCTTCGATGCTGTTGATCGCCAAAAACACTTTCAGGTCTTGCACGAACGAACCGATTCGCGCTGAAGCCTCTTCTTTCCAATCTGGACTCATATCCATCCCCCTCATGGTTTCGACTGCTGCAAAAAGGCGAGAAACGCTTCCCCTTTGGAGGAAATCCGGCTGCCTTGCCTGCCTTTTCCGACGTGGATCAGCTCATCCTGCGCAAGCAGCTTCAAGCGGTAGCGGAGCTGCTGCGAAGATACGTCCAGCCCACGTTTCCGAAGCTGGTCGGCAAGGTTGTACCGGCCTTGTCCTCCTTGACTGAGCTCCAGCAGGATCGCGGTCATCTCCTCCAAAAAACCCCGCTTTCGGTATTCGATCAGGACCGCCTCGCACGCCCCGTCCATGCCGTCCAGCGAAACCGGCTCGAAAGCAGGCTGCCGCAGAAACGGCAGATGAAAGGCGTACGCCTCGTCGTCGACGATGTGCGCCAGGTACTCCACGACGTTTTCCAGCTCGCGGATGTTCCCCGGCCAATCGTAATCGAGCAGCGCCTTCATCGCCTCGCCTGACAGCGTGAACGGCGGACGGCGCAGGTCGTTTGCGTACTTCTTTACGAAATAATCCGCCAGCCACGGGATATCCTCCCTGCGGTTTCGCAGCGGCGGCAAATGAATGGGGAGGATGTTCAGGCGATAGTACAAATCGGCGCGGAAGGTTCCCTCTTGCACCATCTGCTGCAAGTCCTGATTTGTCGCTGCGATGACGCGAATGTCCGTGGGAATGACCTTGTTGCCGCCGACGCGCATGATCTGCCGCTCCTGCAGCACGCGCAAGAGCCTGTTTTGGATGGCACCGCTGGCATCCCCGATTTCGTCCAGGAATATCGTGCCTTTGTGCGCCAGCTCGAACCAGCCGATGTGCCCTCCTTTCCGGGCTCCGGTAAATGCTCCTTCCTCGTAGCCGAACAGCTCGCTTTCCAGCAAGGATTCGGAGATCGCAGCGAAATTGACGCCGACAAACGGTTCCCTGCGCCGCGGCGAAGCATTGTGGATAGCCTGGGCGAGCAATTCCTTTCCCGTCCCCGTCTCCCCCAGCAATAGCACCGTGGAATTGCTGCGGGCGATCTTGCGGGCGATCTGGATCACCTGCCGAAATGAGGCGCTCTCCCCGTAGATGTCGTCAAACTGGTACTTGGCAACGAGCCCTTTGCTGTAAAGACGCATGCGGTAGTCGTGCTCCAGCTTTTCGATATCGGCCGCCTTGCGAAACAAAAGCAGGCTGCCGAGAAAGACCCCTTCCATCACAATGTGCATTTTGCGGAAAAAGTAGGTTTTGTTCGCCCAATCTACCAAAACATCCTCGTTTTCTTCACACAGCCGGATCGATTCATAGAAATCGGGCGGCAGGCATTCTGCCGACTTCTCTCCCACTACCCGGATGCCGTGCAGATTGAGAGAGTCGACCGCTTTCTGATTGACGAACCGGACGATCTCGCTCTCGTCAAAGGCGATGACCGCATCCTCGATCCGGTTGACGATCGCTTCCAGATAATTGCGCAAAAGACGGGCGTGCTGGATTTCCTTGTTCAGTTCCTTCGTGATGTAGATGAGCGACTGCATCGCGCGCGCCGTCACCTTTTGGAAATGGTCGCTGTGGAAATGGGCGTAAATCGCCAGCCATGTGGACAGATCGATGACGCGAAAACCGATGTCGACCACCTTGCGGATATGGGGCGGAACGTGCTCGGCCTCTCCCGGCGTGACGGCGATTTCGATATCCGGTGGATAGTCGGCTCCCGGAGAGTACGGATACAGCTCGAAGTCCATGCCGGAAGCACGCAATAGGTCCACATTTTCCTGGGCGGTCTCCTTCGTGTCGCTCACCAGGAGCACCTTTACTCCCTTGGGAATCTCCAGCATCTCTCGAAGGTTGTGGTACGGCAGCATCCGCTTCGCGACGATCAGCTTGGCCCCTTTCGGCAAGTACGGCTCTACCAGAGGAGCGATGGTTTTCGTCGAGATCACTACCAGCGCTCCCGGAGAGATGGGGCGAAAGGGGAGCTGATCGACCCGGATCGCCTCGACGTGAATATCCTCGGAAATACCGAGCTCGTGGCATTGACTGACGACGGATTGTAGGAACTCATCCATTCTGGCGACAAACGTTACGGTTTTTTTCTCCATATCATCGGCTCCATACGATTCTTGTTGTTCGTTCTCGCCACCGGTAAAAGCCTCATGACGGAAAGGGAAGACAAGGACTCGTGCTCACGGCCCTTGTCTTCCACCGAATTCCTACTTCTTCCCGATTTCCACCCATTTGAAATCGAGCGTTCCCACCGGATGGCGGACGATTCCTTTTATATTGGACTGATCCATGTATACTTTGGTTCCAAAGTATATCGGTACGAGCGGCATGTCATCCATAAAGATTTTTTCCGCTTCATGCATCAGCTTGAACCGTTCCGTTTCGTCGGCCGTACCCCGGATCTTCTCCACGATCGCGTCGTAATCTTTGTTGCTGTAATTGATGCGGTTCCCAGGATGGTCGGTCACGAACAGCTCCAGATAGTTGACCGGATCGCCATAGTCGGCCGGAATGGTGGAACGGGAGAACTGCAGCTTGCGGGCGCGCTGGTCGGCCAAAAACACGTTCCATTCCTTGTTCTCCAGCTTCACATCGACGCCGAGGTTTTTCTTGTACATTTCCTGAAGCACTTGCGCAATGGCTTTGTGCGTGTCGCTCGTGTTGAACGTCATGGTAACGGGCGGCAGCGACGTCCAGCCTTCTTCTTCCATCCCTTTGTTCAAGAGCGCCTTTGCTTGCTCGACATCGTTGTCTTTGAAGAAATCCCCGCCTTTTTCGCGGAAATCGCCTCCGTCCGGTTCCGGGAAGCCGAGCGGCACGTGCGCCAGCGCAGGCGGCTGTTTGCCTTGGACCACGTTGTCGATCAGCGTCTTGCGGTCGATAGCCAGCGCGAACGCCTTGCGGATATTGGCGTTGGTGAACGGCGGCATCTTGGTGTTCATGCGGTAGTAGTAGATGGACGCTTCCGGCTCCACTTTGGCTTCGCCGGACTCGATCAGCTGCTGCTTCATGTCGATCGGCACCGTCTGCACCATGTCCAGCTGACCGGTCTTGTACATCTGGTACTGGGTATTCTCGTCGTTGACCATCACCCAGTCGATCCCCGCGATTTTGACCGAATCCTTGTCCCAGTACCCGTCGTTTTTGACCACTTTGACGGACTGGTCATGCACCCAATCCTCCATTTTGAACGGCCCGTTCGTGACGAGTGTAGACGCGTTCTCCGCCCATTTCGGGTTGCTTTCCACGACCTTCTTGTTGACCGGGAAGAAGGTCGGCTGTGTGATGATGTGCTGGAAGTACGCAGCCGGCGCTTTGAGGTGCACCTCGAGCGTTTTATCGTCCAGCGCTTTTACTTTCACGCCGTCAGCCGTTCCCTTGCCTTTGTTGAACTCCTCGGCCCCGTCGATGTAATAGGCGAGGAAGGCGGACGGAAACGC
Source organism: Brevibacillus brevis (assembly GCF_031583145.1). Lineage (NCBI taxonomy): Bacteria > Bacillati > Bacillota > Bacilli > Caryophanales > Paenibacillaceae > Brevibacillus > Brevibacillus brevis. The sequence continues at coordinate 2,036,074 of NZ_CP134050.1, read as the reverse complement.
GTTTTTCGGATCGAGAATCCGCTTGAAGGCAAACTCGAAATCTCCGGCTGTTACCGGATCGCCGTTGGACCACTTGCTGTCCCGCAGCGTAAAGGTGTACGTCTTGCCGTCTTCGCTGACCGTCCATTTTTCCGCCATCGCCGGCTGTGGCTTATGGTCCTTGTCCAGACGGGCCAGTCCTTCCATCGTAGCGTTCAGCACTTCGTTGGACGTGCTGTCAAAGCCTTTGGGCGGATCGAGGGAAGGCGGCTCCGTCTTCAGATTGAGATGAAGCCGGGCCGACTGGTCTGCTTGTCCACCCGCGTCTTGCCCTGTTTGACCGGCAGGCGCTCCTGCATTCCCACCTTGCTGCGGCGCCGCCGATTGGCTGCAGCCCGTCACGGCGAGCACGGCCAAAAGAGCGGCTGTGCTGAGCACCTTCCATCTTTTTTGCTGTTTCATAGAATTGGACCCCCTTTTTCTTTGTGGAAACATGGTTTATCGATAAACGGCTCCTCGTTTGGCGCCATTTATTCGTGCAAAGAGCGCTGAATCGGTTCCAGGGCGAATACGGTTTCGATGCGGCCGACTGTGATTCCGCTCATGTTTGTGATCGGCGGATTGGTGTAGCTGCCCAGCTTTTCCAATGGACCGTCGAGACCGATGCCGAGCTGACGGAGCGCTTCGTTCACCACGGCGTTGATCGCCCGGGCACCGCCATCCTCGATTTTCACGGCGATGCCCAGCCCTGTTTGCCGATCTCCCAGACAGTAGACGGATTCCGCCCCCGCCTTGCCGATGACTCTCCCACCGAAAGCCGTCATCAGGTCGGTGCAGTAACGGTGGTTGCCGCCGACCATTTCGGGATGGGCGGTCATGGCATCCGTGATGCGCTCGATCGCTTTGCGCCGGACGGGATTGTCCACGGCCTGAGGCTTCGCCAGCTTGGCAAAGGCCCAAGCGTAGTTGGCAAGGGGAAGTCTGTGCACCGGCACTCCGCAGCCGTCCGTCCCCATGTAAATCTTCTCTTTGGGGTAGCCCGCGATGTCCTCCACCACTTCGAGAATCCGCTGCTGCACCGGATGGTCGGGCAGATGGTACGTGGAAACGTCCTCCCCCATGTGGGTCGCCGTGGCAATCATGCCGGAATGCTTTCCCGAACAGTTGCTGAAGACGGGAGTAAGCGGCTTGCCATCGCGGATCAGCTGCTTGTAGCTCTCCTCGTCGCGCGGCACATGGGTCCCGCATTGCAGGACGGCTTCCGGCTGTCCCGCCCGCTCGAGAATTCCCAGCGCCCGCAAGCGATGGCGGGGCTCTCCGCTGTGAGAGGCGCAGCACAGGGACAAATCTGCCGGCTCCAGCCCGAAGCGATCCGCCGCTCCCGTCTCGATGATCGGAATGGCCTGAAGCGGTTTCATGCTGGATCGGGCGTACGTGAGACGGAGGGGATCTCCGAAGGAATACAGCAAGGTTCCTTGGGAATCGACGACGGCGATATGGCCGAGATGCGAGCTTTCCACCATCTCTCCCCGGTATACGTTGGCTACCACGTTCATAACAAGTCTCCTTTGGCTCATGAAAGTTGGAATGTTTGTACTTTTCCAACTAAGCAAATCGCATGCCAACAGTGGAAGCTTTCGGGAAAGCCTGGAATTTTCAGTCTTTTTCAGCCAAAAAGGGACCGCCTGTTTTTTCTTCAAGCAAAAACAGGTTCACCCATTTATCTCAATAGGTGCAGCTGTATGGGCAATAGGGTCACATTCCCTCCTCTCCTTCTTCTGTGAAAACAAAATACACCCCACTCTCCCGCATTCCGGGAAATAGGGGTGCCTCTTTCATTCCTTTTTTCCTTTCAAGGCGCAAAGCCCTGTTCGCTCACATAGAGCTGATCGTCCCGAAAGACACGGGACAGCCGTTTGAGTACGATCTGGTACGCGGTTGAACTGTACCATTCCTCCAAGCCCAACTCTTCATACTTCTGTCGGATGCCCAGCTGGCGGGTCCGTCTGCCTCCGCTGCCGTCGCCCATAAAATAATCGTCCACACAGACGCGATTGACTAGCGGAGCCAGCACGTCGGGAAAGGCTTCCGTGCTGGGCAGCAGCGGGGCGATCGTCGCTTGCGCCGGCACTCCCGCCTCTTTCAATCGTTTCAGCGCCTGAAGCCTTGCGGGAATCGGCGGAGCTGCAGGCGAGAAGTGCTTGCGGACATCTTCGCGGTCAGTCTCTACCGTCATGCTGACCCGGACGCGGTTTCCCAGCCGCAGCAGCAAGTCGATATCGCGGGTAACGAGCGGGCTGCGGGTCTGGACGAACAAAAAATCGGGCGGCTCCTCTGCCATCACGGCGAGAAGCGATCTCGTCACCTGCTGTTTCCATTCAACCGGCTGATACGGATCCGTGCTCGAAGACATGAAGATCGTGACCTCCCCTTTTGCCTTGGCCCGGGTAAGCTCTTTGCGCAGGAGGTCAGCCGCTTCCTGCTTGACGTCCACCCATGTCCCCCATTCTCCTTCGCGAAAAAGCGAGACAGGCATTTGTCGCACATAGCAGTACGAGCAGCCAAACGAGCAGCCTGTGTACGGGTTCAGCGAATGCGTGTACCCGGAGAGAAAGCCGGTTCCTTTATTGAGCAGGGTCTTCGGCCGTTTTTCGCCGATTTGCACTTTCATACCTCGCGAACTCCTCTTCGTTGGCATCGTTACTTGGCATCGTGAAAAATGATTCCCAGACTGTATCTTGTCCCGGAAGTGACTGTGCCGACTCCGTGGCGCAAGGTCGTTTTGTAGTACCCGCGCGAGCCTGACTGCGGCCGGTGCTGGGTCGGAAAAATCAGTCCCGCCCCCTTCTGAAGCGAGATGACGTGGCCACGGCTCTGCGCCCGGGGTCTTTGCTCAACCAGCAAAAATTCGCCGCCGGTGAAATCTTCATCCTTTTGGTTCAATACAAAAACGACCTGAAACGGAAAAAACACATCCCCGTACAAATCCTGGTGCAAACAGTTGTACCCGCCCGCCTCGTACTTCAGGATCAGCGGAGTAGGACGCAATTGGCCTATCTCGTGGCAATGATCGAGGAATTCGGACAGGGTATCCGGATATTCCGCATCCCGGCCGAGCTGTCCCAGCCAACGGTTCGCTGCTTGCGCCAGTTGGGGGTAAAGCCCTTCCCGCAGTGTCTGCACGAGATCCGGCAGCGGCGCCTGATAGTATTTGTATTCCCCGACCCCGAAGCGATAGCGGGCCATGTCGATGGTCGTGCGAAAGCTGGACGGCTGATCGTACGTCTCGATCATCGATTGACATTCCTCAGCAGTCAACAGCGGCGGGAGCACGGCGTATCCTTGTTCGTCCAACGCTTGCTGCTGCCTCTCCCAATCGAGGGCGGCGATTCGCGCGCTCAAATGGTCAGACACGACTGCTGCCTCCCCTCCGCACGCGCCGCGGTTTGTTCCAGCCGCAACAGCGTTTCTTTCATCTCCATCCCGCCGCGATAACCGGTCAAGGCTCCGTTTTTCCCGATCACCCGGTGGCAGGGCACGGCGATCAGGACGGGATTCGCCCCGATCGCTGTGCCAACTGCCCGGACTGCCGATGGCTTCTCCACGAGAGCGGCAATGTCGGAATACGTCCGTGTCTGCCCGTACGGAATCCGGCCGAGCGCCTCCCAGACCGCGAGCTGAAAGGGCGTGCCCCGGACGTCGAGGGGCATCGAAAAGCGATCCCGCTCCCCGCTGAGGTATTCGGCCAACGCGGTCGCGTACCGCTGCATTCCCTGATCATCCTGCACTAGGACACTCTCGGGAATACGCCGGTTGACCCACTGCGCCATCTCCTCCCAGGGCATGCCTTGAGAGCCGACATAGCAAAGCCCTGCTGCTGTCGCAGCCAGATGCAAGCTCCACCCGTCATGGTTCAACAATGTCCAGCGCACTTCCACTTTCGTTTCCTTTTTCATAAAAGAACACCTCCACAGGCGGTTGTTTGTGGTAAAATTGGCGATACTCTGATGGTGTACGCCCTGTCATTTTTTTAAACAGAGTCAAGAAGTAAGACGTATTGGGGATCCCGACGGCACGCGCGATCTGGGCCATCGGCGCTTCGCTTTGCTCCAGCAGCTTTCTCGCCGCGGCGATTCGCGTACGCTGCAGGTATTCGCCCGGCGTGACCCCTTTGATTCGCCGGAACGTCCGGTGCAGATGATACGGGCTGCCGTGGCACGCGTCCGCGATGCTCTCCAATGTGAGCCTCTGCTGGTAGTTCCTGTCGATGTACTGCTCGATTTGTTCCACCCAGTCGTTGTCGGGCAATCGCTGTCCGGTCGGCTTGCAGCGCTTGCACGGTCGGAAGCCTTCTGTCATCGCATGCTTCGCTTCTTCGAAGACGCGCACGTTTTCCTTGTTGGGCGGCTTGGATTTGCAAGAGGGTCTGCAAAAAATGCGGGTTGTTTTTACTGCATAAAAGAACGTTCCGTCATACGAGGCATCGTTTTGCACGATCGCCCGCCACTTGTCTTCCGTCAACTTCTCCGGACCAGGCTGTGCTTTCTCCATAACGCCTCACCTCCACCGTCAGTATAACCCTTGCACAGGCGTTCTGTACGCATTCGGGAATAGAATAGCAAGATCTCAAACCCGTAAAAAGGCGTCCCGCGCGCCTTCCTATTGGACTATTTGCGAATCTTGCGCTACTTTTAGGAAAGAGACACATCCACATATGCACGCCAAAAAAAAGAGAGGAATGATTCCCAGATGATAAAAATCGGATCGCATGTATCCTTTTCCGGAAAAGGACTGCTGAATGCAGCGGAGGAAGCGGTCAGCTACGGCTCCTCCACATTCATGGTGTACACCGGCGCTCCGCAAAACACGCGGCGCAAACCGATCGAGGAGCAGTACGTAGAGGAAGGCAAAGCCGTGATGGACAAGCACGGCATGGAAGAAATCGTGGTCCATGCGCCGTACATCATCAACCTCGGTTCGTACAAGGACGACACGTACGAGTTGGCCGTTTCCTTCCTGCAGGAGGAAATCCGCCGCACCGACTACCTCGGGGTCAAGAACATCGTCCTGCACCCGGGGGCCTACACCGACAAGGATGCCGAATACGGTATTGCCCGCATCGCGGAAGGGTTGAATGAAGTGCTCCGCGGCGTAAAGGATACGGATGTCAACATCGCGCTGGAGACGATGGCCGGGAAAGGGACGGAAATAGGCCGCAGCTTCGAGGAGCTGGCCGCGATCATCGAGAAGGTGGAAGACAATCGCAGGCTTACCATATGTATGGACACGTGCCACATTCACGATGCCGGATATGACGTCGTCAACGACTTCGACGGCGTGCTCGAGCAATTCGACCGGATCATCGGACTGGATCGCCTCGCCGTCGTCCACCTGAACGACAGCAAAAACTTCCGGGGCGCCGGAAAGGACCGTCACGCCCCGGTCGGGGCCGGCCTGATCGGCTTCGATGCGATGAAGTACGTCGTGGAGCATGAAAAGATCCGCCACCTCCCGCTGATTCTGGAGACGCCCTGGATTTCCAAGGAGAAGGGCCAGGAGCGCCCGATGTACGAAGCAGAAATCGCCCTCTTGCGTGGAAATACCGAAGCCCACTTCGGCAGCGATTTCCTGGATCAAGTCGAGCGCATGGAATTCTTCTTCCACAAGCAGGATGTCGATCGCCGCGACTTCGTCGTTCAGACGTGGGAGCTGCTGAAAAACGACGCCAAGGCGAAGAAGGCGGACGGACGGGAGCCGATGGAGCGGCTGTACGACATGATCGTCGAGGCCAGACTGTTTGAGGACCTCACCGAAGAGCAGATCAACCAGCGCATGATTGCCTGGTTCGCAGGCAAAGCCGCTTTTTAATCCATGCCCGCCAGATGGCAAAAAACGAGGCTGCTTCGATCGCAGCCTCGTTTTTTGTTTTGCGTTACGCCTTCGCCACTCGCTGCAAATCCGCCTCGACCATCATGTGGATGAGCTGCTCGAGCTTCGTCTTCGGCTCCCAGCCCAGCTCCCTTTTGGCCTTTTCCGGGTTGCCGAGCAACACGTCCACTTCTGCGGGGCGGTACAGCTGTGGATCAATCACGACGTAATCCTGGTAATTCAGCCCGACGTAGTCGAAGGCGATCCTGCACATCTCCTCGACCGTGGTCGTCTTGCCTGTGGCAATCACGAAGTCGTCCGGCTTTTCCGCTTGGAGCATCAGCCACATCGCCTCTACGTAATCCCCCGCGAATCCCCAGTCGCGCTTGGCGTGGATATTGCCCAGCCGAAGCTCCTTTTGCTGGTTGGCGGCGATCCGGGCGACGGCGTGCGTCACCTTTCTCGTCACGAACTCCAACCCGCGCAAGGGCGACTCGTGGTTGAACAGGATGCCGTTGCAGCAGTACATCCGAAAGCTCTCCCGGTAATTTTTCGTCATCCAGTAGCCGAACAGCTTGGAGACGGCATACGGGCTCCGCGGATAAAACGGCGTCTCCTCCGTCTGCCGCGGCTCCTGAATCAAGCCGTACAGCTCGCTCGAAGAAGCCTGGTACATCTTGATTCCGGGATCTGTCTCGCGAATGGCCTCCAGCACGTGGAGGACGCCCAGCCCCGTCACTTGGGCGGTCAAAATCGGCTGCTCCCACGAGGAGCCGACAAAGCTCTGCGCCGCCAAGTGATAGACCTCGTCAGGCTTGCACGCCTTGATCGCGCGAGTCAGCGAGGATACGTCCAAGAGGTCACCTTCCCTGTACTCCACGTCGTCCGCAATGTTCAAGTACTCCAACCGCCATCGGTCCACCGTGCTGCGCCGGGGGACCAGTCCGACTACCCGGTACCCTTTTTCCAGCAGCCATTTCGCCAAATAGGCTCCGTCTTGACCCGTGATCCCCGTCAGGAAAGCTGTCTTCACGATCGATCCACCCCCTTGCTAGGCATCAAAAACCGCTCTCTCCACTGTATATTGTGATGGCCGAAAGTTGGTGCCAATTGGAACCTCACCCGGTCTAGATGTCCAAATAAGGTCCGTTTCTTCTGGGGTGCCCTCCCCCGTCGGGGCCGTAAGCGGGAGCGTGATAAGCCTGCTCGGGAGTCAATTCGGCAAATCTGCTGACTTCCAGCAGGTCACGGCGCAGAAAAAAGGCGTTTACCCCGCATGTGTCCGTACCGATCAAGGCATAGCCCAGCCGCTTTCCCAATTCTGCCAAAGAACTGAGACTCGCGCCGAAATGGGAAGTCCCGTCCCATCTGAAATCGGGGTCGTACGCAATGACCATTTTTTGCGGCGGAGGAAACGAAGCGTTGTATTCGATGACGATGACCCGCGGCTTCCACTCGTGCAACGCTTGCCAGACCCAATAATCGTTGCCGTCTATATCGATTGACAGGAAGTCAAACTCGTCAGGAACGCCGTTTTCACGAAAGAGAGTAGCGATGTTTTCTTTCGTCACGCGAGAATGGCAAAGTTTCACACCGGGAGCTTGACCGAAATGCAGCGCCAATCGGCAAAAGCAGTCGGGATCCGCTTCGATCAGCAAGCCCGACCAGCCATGATGTACGAGTAGATGGCGGGACATGCACTGCAAGCCATCCGAAACTCCGAATTCGACGCATAGCCGATTGGTTGTCCCGATGCGGGCAAACAGCTCCTCGATGATCCCGTCCTCTCCGTTTTGCGAATACATTCGCTTTTCATAGAACGAAAGGGAATCCATCCCTCCCCCACACTCCTTTCGCTGCTCTTCTTCGTTAGCGTATGACTTCCCTTTGAAAAAAGCATCGCTGTCGACGGAGCCCAGCAAAAAACAGGCGGTCAAGAAGGGGAAAGGAATCGTCCAGCCCGAAAGGCTGACGCCGTTGCTTCCTTCTTTTCAGGCACATATGATAAAAGCAAATTTTGCCCGTCTTTTGTTTATCCATAGAGGAGCTGATCTGATGAGCATTCCGATCCTATTTATTCACCGTGCGGATGAAGAGCACTTGGGCGCCTGCCTGCAGCAGGCCAGAATCAGCAATCCGGCTTCCCGGGTCATCCTGATCGGAACAAAGGAGAATGCCAAGCATTGCCCGCCGCAGGCCGAGCATCATCTCATCCAGGACTACGGCCAGAGCGCCCAGCTGTTTGCGAATTTCTATCGCCACCTCTCCTCCAACGACTACACCTACAATCTGTTCTGCTTTCAGCGATGGTTTATCTTGCGGGATTTCCTCAGACGAAATCATATCTCCCAATGCTACTACCTGGACTCGGACGTGCTGCTCTACGCCGACGTCAACCCTCCCGAATACCAGGACCTGCTTCTGGAGTTTTCTTGGACAACGTTTTGCGATGTCGCCACTCTCGACCGATTCTGTCATTATATGATCGCCCACTTCACGGATCCGCGTTTGCTGCAAAAACTGCTGGACTACTCGAAAGAAATCGGCAATGTTCCTCTTTCCGACATGGTGACATGCATCCATTACCACAACTACTTCTTGCGAAAGAACAGTACGTTCGGGCTGTTCGGCGACTCTTTCTTCGATCACAACCTGAGCTGCCCGCTCGCCCCCTCCTGCCCCGCCATCGAGATGCTGGAGGGCAAAAAGAGGATGTATCTGGTAAACGGCACACTCGCCTGCAAGGTCTTGGGCACCGATCGGTATCTCAAAGCAAACTCCCTGCATTTTCAAGGAAGCGCAAAAGCCTACATCCCTTTCTTTCTGTCGCCGAATTTGCCTCGTCATGCTTCGCCCCACTCCTTCGATTATGGCTCGTGCCAATGGCTCCCCGTCCCGGAGTAGACGGCTGCCCCGGCCGCCACGTATACCGAGACAGCTGCCGTGACGACTTCTCGTACTGGCTCATATCGATAATATGTTAAGCTGTTTGCCATCCGAAGACGATCCTGTGCTCTTAGGAGGTTTTCGCCACATGAAGGCACTGATTACCGGAGTCAGCGGATTTGCCGGAAGTCACCTGGCCGAGTATCTCCTATCCCGGGGAGATGTAGAGGTGTTCGGGACATTTCGGTCCCAGACCCGTCTGGATTCGCACCGCCAGCTCTTTGCCGATGTACGGCTTGAGAAGTGCGATCTGACAGATGCGGAGTCCGTCGACCGTCTCATCAAAGAAATACGGCCCGATCTGATCTTCCACCTCGCCGCCCAGAGCTTTGTCCCTACTTCCTTGCACTCTCCCGCTGATACGCTCGTGAACAACATGGTGGGGCAGCTGAATATTTTGGAGGCTGTCCGGAAACACGAGATCGATTGCAAAATACAAATTGCTTGCTCCAGCGAGGAGTACGGCCTGGTCCACCCAAACGAAACGCCAATCAGGGAAGACAATCCTCTGCGGCCGCTCAATCCGTACGCCGTCAGCAAAGTGGCCCAAGACTTTCTCGGCTATCAATACTATCAGAGCTACGGCCTGAAAATCATTCGCACACGAGCTTTCCATCATACGGGACCGCGCCGGGAGGAATGCTACGTGACTTCCAACTTCGCCAAACAGATCGCCCAGATCGAACGAGGCATGCAGCCCCCCCGCGTACATGTCGGCAATCTTCAAGCCGTCCGAGATTTTACGGACGTGCGCGATATCGTCCGGGCGTATTGGCTCTCGCTGGAGCGGGGAGACCCGGGCGACGTGTACAACATCTCCTCCGGCACGAGCATTACCATTGAGCAGATGCTGAAAACACTGCTCGCCCATACGGCGATCCATGTGGAGATTCACGTCGACACCCGGCGGCTTCGCCCTTCCGATGTCGAGATCGTGCTTGGCGAATCGGCTCTTTTCAGGAGCAAGACCGGCTGGGCACCGGAAATTTCGTTTCAGCAGTCGATGGAAGACTTGCTGAATTACTGGCGCCGGATCATTGGCGAACAACAACAAGCAGGAGGTGACCAGCCATGACTGACTCGCTGCCACTCGTCAGCGTGATCACGCCTTCCTTTAACCAGGGCGCCTTCATCCAGCAAACCATCGACAGCATTCTTTCTCAGGACTACCCGAACATCGAACACATCGTCGTGGACGGCGGATCCACGGATGGCACACTGGCGATCTTGCAGAAGTACAGTCATCTGGGGGAGCGGTTCCGTTACGTTTCCGAGCCGGACCGCGGTCAATCGCACGCGATCAACAAAGGGCTGAGGATGGCCCGAGGGGAAATCATCGGCTGGCTGAATTCGGATGACACGTATTTTCCTGGAGCAATCAGAAAGGCCGTATCCGCCCTGCTCGCCCATCCCGATTGGGGAGTCGTGTACGGAAAAGGGCTCCATATCGACGAAAACAACAAAGTGAAGTATCCCTACGTCTGGATGGAGTTCGACCGAAAAAAGCTGTTTCATCTCAATATCATCTGCCAGCCCGCCGCGTTCCTGCGAAAGCATGCATTCGAAGCGGTTGGGGGCGTGGATGAGAACCACGACTGGTGCATGGACTACGATTTGTGGAACCGGATTTCCTTGCACTACCCTATCGGTACGATCGATGACTATTTGGCCCATTCGCGCCTGTACGCCGCCTGCAAGACGTTTGTCAACGAGCTGGAGCCCGGCTTTTCGGAAATTTTGCGAACGAGCGTCAAGCACTTCGGGACCGTCTCCAACGAGTGGCTTCAACACTACACGACCAAGCATTACAACAAAGGGGCGCATTGGTTTCTGCAAAAAATCAAACAGTACGACGCCTTCGGCAAGGGGCCTCGAATTGTCGCATCCAACCGTTTTTCGGACCTGTGGGCGCCCCAGCACTTGCGTCTTTCGCTTGAAGTGCCGCCTGCGAACCCGATGCAAGCATTGGTGTTAAAGGGGACGAACGCGCTCAACGACCCCATCCTGCATTTTCACGTCCTGGTCAACGGATCTGTTGCTCACCATTTCAAGGTGACTACGCCTCATTTTGACGTCGTCATTCCGATCAGCTCCCGCGGGCCAGAGTGCGAAATAAGCCTGATCTGCAATCGCCAGACGATCAGTACGCAACCAGACGGCAGCCCCCGCTCGGTCAGTTACCACGCCACGCACGTCCTCCCGCTTTCTGCGGAGGAATACAAATTTTACCAGGAGTTTACCAAAGGCCCAACCCACATCCAAAACTGGGTGAACAACCGCATTCCCGCTCCCCGTTATTGACAGCCGGAAACGAAAGGAAGGTGGATCCATGCTGAACCTGGCACAGAAGCGCATCGTCGTCACCGGCGGCGCCGGATTTTTGGGAAGACACGTCGTAGAGCAGCTGCACCTGATGTCCTGTGAGCACGTCTTCGTCCCCCGAAGTCGGGACTACGACCTTCGCAAGGAGCACGACATTCAAACCATGCTGCGAACCTTCCGACCCGACGTCATCATCCATTTGGCGGCAGTCGTGGGCGGAATCGGGGCCAATCAAAAAAATCCCGGCAAGTACTTTTACGACAATCTGATCATGGGCGCTCAGCTCATGGAACAGTCCCGCCTGTTCGGCGTCGAAAAATTCGTGGCCATCGGCACCATCTGTTCGTATCCCAAATACACGCCCGCACCGTTCCGCGAAGAGGACTTGTGGGAGGGCTATCCGGAAGAGACAAACGCCCCTTACGGATTGGCGAAAAAAATGATGCTGGTCCAGTCGCAGGCGTACCGCGAACAATACGGCTTCAATTCGATCTTTTTGCTCCCTGTCAATCTGTACGGCCCCGGCGACAACTTCGACTTGGAAACGTCCCACGTCATCCCGGCAATCATCCGTAAATGTGTGGAAGCGACGCAAAGTGGCGCAGACAGCATCGTTCTCTGGGGGACGGGAGAGGTGACCCGAGAGTTTATTTACGTAAAAGACGCGGCGGAAGCGATCGTTTCCGCGACACGCCTGTTTGACAGGTCGGATCCCGTCAATATCGGCTCCGGACAGGAGACGACCATCCGGCAGCTGGCAGAGACGATCAAGGAGTTGACCGGCTTCTGTGGAAAGATCGTCTGGGATTCGCACAGGCCGGACGGGCAGCCGAGACGCCTCCTGGACGTCAGCAAAGCAAAAGACAGCTTTGGCTTTGAAGCCAGAACCTCGCTGGTCGACGGTCTGAGAAAGACGATCGACTGGTACCGCAATCATCAGAGCTAGGAAAGGGGGGATTTGCTGATGAGAATCGGCATCAACCTGATATCGGTCATTCCCGGAAAAATCGGCGGCATGGAGCAGTACGTGCGCAATCTGCTCGCTTACTCCATGAAGGCGGGGGACGGCCATTCGTGGTTTCTGTTTTTGACCAACCATAATTTCCACACGTTCGAAGCGGCAGGCAACGTGCACAAGATCATGATTCCGGAGAACACCAATCCCTATCACATCTTTCACCACTACATTCGCGCCTTGAAGCTGCAGCTCTGGTTTTGTCCCTTGCTGGTCCTGAATCCGCCCGACGTTCCCATTCCCAGCGTGATCAATATCCCGGACATTCAGCACGAATACTATCCGCAGTTTTTTGATCAGCACTCCCTGAGATGGCGGCTGGACAATTATCGCTCGTCCGCCCTTCGTACAAACGCCGTACTCACGCTCTCGCAATTTTCCAAGCAGACGATTCTCCAGAAATACGGCCTGCCCGATCATAAAGTGCACGCCATTCACCTGGATGCTTCCAAAGAATTTTCCTTGCCTTTCGATGAAGCGCTCAACCAGCACGTCATCCAGAAATATCAACTAAGCCCAGGCTACGGCTTTTTTCCGGCCAATACCTGGCACCATAAAAACCACCTGAACCTTCTGAAAGCCCTTGTCATCTTGCGGGAGAAATACGGCCTCCGCATCCCGATGGTCTTCACAGGCTTCGCCCAGGAAGCAAACGAGAATGTCGTGGGCTACATTTCCCAGCAGCATCTGTGGGATCAGATCAAATGGCTGAACTACGTCCCCCAGGGCGAGATGCCCTACTTGTACCGCAACGCGGGATTCCTGTGTTTCCCGTCCCTGTTCGAAGGCTTCGGGATTCCGCTCGTAGAGGCGATGCGCTCTCAAATCCCGATCACCAGCTCCAATTGCGGGAGCATTCCGGAAGTGGCCGGCGACGCATCTCTCCTGTTTGATCCAAACATGCCGGAAGACATCGCAGTCAAGCTGGCGGCCATTCTCCAGCCGGAAATCAGAGCGGATCTGATCGCCAAAGGCAACGTACAGGCGAAGAGATTTTCCTGGGACAAATGCGCCCGAGAGACACTCGCTGTATTCCGTTCGGTGGTTCCATCATAGGATGAGAAAGGAGGAATCATGATGTCGCGCATGAAGGAAATCGTGCAGATGTGGAGAGAACAAAGGCGCGTCCCGTACCCGCTGACCGCGCAGGAAGCGTGGGATTTTTGGATGCTGGAAAGCCCGACTTACCACTTGAAGGTATCCACGATCCAGATGTACGCCAGCGGACACGGAATCCGCACTTTCATTGAATCGGGGACATTCCGCGGGGACATGGTCCAGGCGATCAAGCACGCCTTCCAGCGTGTGATTTCCATCGAGCTCGATGAACAGCTCCACCAAGCCGCAGCGAACCTCTTTGCAGCAGATCCCCATGTCCAAATCATCCATGGGGACAGCGGCCGAGTCTTGCCCGAATTGCTGCAGTCGATCACGGAGCCTTGTCTGTTCTGGCTGGACGGCCACTATATCCCCTTGTCCCTGGAGTCGGCACGCGGTGATGTCGATACGCCCATCCTGCAGGAGCTCGAGGCGATCTTGCGTCACTCCGTCCCCAATCACGTCATTCTCATCGATGACGCGCGTTGCTTTATCGGGCAGAACCCTTTGTTAAAGGGCTATCCGACCATCCAGCAGCTGGAAGAATTTGTCCACCGCTTGCGGCCCGATCTGTCTTTCTTCGTTCAAAATGACATTATCCGCATCTGCAAACTAACCGAAGGAGCGACGAGCTCATTGAAAAAAGTGAATTTCCTGTTGCCGTTTGACCAAAAATCGTTTGCCGTGTACGGCAGCGAAACCGACCAGAGCGTTCTCCATTTTATCGAGACGGAGAACGGCTATTACGAGCATTATGTCATCAACCCACTGAAAAGGGTCGTCCAGCCGGACTTCATCTGTCTGGACATCGGGGCCAACCTCGGAACCATCTCGCTGGCCCTCAGCTATTTGGCGCCGCAAGGGAAGGTATACGCCTTCGAGCCATCCAACGTCAACTACGCGTACCTGGTGAAGACGATCGCCGAAAACCAAATCGACAATATCGAGCCTCTCCATCTCGGTGTGTTCGATCGCAACGGCACCATTCATTTTCACGAGGATGAAAGGGGCGGAGGGTGGTCGTTCATTCCCCAGGATGAGATGGTCATTGCGAAGTCCAACCAGCATATCAACTGCGTGAGGCTGGATGACTGGGTGGAGATGAACATGATCCCCCGGGTAGACCTGATCAAAATCGACGTAGAGGGCTCGGAAGTGATCGTCCTGGAACATGCGATCAACACGCTGCGAAAGTGGAATCCCGACCTCATCGTCGAGTTCAACCTCGAGAGCATGAGAGACAATTTCAACCGGCATCCGCTCGTCTTGTACGTGCTGCTGGAAAAGCTGTTCTCCCACATCTATCTGCTGAAACGGGACGACACGATCGTCAAGATCAACAACTACAATCAGCTGCTGGAAGAAATGAAGCCTTTCCACGGCGATCTGTTTTGCACGAACAAGACGTTCCTCGCCTGAAAGCATACGCTCGTCCGCATGGCTGCAATTGGCCATGTTTTTTTGTTTGCAGCCGATCCCGCTCATGAAAAAACCGGCAAGGGAGCCAGAGTCTCACCCTTACCGGTCTGTCATACTCTCCACTATTTTCCCGATCCCGTCCGGCAGCCCCACCTTCCAGGACCATCCCAGCTCCCGGAGCCCCGCATTGTCTGCCTTCGAAAGCATAATCTCGTGATCCGCATAGGGAAGCGCACCGAATGACAGGTTCGTCCGGGAGTCCGTCAAGCGGTGGACGAGCCGGACAAACTCCTGAATGGAGGTCGCCACTCCCGTTCCCACCTGGTATTCCGCAAACGAGCACCCTTGGTTCAATCCCTGCGCGAGCACAGTCCGATAGGCAGCGACGACGTCCTCGACATATATGAAATCGCGCCGCTGCTCCCCCGCTGTCAGCTTCAGCTCGGGGACATGGTCCAGACAGCTCTTGATGACGGACGGGACGAATTTTTTCTCCCCGTCGAACGGCCCGTATACATGCTCCAGCCGCATGTTCCGAAAACAAAGAGACGCACGGGTCGCCGCAATCTCCTTGCCCCATTCGAGAAACTGCCGCTTGGTCAGATTGTAGCCTCGAAAATGGGCGGAAAGGACGGCAGGAGCGCTGGAAAACGTATCGGTATTGATGAACAGGGCAGTGCCTTGCCTTTGCGCCAGCTCCAGCAGCTGCAAGGGAAAGGCGACATTCGCCTGCACCAGCTCCGCGAGGCTTTCACCATGCCGGCCGTAGCTGGTCGCGGCATGGATGATCGCCTCCACTCCCCCTCCTCGCTCAAACAGGGACTGCCACCGTCCCCGGTCCAGATCGACGGCGGTTAGATCCTTCCATACATCTGCGAGCCGCGAGCAATCCGAGCCGCTCCGCTTGAGGATAAAGATCGAATGGCCGTCCGCGAGCAGGCCCTTGACGAGATGGCTCCCGATAAAGCCGGTCGCCCCGGTGATGAGCACCCGCATCGGCCTATACCCAGTTCAAGTCGATGTTCTGAATGTTCTCCTCGGCCATGCGTTTGCGGAAATTCGCCGCAATTGGCTTTAAGTGCTCGATCAGCCATTCATGGTTCTCTACCACAATTTTTTCCACGCGCTTATGCTGCCCTTTGTCCACGATCTTTTGCAACAGCTCGAATTCCGCCCCTTCGATGTCGATCTTGATCAGCTTGATGTCGCGGTCCAGACTGTCGATAAACTGCGTCAGATCGATAATTTCGGCGACCACGAAATGGTTTTGGTCCGTGACGGGGTGTTGGGCCAGGATAGAGGAAGCGTAAGCCGACCCGACCGGGTCCAGCTGGTAATTCTGGTGCAGGTACAGGCGCAGCTGGTAATTCTCGTGCCATACCCCTTTGTTTATGCAGATCACATTCGGATAGCCTTTGAACCGGTTCCAGAGGGTTTGGAAGACAAACGGATTCGGCTCAAACGCAAATACGAGAGCTCCCTTGTCGGCCAGTTTTTGCGTCACTTCCCCGATATTTGCTCCGCAGTCGATGGCGATATCGCCAGGCCCGATGGAAGCAAATAATTCTTCACTGTTTTGCGTCAACATTCGTTTTGCAGCCCCCTCTTGATCCTTTTCCGTTGACTTTGGCCGTTACCATTTGGCCTTGCCCGACTTCCACAGCTCTTCCAGGTAGTTTTTGTCCCGCAGGGTGTCCATCGGATGCCAGAAGCCGGTATGCTTGAAGGCCATGAGCTGCGAAGATCGAGCCAGGGCTTCCAGCGGCTCCTTTTCCAGGACGGTGTCGTCCCCATCGATGTAGTCGAAAACGCCTGGCTCCATCACAAAAAATCCGGCATTGATCCATCCGCCGTCCCCTCTCGGCTTTTCGCGAAAGCCCGTCACGGACTGGTCATCGTCTGCGAACTCCAATGCGCCGAACCTTCCTGGCGGCTGTGTAGAAGTGATCGTCGCCAGCTTTTTGTGCGAGCGGTGGAACTGCACCAGCTGCCGGATATCGATGTCGGACACGCCGTCGCCGTACGTGAGCATGAATGTTTCCTCTCCGACGTACCGCTGGATTTGCTTGACTCTGCCTCCGGTCGCCGTATCTTTTCCGGTGTCGATCAAGGTCACTTTCCACGGCTCTGTCGTATGATGGTGGTAGAGCACTTGATTGCGGTTGCGGAAGTCAAAGGTCACGTCGGAATGATGCAAAAAGTAATGGGCGAAGTACTCCTTGATCATGTAGCCTTTGTAGCCCAGGCAAATGATGAAATCGTTGTAGCCGTACCGCGAGTAGTGGGACATGATGTGGCAAATGATCGGCCTGTCTCCGATCTCGATCAGCGGCTTGGGCCGGATATGCGTCTCCTCGCCAATCCTCGTCCCGTATCCTCCGGCAAGTATGACCACCTTCATGTCGGTTTTGGTCCTCCCCTCATTGCTTGTCGGCCGGCGGCGAAGCCTTCTCGCCTCGTTCGAAGCGCTCGATTTGCTTTAGGCAAAGAGCGCGGACATCCTCGCCGCGAGCATACGCCTGATGCCACTCCACGATGCGGTCGAGAGCCTGCTCGATCGTCCACCGCGGCTTCCAGCCCAGCTCGCTTTTCGCTCGGGAGCAGTCCAGCTTCAGGTGATGCGCTTCGTGCCACGCCCCGTCCGCATCCATTTCATACCCGGGGCTCCCACCCCACCTGTCGCACAGCTTCTCGACGATCCATTGGACCGGTTTGGCATCCGCGTCGTCCGGTCCGAAGTTCCACTCTTTGGCATAGGGGCTTCCCTGCTCCCACAGTTTCTGAGCAAGCAGCAGGTAGCCATGCAGCGGCTCGAGTACATGCTGCCATGGCCGGACCGACCCCGGATGGCGAATCCGGATCTTGCTTCCGTCCGTAAGTGCACGGATACAATCGGGGATCAGCCGATCAAGGGCCCAATCTCCTCCCCCGATCACGTTTCCCGCCCGGGCGGATGCGATCGCTACCCCATGTGCGGCGTAATCGGCGATCGGAAAAAACGAATTCCGGTAGCTCATCGTCACCAGCTCGCTGCAAGCCTTGCTGTTCGAGTACGGGTCATACCCGCCCAAACGGTCGTTTTCGCGGTACCCCCAGCTCCATTCTTTGTTTTCATAGCATTTGTCCGTCGTCACATTGATGACAGCCCGAATCGGCGCCCCCCTCTCCACCGCATGACGGACCGCCTCCAGCACATGGACCGTCCCCAGCACATTGACCGCGTATGTCTCCACAGGCTTCTGGTACGACATCCGAACGAGCGGCTGCGCTGCCATATGGATCACGATGTCCGGAGCTGCATCTCGCAGCGCGTCCCGTACCCTCGCCTCATCGCGGACATCTCCCGTGATGGAATGGACGAACGCATCCATCCCGCCGGTCTCGTACAGGCTGGGCCGGGTCGGCGGCGCCAGAGCGAATCCTGTGACCTCTGCTCCCAAAGCGTGCAGCCACAAGCAGAGCCATGAGCCTTTGAAGCCCGTATGCCCTGTGACGAACACTTTTTTCTGCTTCCAGAAGCCCCGGTCAATCATCAGCAACACTCATTTGCTTCACCTGCGCCGCAATTTCCTCCCAGCTCATGCCGATTCGGACGATGTCTTCTTCGACCAGCCGGCTGCCCATCTGCACCTCGATAAATTCCAAATCTTTCAACGCCCGGATCGAATGCTTGGCCCCCACGGGAATCTCGAGGACGTCACCCGGACCGACCGGGCGCAGGCGATCGTTTAAGACAAACTCTCCTTCTCCCGTCACGATCGTCCAGACCTCGCTGCGGTGCTGGTGATATTGGTAGCTGAGATGTTTTCCGGCATGGATATGCAGCCGCTTCGTGAGCACCTCTCCCTTTTCCTCCGTTTTTTGGAAGTGCAATACCTGATACCATCCCCAGCGCCGCTCTTCATACATCGGGCGGTGGTTCCAGTCCATGGCGATGTCCTTGACCAGATGGCTTTTCTCTTTCGCTGATACGAGTATGCCATCCGGGCTGGCTGCTATGATCGCGTTTGCGACACCGATGGACACGATTGGAATGTCCAATTCGTTCAGGACGTGGGTGTTGGAGCAGCTTTCATCGAGAAATACCCGCCCGACTGCCTCCGCGTTCATCTCTTCCGTCAGCGTATTCCAGGTTCCCAGGTCTTTCCAGTAGCCGGAATAAGGAACTACCGCTACTTTTTCTGCCTTCTCTACGATTTCGTAATCAAAACTGATGGCAGGAAGAGAAGCGTACTGCTGCCGCATTGCATGGTAATCCGTCGGCAAGCCTTTCCGCTCCAGCTCTCGGAGCAGGTAGCCCAGCCGAAAGGCAAACACGCCGCAATTCCACAGAGCCTCCCTCTTCAGCAGCTTTTCCGCCTGCTCGACCGACGGCTTTTCCTTGAAGGATTGGACAGCGTAAAACGGCTGGACTTCCGCCCCGGAGTCGACCTGCCTGCTAGGGACGATATAACCGTATTTGGTAGAAGGATAGGTAGGGGTCACTCCGATCAGGGCGAGCTCTGTGCCTGAGAGCCGAAGCACGTTTTCCAGCTCCTTGACCCTCTCGAGAAAAGGGGGCTCTACGTAAGCGTCGACCGGCATGATCGTAATCACTTCATTGCGCTCGACGTTTTCGCACGTGTAAAGATACGTGGCCGCAAGTGCGATAGCGGGATAAGTATCTCGCTTTTCCGGTTCGACAATCAAGGGAACCGACTCTCCCAGCTGGCTGTGAATCAAGTCGACGTGTGCGCTGCCTGTGGAAATGTAGACAGGCTGAGGCCATGCCGTTGCTGCCAGCTGCCTCCACACCCGCTGGACCATGGTCTCGCGTTCCCCGTCTGGATTGTGGAGCACTTTCAAAAACTGTTTGGATCTGACATCATTCGAGAGCGGCCACAGTCTTTTTCCTGAACCACCCGATAGCAATATCAGTTTCATCCAGGCCACCTCAGTCCATTTTTCTCGTTGCCTGCCTCATCATATGCGTATCGGGATATCGATGCTCTATTGTCCCAGCAAAATGGTCGATTCACTCGAAAGAGATGATAGATGCCCACAGCAAATAGCCTGGTGCGCCCAGGCGCCAGGCTCCGCAGGGCTTCTGCCCGCTAGGTTGCAGGCAGCCATCGGCAGGATGGATAGTCAAAGGAAAGGGTCCCTTCCTGGGGTAGTGCAGGAGAGTAGAAAAATTTCATATAGTGTTTCATCACATCCCCCTGAAAATGCAGGGAGAATAGAGAAAGTCGGCTGTTTGTCTGGATGTGCTTGCAGTAGAGCTGACCGTCGCTCACATAGATTTTTTTCTTTCCTCCCGCGCTCTCCGTAAACAGGGACTGCTGGACGTTTCCGTCGAAGAAGCCGCTGTGGTACAGGCCATGGCTCATGCGGTAACCGGGCGATCGCTGAAGAAACATGACGCCAAGCACCATATCGGTGACGAGCGGCATGCCGAATCGCAGATGATCCTTGCTTTTTAGGGTGAACGATACGACCTGACCAAACAGCGCCACATTTTCGAAATGGGCCGTGACAAAGCTGCAAAACTGCTCCAAACGGGAGAGCTCCACGAAGTTGGTCCATACGAATTCCATCATGAACGTGTCAAAAAGCGGGTTGTTTACGTCCGTATACAGCATCACATCGGAATCGAGATAACAGCATTTCGATATGTTGTGCACCTTCATGAAATCGCGCAGAATGAACCAGCGCTGAAAGCAGAAGAGGTTGTATTCGTAGGGCATGTGATGGATATGCCTGTATACCTTGGCAAACTCCCTGGCAGAGCCCATGTAATCGTCCATCATGACATGGGTGATCCCGTTCTGGGCGAATTTCTGGTTGGCCGGCTTCCCGAACAACAGGATGGGAGACCTGGGGTTGCTCCACATGGCTTGGGCCAAACTGTATGCGAGGTATTCGTCATCCCCCCGATGCATGAAAACGATAGGCAAAGACATTGATTCACGACTCCTCTCTCCTCTTTCCCTGCCATACTTTATGTATGGAGAAAGCAGCGAGAACCGGACAGCCGCCCCCGACCGCACGTGCAAATCGCGCAAATTCCCTGTTTGAGACAAAAATAATGTTTCTATACCGGTTCAACCCAGATGTCTTGTACATATGGTATACGGCAAGTAAATATTCCGTTCCAGCAAAAAAGAACCAGGGAATATGGACGTGAAACAAGGGGGGAAAACCGTGATGGGAAGGCACTGGACGAATGATGAAATTGTCGCCGAGATACAAAAACGGGCCTGGTATCATAAAATCACGCTTCGGCCCGGCATCGTCACGCCCGGGATCGAGCAGCTGACCGACTTGTGGAACATGACTCGCCAATCCAGGTCGTATCTGTCCTATGCAGGCAAACGAGTTCTGGACCTCGCCAGTTTCGACGGCATGTGGTCGTTCGAAGCCGAGCAGCTCGGCGCCAGCTTGGTCGTGGCCACAGACTGCATGCAGCCACTGTACCAGAACTTTGAGTTTTGTAAACAAATTTTGGAAAGCAAAGTCCTGCCGCTCTACAACATTACTCCTTACAAGCTTTGGGAAGGGCTGCAGGTCCTCTTGATGGACGACTTTACAAACGGTCTTCCTTTTCCACAGCAAATCTACCACAACAAATTTGACATCGTGCAGCATCTCGGGCTGCTCTACCATCTTCGCGACCCGCTCTGGACGCTGTCCCAGAGCAGGAGCGTCTTGAAAACGGGCGGTCATTTGCTGCTCGAGACCGCTTGCATTCTCGACATGAACCAATCGATGATGGTGTACAACGGTCCTCCTGGAAAAATGGACCGTATCTACCCCGACGACACGACCTGGTGGCTGCCCACCGTTCCGTGCTTGATCGAAATGCTCCGAGGTACCTTGTTCGAACCGATACCCGAGTCGATCCGGACCATCCCGTCCGGCAAACGGAGCCATTACGACGCAGGCCGTGTCAGTCTGGTGGCCCGGGCAATTCCAGGAAGCGCGATCGACCAGAAAGCGTATGCGGAATTGATCAGGGTGTTTCGCAACCCGGGTCTGGTGCCGGACTACCTTTAACCGGCAAAAAAACAGGTGCAAAGCCGGCGCAAGCTGCCGGAGGCACCTGTTTTTCTATGCGGAAATGCAGCCTGCAACAAATAATCGGGCAGCCGTCCGGATGCGGAATGGAGCTCTTGGACATAAACTGCTCGTAGCACGCTTCATGTACACGTACCATAGATTTCGCGCAAGGGAGTGTTTCTGTTGTCACTGCCACTGTCACCGCTGCCACTTGTATCTGTCATTACCCCCTCCTACAACCAGGGAAAGTTCATCCGCGATACGATAGATAGCGTCTTGAGCCAAGACTATCCGCACCTCGAACACATCGTCGTGGATGGAGGCTCCACCGATCAGACTCTCTCCATTTTGCAGGAATACGCGCAAAGAGACCCCCGTTTCCGCTTTGTTTCCGAGCCGGACAACGGACAATCACACGCGATCAACAAGGGGCTCGCTATGGCCCAAGGGGAAATCATCGGCTGGCTGAACTCGGATGACACGTATTTGCCTGGCGCGATCCGCAAGGCTGTGCATGCCTTTCAGCAGCAGCCCGCCTGCGGAATGATTCATGGACTGGGCCGGGTCACGGATGAGGCGGGCCAGGCCTACAGCACGTATCCGTCGGAAAAGGCTGACGCGAAAAAACTGTTCCAGTCCTGCGTCATCTGCCAGCCGTCCGCTTTCATACGCACCCACGTGTTCCGGCAGATGGGCGGCGTCAATGAAAAGCTCCAGTTTTGCATGGATTACGAGCTGTGGATGCGAATTGCCAAAGCGTATCCGATTGGGTTTGTAGGGGAGTATTTGGCCAACGCCCGCATACACGGCGCATGCAAATCCGCGACCCAATGGCATTCCGTCGGTGTGCCGGAAGTATTGAAATCACTGGCCAAGCACTACTCGGCCATACCGCCGGGCTGGGTATCCTACCTCCCCCACTACCGGGGAATGGCCGTGACTGATTTGCTCAGGCAGCTGAAGACGCTTCGATCGAATTCCACGAGAATCACCGGAATGAATCGATATGTGGACATGTGGGCGCCTCCGATCCTGCGAGCCACGATGGAGTCCGACCCTGACGCACCCGCCCAGATTTTGTTGGTAAAGGGCAAGATCCCCGGCGTCCCGATGCAGCTGCCCAAGCCTTTTACCTTGACCGCGCTTGTGAACGGCGCGCTGGCCAAGCGCTTCACCGTCACTAGAGCGCTTTTCGCCCTGGAGATCCCGCTGGATCCGCGCAGCCTGACACATCGCATCGACATCTCTTCGACCAGCGTCGGAGCACCGGCTCTCCCTCAAGTGGAAAACAAGCCGGTCGGCGGTTATATGGCGGAAGACCTCATTCCGCTGACGCACGAAGAGACGATCGTCTACCGGGCGTTCCGCAACTGACCTTACCCCATGTACAGCCTGGTTTCGATCACGGCCGCCGCTCCCGCGATTGCGAGCAGGAGCAGGAAGGGATACGCGGCCGGTACATAAAAATAAAGCAGAACGATGAAGAGCGCTGCCCAAATGCCGACGCACCAGTAGCAGCTGAGCAGCTGGCCGATCCACTGGCGAATCGGCCCCCCTTTGAATGTCAGCTGGCGTGTCATCCCCCCGGCTGCATCCATCTCGAAGGTCACGGAAATAAAGGGGTCGCGCAGAAACGATGTGATCTCGTCAAATACGATCAGATGGGTGAGACGGAAGCTGGCCAGCACGAGTATGGTCAAGTCGATCCAGGAGATGTCGTACATCTCTCTCCATCCCTTTCCAGTAATTTTCACTTTCCGGCCTTTGCGCCAGTTTGTTACCATTGGACACGACAAACCAGCGAAAGGCGTGATGACATGAATCGCAACTTTACGAAGATTGCAGCAATCCTTTCTCTGTCCGTCTCCTTCACCATGATCGGACAACAAGCACATGCAAAAGCCGCGACGTTCACTCCTCTGAAAAAAGGAATGAACCATTCGAAAGTCCTGGAAGTCGAAAAGATGCTCGACGCTTTGAAATTCGACTACAAGCTGAAAGTGGACAAGCTGTACAACAGCTACACGGCGTACAACGTCAAGAAATTTCAGAAGAAATACAAGCTCCGGCAGACGGGCGTCGTCAATCTGACCACGTACAACAAGCTCAAGCAGGTTTACAACGCGGCCCAAAAGCCTCAAAAGCCGGATACCAAGCCGACTTCTCCCGCAAAACCGAGCACTCCTGATCAAACTGCTACCCTCAAACTGGGCTCTACAGGCGATCGCGTCAAAGAATTGCAAAAAATGCTCGCCACGCTTGGCTACAAGGTGACTGCGACCGGCACCTACGACGAGTCGACCCGGTTTGCCGTCATGCTGTTCCAATCCCGCAACAAACAGACGCTGACAGGAGAAGCAGACGCGAAGACCTACAGCACGATCGCGGACCAGTACAAGAACCACAAACCGGACGCCAATCCGTCGCAGCCTTCCGCTCCTTCGCAAAATAACAACAATAACACCAGCAACAACAATAACCATTCTTCCCAAAACTCCGGCTCCGGCCAAAATTCCAACGCGCAAGTTCCCCTGCCGTCCGAATTGACGGCGGATGAAAAAGAGATGGTGCAGCTGGTGAACCAGGAGCGTGCGAGTCGCGGGCTTGCTCCCTACCAAGTGGACCTGCAGCTGACGAAAGTCGCACGAGTGAAAGCACAAGAGATGGTAGACAAGGGCTACTTCAGCCACACGTCTCCCACGTACGGCTCTCCGTTCCAGATGATGGATACGTTCGGCATAGGCTACATCGCGGCCGCTGAAAACATCGCCCAGAACCCGACGGTCAGCGGCGCCCATCAGATGTTTATGAACTCTTCGGGGCACAAAGCCAATATTTTGAGCGGCACCTACGATTACGTCGGGATCGCTGTCGTGAATGGCGGCCCATACGGAAAAACGTTCGTGCAAATGTTCCTGAAAAAGTAATCAGTTGCGCCCACCATCCCGTAAGGAAATGGTGGGCTTTTTCTCATTCAGAACGTGATGGCAATCCGGTTGTTGGCGAAAAAATGGGCCTCCTGGTCGTTGCAAAGCACCATCCCCTCGACAATGACAGACTGTCCGGCAGCCTGCTTGAGAAAGGATATCTGGAAGTTTTGAAACGACTCCGTCGCCTTCGGTTCGATTTGGACGGGCTGAATCGGCGCGATCCAGTACTCTCCTCGCTCCCGTGCCTGCGCGAACCAATCGTCGTGGAGATACCTCCATCCGAGCATGCCATTCGATCCTTGGACGGCCATCGTGTCCACGAACTTGGGCGGAAGGATCTGTCCTCCCATCTTGATCGAGTCGAACGGATTGACTTTCAGGCAGACGATCGGATTGTAAAGAGCCTCGGTCCCCGTATTTTTCACCTGCAACGTGCCGATCAAGAGATAGGGCCTTTCCTCAGAGTCCGTGTGGATCAAGGTGTAATCAAAAAACACCTCTGCCTCTACCCTTGCTTCTTCCAGGACCGGGTCAGCCAGATGTACTCCTTGTTCTGCCACGGAAGCAGCGGCTTCTTCCACTTGCTCGGGTGTTGGCTGGTGGCCGTGAATGGTCAGCACCAAATCTTCCTCCATCAGCTCTTCGGCCTGGTCGTCAAGAAATACATCCCGTCCCTCGTCGCCGGCATTCTCTGAATCGTCATCTACGGCAAAGTCGACAGAATCAGACTGTGCGGCTGCTTCAGACCCCATTTCTGCCACGACCTGCTCGCCGGCTTCCGCGACCATGTCTGTTTGGACCTGTGCGGCTGCTTTACCAACAATTTCCTCCTCGACCTGCGTATCTGCTTGGACCTGGGTGATTCCGTCAGCCTCCGCGTCCACTTCAATGTGCTGGTCCGCTTCTGCCTCTGTAGCCATTTCATCAGGCTCCACTGCTTCCAGTCGATCAGGCTCCACCTGATTTTCTATGTCATCCCCATTCGTGCTTGATTTCTGGTACGTACCTCCCTCTCTTTCTTTCCATTCCACCCAATCGTCCTCGTCCTCATCTTCATCCTCTTCCTCTTCCATCCGTATATATACCCGAGCCGGCTCATTCGGAGCTTCCTGGATGCTTTCGGCTTCTTCCAACAGATCCGCCTCATCCATCTGCCGTTCTGCCGGCACCAGCGAGGCAAAATGCGGCTGGCCCTGCAAGACACTGTCAAAGAACAATTTAATCAAGTTCGGCGGCAAATAGGCGAAAGGCAAAATGCGTTGATCTTCCTGGAAGTAGCTCAGGATACCGGACGCCAAATAAAACGCAACCTTCTCCACGTACGCTTTTCGCTTATATATTTCCGTAAATTGCGGGATTTGCAGCTGCATGTGAACGGCCGTACCGGAAAGCTTTGCCGGTTTGCTCCCTTTGAGAAGGCAAGCCATTCCCGTCTGTCTCAGCTCTGATTGCAGGGACCTCGCCAGCTCTCGACGGTCGTCGGGCTGATGCAACACGATTTTCGGCTTTTCCAGTGTGCGCATCTCCTTGACGCTGATGCGAATGGCGACATCGGCTTCCCTCGAGGCAGCGTCTCCTTTGCGGCCGAAGACGACCTCCAACCCGTAATCCGAAACAAAACGCTGCACTTTTTCCGCAATTTCCCTCTCGTGTACGGAACCATCCGAGACCGCTCCCGCATAGAGGACACACACTCTCCCCTTCAGCCCCGAGTCCAGATCAACCCGTCTCTCTTTGGGGTCCCACTTCAGCTGGAACCCGTTTTGCTTGCAAAACAGACGAAACGCAGGCAGAGCCGTATACGGCATCACGCCGCCACGCTGCCCGCCATAGTAAACCTCGACGTCCATCCCTGTCACTCCTTCACGACTCTGTCGATACTCGCCCGCCTTATTGTATGAATGCCTATTCCCAAGAGTGAAACGCCGGATTGCAATTTTCCCTCTGGGCGTTCCACCAAATGGCCTCACGCATACCATGGCAGGGAGAAAGGAGTGGTCAAATGTCCGTCCAGCATACGCCGCTGGTCTCCATCATCATTCCCGTAAAAAACGAGGGAGACAACGTGCGTGCCACCATCACCTCCCTTTTTAACTGCCGGACCAATCATTCTTACGAAGTCATCGTGGTCGACGATGCTTCGACGGATAACTGTTGCTATTTCCTCACCCAGCAGCCGTCTCCGCAAATCCAACTCATTACCACCGAAGGGATCGGCGCGGCGGCAGCCCGCAATCTCGGAGCCGATCATGCGAAGGGATCCTACCTCGTCTTCTGCGATGCTCATTTGACGTTCGAGAACTTCTGGATCGATCGGTTAATGGACCTGATTCTCACCAAGAAGGCAGACGGCGTGGCTCCCGGCATCGCTTCCCTGACGGAACCGCACAAGATCGGATACGGTCAGTCACTCGACCATCGCCTCGGCGTCGTCTGGAATCCGAATCCTCACCAGCCATCGCCGGTCGCCGTCTTGCCCGGCGGCTGTTTTGTCGTATCCAAAGATGTTTTTCGCAAGGTCGGGGGATTTGATCGCGGATTTCGCGTCTGGGGATTCGAGGATATCGAGTTTTCCATCAAGATGTGGCTCTTCGGGTATACGTGCATGGTCCAGCCTTCGGTCAAAATCCTGCACCTGTTCCGACAGTCTCATCCTTACACCGTCGTTCACGAGCACGTCTACTACAACATGCTGCGGATGGCTTACAGCCACTTCAGCGAACCGCGCATCGAAGCTTGCAAGAAACTGATTGTGTACGCGAAAGCCTCAGACATCGACGACGACGTCCTGACCCACGGGGCCGCCGCTCAGCGCATGCGCTACCTCGCCCAGCGAAAATATGACGACAACTGGTTCTTCCAAAAGTTCCGTATTCCGTTTTAACGTTGCATCTACCTAAAAATGGGCATTCGTTGACAAGCAAATTTACCGTTGCCCACATAGTATGTAACTGCAAAGCAAATCCCCTAGGAAAGGAAGGATTCATACGGTGAATCAAGTGAAGCCCATTAAGGGTCGCCAGCTCCCTACACCGACGCCAACCGCTACTCCGCCGATCCCGAACAATTTGCAGCCGGAGTGCATTCGCGTCAACAAGGTGTATGACTGGGTCGTTCTCGCCAATAGCTACCGGAATAAGGTCGCCCTTCCCGACGATTGTCGAGCTCTGGTAGACGCAGCGATTCGTGCCGGCCAAGAAATCACCATCTCCTGCGTGGAGCCGGTTGCACCCGGTCCTACCTGCAACGTCGTAAGCATTCGCCGCGAGAGTATCGTTGTCGGTGGTACCACGGTTCGCGTCGGTGTCGTCCGGTTCGTATTCGGCGCAACTGTACTCGTCCGCGTCTTCGCCGACGGTACGCCGCTGTGCGAATTTACGACCACCGTCCAGTTCGATCAGGAAGTCGTCCTGTGCCTGCCTGAGCCACTCGATGAAAACAACGTCGTCTGCCGCATCAGCGCGCTCGAGTGCAACCCGGTCGGAAACGTCCTCCTGGGTGGCATGGTACAGCTCGACGTCATTGTGTGCGTAGAGGTTCAAGTCGAAGCGGAAGTCAAACTGGAAGTCCTGGCCAAATTCTGCTCGCCTCGTCCCAACAACATTCCTGTCCCATCTCCGACGCCTTCCTTCCGCTGCCCGCCGTTCGTGTTCCCGCCACAATGCCCGCCGATCTTCCCAGTTGCGAACTGCGATTGCCAGGCATCTGTCAACGCGCTTGTGCCTAGCGTGGGCGTAAGCATCGGTGTTCCGCTCGTGGCTGCAGTCGGTACCATTCAGCTTATCGCAGATATTTGTCCGGTTTGCGATCCATCCAGCAGCTCGTTTACCTTTAACTTCTTTGACAATATCTTGCCTGATGCACTGCCTGGCGACCAAAGCTTCAGCTTCTCGCCGACATCCATCAGCTCGCCTACTTGCATAACGGTCCTGCCAGGTATCGCTATCGTGACAGGACTCACGGTAACCGGTACAGGTGTGAGAACGTTCACCGCTACCGGCACACAAGACACGCTGACTTACTCGCTGACAGTAGCCGAAACGGGCCTCGGTCTGCCAGACGTCATCCTCTTCACCCTGACAGATCCTGCCGGCGTACTCGTCTTCTCCGCAACCGTCACCGTCGTTCCAGACGAACAATTGCTGGTGGCAGACTGCGTCACCTTCGGGGATATCGTCATCACCACTCCGTAATGGTAAACGAATACCGTATTTCCATATCTGGCGGGAGAAGACTGCAGCTTCTCCCGTCTTTCTTTTTATCCATGTCGCGCCGCTGCGAATACAGGCACCAATCCCCACCCGTTACATATGACTATAGAGGATACCTACACGAAAAAAGGAGGACAACACGTGCTCAAAAAAAAGACCTCCAGCACCAGCACGAGCGGAAAAGGGAAAACCGGTAACGAGAAATTGCTGCTGTTGAAAAAACAAGCGTACTACTACGAAGAAAAAGCCGCCCAATACAGTCTGGTCATTCAACAGCTTCAGGAGGAGCTCGAAACGCTGCGCCAGAGAGAAAATCTCCGTCAAAACGCTGTACAGGATTACGAGGAAGCTGTTTTGGCGCTTCGGGAAAGAGAGCGGGAGTGGCAGGAAAACTGGGAGACAGCTCAGCAGCAGCTCACCCAGATGAAAGAAGCGATCGAGAAGCATCAAGCATTGCTGCAGCAACGGGAACAGACCATTTCCGCCTACAAGGAACGCGAAGCCAAATGGAGGCAAGAAGCCGAAGAGCTGAGAGGAGAATTGCTCGAGGCGAAGCGTTCCGAGCAGGCGGATGATGGCGCTCTTCACACGCTGCAGGAAGAATGGCTGGCCCGCCAGGAAGCGGCAGAAGCCCACTGGAAGCAAAAGCTTCAGGAGTTGGAACAGGAAGTAGCGCAATACGCCCACAAAGCGGCCGAGGCCGAACGGGAAAATGGCCATAAGGACGAGAGAATCGCCGGGTACCAAGAGCAGGAAGCGGCCCTCCATCAAGCCTTGGAATCGCTCCGTCAGCAGCTCGAAGAATCCCGGCAAAAGGAAGCCACTGTGCAGGAAACAGTCATTGCCCTGCAAAATCAGCTGGAGCAGGAGCCGCAGGTAGACGAACAATGGCTGGCTGCCGTTGAGCAGCAGCTGGAAGGGGCCAAACGCAAAGAGTCCCAGCTCATCCAGGTGGTAGCTGACCAGGAGCATGCGATTCAACAGCTGCAGGAAAGCGTACGCCAGTGGACCGAGAAGCTGGAGCTTGCGCAGCATCAAATCTCCTCGGCAGGCCAGCGGGAAGCACAACTGCTCCACGAGCATCAGCAATTGGAAGAAGCGAGAGCCGCGTGGGAACAACGGGCGCAAGAGTGGAAAGATGCTTTGGAGCAAAAAGAGCAGGAACTGGCCGAAGTTCGCCATTCCCAGCAGGAAAGCACCGAGCAGCACGCCTTGAGCCTCCAAGCAGCACAGGACCAGATCGAGGAGCTCGCCCAGCTGCTGCAGACCACTCAGGACAAAGCCGATGATTACGAAAAGCAGCTGCAGTCTGCCCATGACAAGGCCGACGAACGCGAAAAGCTGCTGCAAGCTGCGCAAGCTCAGGTGGAAGCACTCGAGAAGCAGCTGCAAGTCGGTCAAGAGAAAGCCGCTGAGTATGAAGAGCAACTCGTGGCTGCTCAACGTAAAGCTGATGAATTTGAAAAGCTGCTGCTTGCCGCTCAAGAGAAGGTCGCCGAGTATGAGGAGCAGCTCCAGGCTGCTCATCAAAAAACCGATGAATTTGAAAAGCAGCTGTTTGCTACTCAAGAGAAGGTCTCCGAGTATGAGGAGCAGCTCCGGGCTGCTCATCAAAAAGCCGATCAATTTGAAAAGCAGCTGATTTCCGCTCAGGATACGGTCGAAGAATTTACGAAGCTGCTGCATGACACCCAACATAAGGCCAACGAATATGAGGAGCTGCTGCTTGCCGCGCAAAACAAGGCCGACGAATATGAGAAGCAGCTCCATCTGACAAAAGAACAGCTTGCCCAATCCGTAGCGGCTCAGGAAAAAGCGCAGCAAATCTTGTCCCATGCGGACGCTGCCCAGCGAGAATACCAACAAAAGCTGCAAGCCAAGGAGAAAGAGCTCGAGCAGGTAACCGCCGAAGAAAATGTCCTGAAAAAGACGGTAGATGGGCTAAAGCAATTGGTGAAGGAACTTCAGGCCAAGGAAGAAAAATACAAGCAGGCGATCAAGGACTTCACGCAAAAAGAAGCCAGGGCCAACAAGATGCTGAGCCAATTGCCCAATACGCTCTCTACGCAAAGCACTTCGATCCCGGTACAGCCGAGCCAACAGTCGCCGACGCGGATCCAGTCCACTCTTCCGTCGAATTTCCCCCTTCCGCCATATGCGAACCAAGGCAACCCGATCAATCCGTTCAAGTGAACTGCTTCCGATGTGCAAATGCCGTTACCATGCAGCCCTGCATTGAATAGAACATAGTACAGTACAGAAAGGGAGTGAAAATCATGACACCTGAACAACTCCGCGCTCTTTACCAACAACGTCAGCAAATGCCGGTATACCGTCCGCAAATGCCCGGTAGGCCGGTGCAGCAACCACAAATGGCGAGACCCCTTACCCCACTTCCGAAATCCGGCCCCGTTCACAACGTCAAGCCGTACGTTCAGTCGAAACCTACAGGGGGATGCTGCGGTCGCCGCTGGCAAGGCTAATGTTGGTGAAGCATCTTTCGCCATGTCCCGAACGGTCTGGCATGAAATGATCAGACACTGTGTGGAAGAACGCCCTACAGAGGCATGCGGACTGCTTTCGGGCAGAAGCGGATGCGCAGAGACAATCTGGCGGATGGAAAACGTCGAAAAGAGTCCGGTAGCGTTTGCCATGGACTCTCGTCAAATCCAGAAGGTCCTGCAAAAAATGGCGTTGAAGGGGGAGTCTCTGGTGGGCATCTACCACTCCCACCCTACCGCTCCTCCCGTTCCATCCCCCGAGGATATCGCGTATGCGTACTACCCGGAGGCGGCTTACCTCATCGTATCCCTTTCCTCACCACAGCCATCACTCGGTTGTTATCGGATCTGTGGCGGGCGGGCATTCCCGCTTCGCTTCGAGCTCAGGTAAAACCCCATGATACGAGAACAGCGGGGGAACTCCTCCCGCTGTTCTTTCTTCGTTTCAACGATCGAGAAGCAGCAGCTCCATTTTCTCCCAACTTGCAAATTCGTCCTCCCACAAGACGTGGCAACGGTCCTCCTCGACACGTATGACAATTCCGCGCACACCGTCCTTCAGATACACGACCTTGTCTCCTTCCTTGATCATGCCGGCTCCCCGCCCATTACCCGAGTCTGAAAATAATCCCGTGACCGCCTTTTGGATACTCCCACTTGATATTTTCATAGGGGCAGCCGATCCGGCAGCTTCCGCATTCGTGGCATCCTTCGTATCCCACATGCATCCGCACCTCTTCCCATTTGTATACTTCCGCCGGACAAAAAATGGTACATAGCTTATCGGGGCACTGGGTCGCACATACGTCGGCGCTTAGCACATGCAGATGAGACTGCGTGTCTGCCTTGAATCGAACCAAATACTGCTTCTCTTCGATCGACTGGCCTTTGGGCAGGTTTTCCATCACTTCATCACCCTCCACGCGTTCATCAGATCGCGAGCCATTTTCCATTTGTCTTTGGCCGAACCGAGCTCGCTCCAGATTTTTTTCTGCTTGCTCCACTTGGATGTGCCGTCCACCGTGAACATTTGGCTGGCCGCCCTGTTCATCATCGGGATGTACTGTTCAAAATACTGCGGGAATTTTTCGAAGTGGTGCGTCGCGTCCTGGTACTTTTTCAAGTCTTGCCCGACAAAGCTGTTCAGCAGATTCACACGGTACGAATCAAGTGCATGCACGGAATAATCTCCCGCCTCTTTGGCTTTCAGAATCGTCTCGGCGGCCATCACACCGGAAGCCATCGCCATATTGGAGCCCTCACGGTGAATGGCATTGACCAGTTGTGCGGCATCTCCTACGACGAGGACCCCATTTCCAACGATCTTGGGCATGGAGCGGTAGCCGCCCTCGGGGATCAAATGCGCCAAGTATTCCTGCTGTTCGCAGCCTTGGAGATAGGGGCGGATCATGGGATGATTCTTCACGTAGTCCAGCAGCTCGTACGGTTTGATCTTGTGCTTGATCAGCCCGGAGAGCATGGTCCCCACCCCGATGTTGAGACTGTCCTTGTTTGTATAGAGCCAGGCGGTGCCCAGAATTCCCTTCGTCGAGTCTCCGAAGATTTCGATCGTACAGCCGTGATCGCCCTCCAGATTGAAGCGGTCCTCGATGATTTTCCGATCGAGCTTGAGGACCTCCATGACGGCGAGCGCCACTTCATCCGGGCGGAATTCCTTGTGGAAGCCGAGGGACTTGGCGAGGAGGGAATTGACACCGTCAGCCAAGACGACTACGTCCGCGTACACATCTCCGTCGGGGCGGTCCGTACGAATTCCCGCTACCTTTCCATTTTCGACGATGCACTCCAGCGCCACGGTCTCGTTGAGCAGCAGCGCCCCTGCCTGCACCGCCTTGTCTGCGAACCACTGGTCGAATTTGGCCCGCAAAACGGTGAAGTTGTTGTAGGGCTCCTGGGCCCACTCCATCCCTTTGTAGCTGAAGTTTATGGCGGACTCCTTGTCAAGCATCATAAACCGCTGCTCGACGATGGGACGCTCTACCGGCGCCTCTTTGTAAAACCCGGGAATGATGTCCTCCATCGTCTTGCGGTACAACACGCCGCCCATCACATTTTTGGAGCCGGGGTATTCGCCGCGCTCCATCAGCAGCACGTTCACGCCTGCCTTTGCCAGTGTATACGCGCATGCCGTCCCCGCCGGACCCGCTCCGACCACAATGACATCAAATTTTTCCGCCATACTGGACCTCCTTGTCCGGCTCCTTTTGAAACGCTTCCATTAATAAAGGGACGATTTCAAAGGCATCTCCTACGATTCCGTAGTGACACGATTGGAAGATGAGCGCGTTTGGATCTTTGTTGATCGCAATGATCAGGCCCGAATTGCGCATGCCGACCAAGTGCTGGATCGCGCCGGAAATCCCGATGGCGAAGTAAATTTTCGGGGTCACCGTCACGCCGGTTTGCCCGACCTGATGCTCATGGTCGATCCATCCTGCTTCGACCGCGTCCCTGCTTGCTCCCACCGTGGCCCCGATCTTCTCCGCGAAGCGATGGATCAGCGCAAAGCCTTCTTTGCTCCCGAGGCCTTTTCCCCCTGCCACGATGACATCCGCCTCGTCCAGCCGGACTTTTCCCCGGGTTTCCCGGACGATTTTCAGCACTTTGGTACGGACGTCCTCCTCGCGAAGAGCGATGCTTTCCTGGATGACCTCCCCTTTTCGGGAGGGATCCGGCTCTAATGCCCTCATCACTTTCGGGCGGACGGTGGCCATCTGGGGACGATGCTTTTTACACAGAATCGTCGCCATGATGTTGCCGCCAAAAGCAGGCCGGCTCGCTTCCAGCAGCCCCGTCTCCGCATTGACGTCGAGCATCGTCGTGTCGGCCGTCAGCCCTGTCTCCAAATCCGTCGCCACTGCACTCGCCAAGTCTTTTCCTGTGGAGGTCGCTCCGTACAGGATGATTTCCGGCTTGTGCTTCTGGACGCTTTCGATGACAGCACGCATGTAGGATTCCGTACGGTATTCTCGAAAAATCGGATCGTCGTACACATACACCTGGTCCGCGCCGTATGGAAAGACGGTCTTGGCCAGTTCCCGGACACCGTCGCCGATCAACAAGCCAGCCAAGGGGACTCCCCTTTTGTCAGCCATCTGCCGTCCCGCTCCCAGGAGTTCCAGGGATACCGGTGCGACCTTGCCGTCACGCACCTCCAAGTACACCCAGATGCCGCGATATTCCTCCAGATTCATGCCTGCCCCTCCTTCACCCGAAACAATCCTTGTTTCTCCCGCAGGATCTCCATGAGCCGCGACACCTTCTCCTCTGGAGACCCTTCCAGCATTTCGCCGCCCTTCGGTTTTTCCGGCGGCCAAACCTTGGCCACGATCGTGGGAGATCCTTTCAGGCCGAGCTGCGTGCGATCGATGTCGCCCAAGTCGTCCACTGACCAGACGACGGGGTCGTAGCGTGCCGCCCGGAGCATATTGGGCAAGGGAGAGTAGGGGACCTCGTTAATGTCCTTCTCCACGGAGAACAGGCAAGGCAGTGTGGATTGAATCACCTCATAGCCGTCTTCCAGCTTGCGGTGGACGATACAGTATCCTTCTGCCTTGTTCACTTCCACTACCTTTTGGACGCTGGTAAGCGGCGGGATGTCGAGCCTTCTGGCGATGCCCGGTCCTACCTGCCCCGTATCGCCATCAATCGTCATCTTCCCGCAGATGACCAGATCAACCGGCTGCGTCTCCGCGATTTTTTCGATGGCCTTGGTGAGCGCATAGCTCGTAGCCAGCGTATCCGCCCCTGCGAAAGCACGGTCTGTCACCAGATAACCGGCATCCGCCCCGATTTCGACGCATTTCCGGATGGCCTTGACTGCCGGCGGCGGCCCCATCGTCACGACGGAGACCGTTCCCCCGTAGCGCTGCTTCAGCCGGACAGCCTCCTCGACTGCATGAGCGTCGTACGGATTGAGGATCGCGGGCGCGCTGGCCCGGTCCATTGTGTTCGTCTTGGGATTCATCTTGATGATTTTCGTGTCGGGCACTTGTTTAATACAAGCGACGATGTGCAGCATGTACCATTCCTCCCCCGCTGCCGGGCCGCGAAAGTCCGCTTCTGCACATGGTTGTCTCCTTTTCGCGCGATGGATCGGGCAGCTTGTCGTTCATTGTTATAGACTATTGCGAAAAAAGCCGCCTTAGACCAGAAACCAAAGGCATGTGATGAGAGCCACTTCGCGATCCGCTTCCAAAAGCCGATCGCGATGATGGAGTGGGAAGAAACGCCTTTCGTGAACGGGCGGAGAAAAGATGCGCCGATTTCCGATTGCCCACGGAAAAATCCGCTTTATCGTCTTTCGTCCCTGTCGAAAAAGGCTTGATTCGCCAGAATGGCCTTGTCGTCAGGTCGGTAACGAAGGGCGATTTCATGGTGCTCGCGCGATTTTTGATACTCGCCGAGCCGATCGTAACAGACGCACAGCTGAACGTGCGGAAGCCAAGTCCAGCATGCCTCGCGGGAAAACCCCGAATCGTTTTGGGGCCTTGGCAATTCCGTCGCCAGCCGGTACCAAAAAATGGCTTTCCGGTACTCGCGGCGCTGCATAAAGGCGTACCCGATCCTGCAGCAAAATTCGGCACGAGGGACATCGTATTCAAACGATTTGAGCGTGTAGCGCAGTTCGTTTGCCCGGTCTCCTGTTTGGTGGTAGCAGTCAGCGAGGTTGGCGCACGCGGATATTACGTCTTCGATCCATCCTTCCTCTGTCTGGAGAAAGGCGAGATACTGCTCGATGGCCTTTTCAAAATGCCGGTGGTCCCTCAGCTCGTTGGCGTAGTAAAAACGGTCGCGGGGGGAAAGGTCTGCCCCCGTTTTCAGCAGGTTTTCATAGATCCGAAGGTTTCGGTCCGAATGCGATCGCACTCGTCTATGGGTAACGGCGATGTCGCTGCGGAAAGAGGGACAGTCCACGTCCAGATATTCGTGTACGGCTCCTACCCAGCGAAACCCTTTCGATCGCTTGACCAGCCGGTTGCGGCGAAAGCTCAAGCTGACATTTCCATATTCGTCAAACGCGTAATGATATTTCATCGAGACGACATCGACAGAGGGATCGAGAGTCTGCTTGAGCAGTGTCAGCTTTTGACGAGCCTCTTCCAGCAGCACATCATCGGCGTCCAGCCAAAGGATGTACTCCTGCGTCGCATAGTGAAAGGAAGCGTTGCGAGCTGCGCCGAAGTCGTCTGTCCAGGCAAAATCATAGATGTGGTTCGTGTATCTTTTCGCGATTTCCTTCGAGCGATCTGTCGAGCCCGTGTCGACAATGATGATTTCCTCTACGATATCCCTTACGGAGTCCAAACAGTTCGGAAGGGTCTTTTCCTCGTTTTTCATGATCATGCACAAACTGATCGTAATCATGTGGATCACCTCATGTGTTTGCTCGGCTTACTAGCAGCGGGTACGGACAAAAGGCACGCATCCCATGCGAGATGTGTGCCTTCCATTTCCTTTTTAAATGAACGCTGATTCTCTGCCGAGGTTGGCTAGCGCATTACAAAGCGGCCATCTTTTCAAAGATGATGGATGCACTGACAACCCCGTTTCCGTTCACAACGTTGGCCAGATTGGCTGTGCCATTCAAAAGCTTCACGGAGACGACATCGTTCTGCTGCAGAGTCAGAAGGGCATGCCCGGACAGCAATCCCTCGCTAGCTTGTGCATAGTTGCTGCCGCTGACCAGGGTCGTGCCGTTTACAAACAGCCCAAACACAGAACCACCCGACTCTACATTCAGCTCATACGTGACCAGATAGCTTCCCGCTTCAGCAATCAGGAAAGATTCGGTGGATGTGCCGTCCCGAACCACGCAGTTCCCGTTCGATGGACTTGCGGCTTCGAATGCAACGGTACTTTGGATACTTACATTCAATGGTTGGGCGTTGTTGCTGAAATAGTAAGCGAAACAACTGGCGCCGGACGGACCAGGGTCTCCTGTCGGACCTTTGTCGCCTGTCGGGCCTTGAGGACCTGTTGGGCCTTGCTCACCTACTGGACCTTGGGGACCTATTGCTCCTTGAGGACCCACCGGGCCTTGGTCGCCTGTCGGGCCTTGAGGACCCGCCGGACCTTGCTCACCGACCGGACCTTGAGGACCTACTGGGCCTTGGTCACCTGTTGGGCCTTGCTCACCTGCTGGACCTTGGGGACCCACCGGACCTTGCTCACCCGCCGGACCTTGAGGACCTGCTGGACCCGCCGGACCTTGGTCACCTACTGGGCCTTGGGGACCCACCGGGCCTTGCTCACCTGCCGGGCCTTGGGGACCCGCTGGACCTTGCTCACCCACCGGGCCTTGGGGACCCGCTGGACCTTGCTCACCTGCCGGACCTTGAGGACCTACTTGGCCTTGGTCACCTGTCGGACCTTGGGGACCCGCTGGACCTTGCTCACCCACCGGGCCTTGGTCGCCTGTCGGACCTTGAGGGCCTGCTGGACCCGCCGGACCTTGCTCACCCACCGGGCCTTGGTCGCCTGTCGGGCCTTGAGGACCCGCCGAACCTTGCTCACCAACCGGACCTTGGGGACCTACTGCTCCTTGAGGACCCACCGGGCCTTGGTCACCTCTCGGACCTTGGGGACCTACTGCTCCTTGAGGACCCACCGGGCCTTGGTCACCTGTCGGACCTTGTTCACCTACCGGGCCTTGGGGACCTACTGCTCCTTGAGGACCTACTGCTCCTTGGGGGCCTTCCGGGCCTTGGTCGCCAGTCGGACCTTTATCTCCAGTCGGACCTTTGTCTCCCGTCGGACCTTTGTCTCCCGTCGGACCTTGTTCTCCAACCGGACCTTGCTCCCCTACCGGACCTTGAATACCCTGCGGTCCTTGTTCACCCATCGGACCTTGAAGTCCCCGTGGCCCCTGTTCACCTTCAGGACCTTGAGGACCTCTGGCTCCCATCGGGCCTTGGGGACCACGGTCACCCGTAGGACCTTTGTCGCCAGTCGGGCCTTTGTCTCCCCAATAACAATCACTTCCTGAATCCCACTCGCCACCGGAACTGTAGCTGGTGGTTATATCAGATCCGCTTTGGCTTTGACTTCTTAAGCCTCGTCTCAGATAGTCTAGCAACTCGGGGTTCTTTCTCAATCGTTCGTAAACTTCCCGCAATTGCTCACGATTTAGACGCTTCATGATCTTCCTCCTTTTTCTCTGGATACTGCATGTTATGAAACACAATAAGACATGCTACGGGCTTGCCAAAAAACAAGCTGTTACCTAACCTTGTATCACTCTTGATCAAGCATCCATAGATATAGAGGAAGATCGGATGAAAGAGGTGTTTTTCTTCACATGCCTAGCCTTGACGTTCACGACATTCCCGCCTATTTTCTCTCAGTCGATGGCCCTCACCTTGCAAGTCTGCAAAACGGCTCCAAGCCTGCTGTTCCTGCTACCATTCTAGTAGGCAGCGAGACTTATCAAATAGAACTTGCGTATCGCGGCGCTCACACGAGAAAATTCCCCAAGAAGTCCTATCAGATCACCGTTACCTCTTCCCAACCGTTTGATGGTTCTCGTGAGTTTCACCTCAATGCCGAATACGCGGACCCTTCCCTGATCCGAAACAAGCTCTCCTTTTGCTTTTTTGACCAGATCGGCTCTCTGGCGCCCCGCGCCCAGCACGTCATCCTTTATCTCAACGGGAAATGCGCCGGCCTCTACCTCAAACTTGAATCAGTAGACGAACATTTCCTAACATCCAGAGGCCTGCCATGGGGGCCCATTTATTACGCGGTCAATTCGCAGGCGAACTTTTCCCTCCTGCACCCCCGCACCGAGGAGGTGAAAGGGGAGCTGGAGGCAGGCTATCTTCGCAAATGCGGCAAGGAAACAGACGACGGGCTTCTGCGCGAGCTGATATACAAGATCAACACAACTCCGCAGCAACAATTTGCCAAAGAGATTTCCCGCATTCTGGACGTCGAAAACTATTTGAGCTGGCTGGCCGGAGCGGTCTGCACGCAAAATCACGATGGCTTCCTGCACAACTACGCCTTGTATTGGCGTCACCATCAAGCACTCATCATACCGTGGGACTACGATGCCACGTGGGGACGGTCAATAAACGGCAAACCTCTGGATCCAGCTGCTTTGCCCATCGACGGGCACAACTCCTTGTCAGCCAGAATTCTGGCCGTACCTGCATTCCGCAGCCGATATGCAGCTATACTGAAACAGATTCTCGAGAAGACGTTCACCGTGGACCATTGGCGAGCATTCATTCTCCATCTTCACGCGTCCCTGCGTCCACACCTCAGCAACGATCCATACAAAAAGGACACACTGTCGATCTTCGATGATGAACCTGCCTTTATCTTTTCATTCATCGAACGGCGGAGCGCTTTTTTACGGAAAAACCTGGAACTGCTCTCGGAACGATAGATTTCTTTTTTGTTTGCGAGGCGACGGCAACAAAAAAGACGCCTATTTGCATAGACGTCTTTTTCGTACTCTTTATTTTTTGATCGAGAACTCGACCTCGGCATTGGTAAATTTCTTGTTAATGTCCAGCAGTTTGATTTGCAGCCCGATCTTCGGCAGCACTTTGCCGATCTCCGGCACTTCCGGCATCGTGTAATCGTCCTTGTCGCGGAAGACAGTCACGCCTTTCAGCGGCTTGTAATTCATCGTTCCCAGGATGTAGTCCAGTTTCATTCCGGAAGTCCTTTCCGGACTGAATGCGGCGTCGTTGACCTGATAACGGGAATCTGCAATGGCATCCTTGTTGTCCTCGTCATTGTTCCAGTAACGGACCTCCTGATGGGCATCGACGACACCGAGCATGCCGTAGCCAGGGTGCTGGCTGGTGTTGTTGTCTTGCGTTTTGCCGTAGCGGCCGTCGTAATACCAGATCACCAGACCCGGATCGTACGTAAAGTACGTGTCACTGCGGCGGAAGTACTTCAGCCCTTCGTCGACGCCTTCATGCGAACGGAGCTCGACCAGGTAGTACGCATCGTACATCTTGCCTTCGCCGTCAAAGTGGATGAAACCGTCCAGATCAAACTGCTGTTCACCTTCCGCGTCGTCGGAGAAGATCACTTCTCCGTCTGCTTCCACTTCGAAGTTGTCCAGATAGAATCCGGACATCGCCAGCCCGCCGTCGGTTACATAATTGAACTCGACCTGAATCTTCTTGCCTGCAAAATCGTTCAGGCTGATTTCTTCCTTGTCCCAGTCCTTCGTGACATCGTCGTATTCCTTGACTTGCGTTTTTTCGCCCGTATCCGCGTCGATGACATTGACATACAGGTAGTCGTACCCCGTCTCGATCGCGCGCCACGAGTCAAAGCTCATCGACGCAGAGCTTGCCCCCGTCAGGTCGATCACTTTCGAGACCATCTTGGTGTTCAGGTTGTCGCCTTCATCGGAGAAGTAGGAATAGTCCCCATCTTTCGGCTGAATCGGCGGTTTTTTCTCGACTTGCGGCATGTTCAGCTTGATCACTTTTCCCTGTTTCTCAGTGCTGCTGCCATCGATGAGAGCCAGCTTTTGCTT
The DNA here is from genome assembly GCF_031583145.1 of Brevibacillus brevis. NCBI lineage: Bacteria > Bacillati > Bacillota > Bacilli > Caryophanales > Paenibacillaceae > Brevibacillus > Brevibacillus brevis. Next base: position 1,995,218 of record NZ_CP134050.1, on the reverse strand, counting down.
GCGTTTTTTCAAGTTCTGGTAATCGATGACTTGCGGCTCGATCCATCTTCCGCCGTACATTTGCTGGAGCATCATTTTGGACCATGGGTCGAATCCGGTCGGCTGCGTTTGGAATATTTTCCCCGTGTGGCTGCCCGAAGACATCAAGGACCATGCCCCTACAGGCGAATCATGTCCGCCATACGAGGTATCGTACAGATCCGGCAGCCCCAGGTTGTGGCCGTATTCGTGAGCGAATACCCCGGGAGCACCATCTTCCGGCTGAATCATATAGTCGTACGCGAGCAAGTTCGTGCCCGGAATCTCTGTCGGTTTTTTCAGCGTCCAGCGGTGGGACCAAATCGCGTCTTCATCCCGTCCAGTCTCTTCGCCGATCCCCGCATGCACGAGCATGAGGTTGTCCAGCATGCCATCCGGCTCCATGAGATCGCCATCGCCATCGAGATCGTACGGATCGCGTTGGTCGTATTCATCTTCATGTCCTGCGATAGCTTCCCCGACGGACTCCAGCGTCTCCAACACCAGGTCGCGAGGATTGCTGTCGTTGCCGTCCTTGTCGTTGCCGCCGTAATATTTCTTGTCTTTCTCGGCGGTTTGCCACGGCGTGACGACGCCATCGACCGTCCAGGTAAAACCGGACTGTTCGTAATAGTATTTCGCCATGGTCGTCATGCTGATTCCTTCCGGCGTTTCGTAGCCATCCCGGTTGAACAGCATTTTCTCGTAATGCTCTGGATTGAAATCTTTCGTCCACAGCGAATCGCTCTTTTTCTCCACCTGGTTGTGCTCCTGGTCCGGGAATTCTACCAGGGCAATGACCAGATTGTCCGTATGTAGCCTTCTGGATGCCCGCAGCTGGTTGTCATCCTTGATTTTGGATACCTTGTTTGCAGCTTTTGACAATGCCGCATTTTGGGATTTGCTCACTTTTTTCCCGAAGGAGCTGGAATCATCGATGCCGTGGGGAACTTTCTTGTTTCGCAAAAACTTTTCCACCGCCCGATCGATTTCTTCCTGATCGGCATCTTCGTCAATCTCTCCTTGGTCGATCAAGCCTTCGATCAACCGGTCAATATTGACGGTGGAAAGATCCACTTCCAGCGGCGGCTTTTCCTTGGATTTGGCCAATCCTGCAGTGGGAACAGCCATGGCGGTGCTGAGTACCAGCGAGGAAGTAAATAAAATGGATGCCAACTTCTTGCCTTTCTTCACCACGTTCACCCTCTTCTCTATCTCGAGATCTTGCCGGAATATGAAGAACCCCCAGTTCCGGCTTATCCCAATTATGACACGATTGTGAATATTTTTTAAAAAATTGTTTCGACAAAAAAACGCTTCCTTGTCGGCAAATTTTTTTCAACTAAAGAACACGACCTGCTTCGACGATCGGTTTGGAAGGAACCCGTGATACCTTTTCAGGCATTCCCCTCCCAAAGACCTAGCTTATCCTTGTCGAAACAGGTCGTGCTTGCGCGAAACAACTATTCGATTGAACTAGATTCAGAGAGAACACCAAGTGGCTAACTGACCGGCAAACGAACGGTGAACGATGTGCGCCCTTCCTCAGACTGTACCTGGATGGTGCCCTTGTGCTTCTTGACGACGGCCTGGACGATGCACAGACCTGCCCCTCGAGCCGTCTCCTCCGTCGCCGGTTTGGTTGAAAACCCGTACTCGAACAGCTTGTCCATCTGCTCTGGAGCAATTTCCTTCCCGCTATTTTCGACCTCGAACAAGTACGTGCTGCCTTCTTGCCGGCACTCTACGCGAATCCACCTGTCCCCTTCGCTTGCAGCGGCGGCATCCAGCGCGTTGTCGATCAGGTTGGACAAAATCTTGATCAAGTCCACCGACGGAATCTGCTCAAACGAATCCGGAGATTCTGCAAACTGCATCACGACATGACGGGACTTGGCCTGCTCCCACTTGGTGTGAAACAAGACCATCAAGGCGGGGTTGGAGATGCGGACCGTAATATCCAGCAGCTTGGTTTCCGCAAGCAGCGACTGGACGTAATCGCGGGCTTTGTCAAAGTAGCGGCATTCGATCAACCCGTACAGTACCTGCATGTGGTTGACGAAGTCATGACGGATGGAACGGATGGAAGAAATGACAGACCTGAGCTCGTCCTGGTACGTCTGCTCGGCATCGCCGACCGCCGCTTTCAGTTCCCGCTGATACCAGCGCTGCAGCCCGAGAATGACAAAGACGAGAACCGCGACGAACAACCCCTGAAAAATAAACATAGGCAGACTGCCCCTGACGACCTCGCTGCCGATGCGATTGACGTTTGCCAGCTCTGTGTCGAGACCGACAATTCCGATGATTCTTCCGTCTTCACCACGCAACGGGGCTCCGGCAGACATGTACTCCCCGTATACCGGATCGGAAATCAGATCGGAATAGTAAGTCTTCCCGCTGTTAATCAGCCTGATTTGCTCCTTATCGATGAAACAAGGCTCGCCGATTTGAATGGGGCGATTCATTTCCGGGGGAACTGCGGAGATCATGACTTTTCCTCCTTGCAGGTCCGGATCGATCTTGGCAATGTAGAGGTAGAGCGCTCCGAACTGTGCCCGCGCCATCTCTAATTGATGGGCGACCCGCCGGTACGGCTCGCTATTGACATCCGGTCGCTCCAAAAACATGCGGTATGACTCCATGTCTACTTGACTGGCCACAAAAGAAGCCGCCTTCATGCTCTGGTTAGCAACGGAAAGGCGGACCGATTGAATCGTATTGTAATAGGATGCGGCGATACTGATGCACGTCATCACGAAAATCAGCAAACCGGAAACAAGCAAAATGACGATAACCCGATGTTTTTTCTGTACGCATGTAACCATTGTTCTCCAACCATTGCCTTTCTGACAGAAGTCGACATATTTCTATTCTAGTCGATCTCTTTTGGAAATGTCTACCTCTGGGAAAATCCGTTGCTGCCATCACTGCGTCTGTTTTTGCCAACACCTGTTCCAGCGCACCCAGCTCGTCGGTCCGTCGGCGATCAACGTGACTGTTTGCCCGCTCGCCACTGCCAATGCATGGGAACGCGATGGCAAGCAAACCATTCCTTTCGCCATCCACCTTGCAATGCTTGCATTTCTGCCTATTCCGACAACAACGATTGCTTGCTCTGCGCCGTTTTTTTCATGCGTTTGCAATGGCACACGGAAAATAGGGATTGCGAATTATTTCTGAATATTTTTATAATGGGTTGAATTGGTTACATAAATCCCGATCCGTCAAAAGGAGTGAGCCCTGTGCGCGAAAAGCTTTTTGCCCGATTGCAGGAGATTTATCCCGAACTGGTCACGTTCAGACGAGACTTGCATATGTACCCGGAGCTTTCCTTTCAAGAGGAAAACACTGCGAAAAAAGTGGCTGACAAGCTGGCTTCGCTGGGAATCGAAGTGCAAACCGGCGTTGGGGGCATGGGCGTCGTAGGCATATTGCGCGGCGGCAAGCCCGGCAAAACCGTCGCGTTGCGGGCCGACTTCGATGCCTTGCCCATTCAGGATGAGAAAGATGTCGAATACAAATCCCGCATCCCCGGAGTGATGCACGCCTGCGGCCACGACATCCACACGGCGGGACTCCTCGGAGTGGCTCAAGTCCTTAGCGAGGTGAGAGACGAGCTGCCCGGCAACGTCGTGTTCCTGCACCAGTTTGCGGAGGAGCTGCCTCCCGGCGGGGCGAAAGCGATGGTGGAAGCGGGCTGCCTCGAAGGGGTCGATGTGGTGTACGGTGCCCATGTGGCCTCCGATCTGCCTGTCGGACAGATCGGGATTGGCGACGGGCACGTGACGGCAGCCGCCGACAGCTTTGAGATCGTCCTGTACGGAAGAGGCGGACACGGTGCCTACCCGCATACCTCCATCGACCCGATCGTGCTGGGCAGCCAGATCGTCATGAATTTGCAGCAGGTCGCCAGCCGTCAGGTCGATCCACTGAAGCAGGTGGTACTGTCCGTCTGCTCGTTCGTCGGCGGAGGCGAAGCGTTCAACGTCATCCCGGACCAGGTGCGCCTCAAAGGCACGGTCCGTACTTACGATGAACAGGTACGAGACGCCGTCGAAGCGTCACTCATCCGCATCGTCGAAGCCAACTGCCAGGCAGTCGGGGCTCGCTGCGAGATAAAATACCAGCGCGGCTATCCGGCTACGTGGAACGATCCGGCCGAAACATCGCACGTCAGGGCAGAAGCGAAAAAGCTGTTCGGCGAAGAATCGGTCATCTTGATGCCGCCGGGCATGGGCGGCGAAGACTTCGCCTACTTTGCCCAGGAGCGCCCTGCGACCTTCTTCATGGTCGGCGGACGCAACCCGGACCTACAGGCGACCTTCCCGCACCACCATCCGAAGTTCGATGTGGATGAGCGTTCCATGCTGCAAACCGGCCAGCTGTTCATCGGGGCGCTCCTTGCCTATCAGGAGCGCCACCAGGAAGCGGCTGTCACGAACTAAAAAAGAAACGGGCAGAGGAGCTGTTGGCTCCTGCCCGTTTTTTCATGTGGGTTTTTTTAGAAGAAATTCATGCTCAGGTAGCGTTCGCCCGTATCCGGCGCTATGCAGACGACCCGCTTGCCCTCGCCCAGTCGTTTCGCTACCGCAATGGCGGCAAAGACGGACGCTCCCGAGGACGGACCTACGAGAATCCCTTCTTTGGCCGCCAGATCGCGCATGCTCTGCAACGCGTCTTCATCGGCGATTTGCATGATTTCATCATAGATGCCCGTATTGAGGATTTTGGGGACGAAGCCCGGGCTGGTGCCTACCAGCTTGTGCGGTCCCGGCTTGCCTCCCGAGAGGACGGGAGATCCTTTTGGTTCGACGACCGCGATGTACAGGTCAGGGAGCTTCTCGCGCAAGGCTTCACCCGTACCGGTAATCGTTCCCCCGGTACCCGCTGTTGCCACGAATGCATCCAAACGTCCATCCATCTGCTGGAAAATTTCCTTCGCAGTCGTCACGCGGTGAATATCGGGATTGGCTTTGTTTTCAAATTGCTGGGGAATGAAGCTGCGCGGGATTTCCTTTTGCAGCTCCTCCGCCTTGGCGATGGCCCCCGGCATCCGCAGCTCGCTTGGTGTCAGCACGACATCTGCTCCGTACGCCTTCAACAGGTTGATCCGCTCTTTGGACATATTGTCCGGCATGACGAGAATCGCCCGATAGCCTTTTGCTGCAGCGTTCATCGCGAGTCCGATCCCTGTATTTCCGCTGGTTGGCTCGATGATCGTATCGCCCGGCCGAATCAGGCCCGACTGCTCCGCTGTACGGATCAAGTTGAAGGCGGCCCGGTCCTTCACGCTGCCGGATGGATTCAGCTTTTCCAGCTTCACGTAGACCTCCGCCGCTCCCGCCGGCACCATCCGGTTGAGGCGGACGAGAGGGGTATTTCCGATCAATTCGGTTATATTTTGGTAGACGTTCATTCGCGGAACCTCCTGGAGTGACGCGTTCTGGGTAGGACTGTTTCTTCTGTTTTCAGGATAATACAAGTAAGTCCATATGAAAACCCTGTATCGATGTAAATTCAATGAAGGGCGACCGCGATTAAGAGGTAGGTTGTTCATGCGAAAGTCAAGGCGCGTTTTCATGAAGTATTTCCCTCTTGATTCCGTAAGAAAACCCTGTATCGATGTAAATTCAATGAAGGGCGACCGCGATTAAGAGGTAGGTTGTTCATGCGTAATCAAGTCGTGTTTTCATGAAGTATTTCCCTCTTGATTCCGTAAGAAAACCCTGTATCGATGTAAATTCAATGAAGGGCGACCGCGATTAAGAGGTAGGTTGTTCATGCGAAAGTCAAGGCGCGTTTTCATGAAGTATTTCCCGACTCACGCAAAAACCCTCTTTCTCCCGGCGCACCGTTTGAAAGAGGGCTTCCTGCTTTAGTTTCCCTTAGCCTTGGTCAAAAGCGCATTGGCCTCTCCATACAGCTTTGCGGCCGTTTGCACTGCAGCCGTCTGCTGCTTGTCAATCGCCGCCATCCGCTGTTTCGCTTGCTCCATGGATTCCTTCGCAGTCTTGACGGCGGCGTCCAACGCTTTTTGCCGCTCCTCGCTCTTGGGTGCATCCGCCTTGATTTCCTCCCAGGTCGCTTGCGAATCCGCCAGGTCGGTTTCCATGACCTTCATGATGTCCGTCATGCGCTGTTTTTTGTCCTTCACGCTTTTCTCCATCGACTGGATGCCGTCGACGAGCACCTTCATGGCCCCGACCGTCTCTTTCATGACGGCGTACTCGGTCTCTTGCACGCTTGGCTGCTCTCCGTACAGCTTGACTTCATCCAGCAACGCCGCCAGCTCGGACGCATGTTCCGTAAACATCGAGGCTTCATCTGCAAACTGTACGTCTGTCAAGTATTTGGCGTTTTCCTCGAGGTCGAGCACCAGCCTGTCCGTCTTTTCGACTTTCTTGGCAAACTGGACACGCGCTTCTTCCTTGGCCCGTTTCTCGGCCACCTCTTTTTTCTTCACTTCAGCCAGTTCGTTGATCCGCGTCGTCATCGCTTCGAGCTGCTTCTGGTAGTAGGCGCTGCTGTTTGCCGACAGAGCCGGAGGTACTTGTTTCCCCGCTTGCAAGGGCCCCTGGAAAGCCAGCTCGTCCCGGCTGACCGTAGCGTTTACGGGTGCACCTGGCTGTTGTGCAGGGACGAGAACGAGCTTGTCCCCTTCTAGTTTCCCCGTGTAGACGTAGGACGCTGTTTTCAGGATGGGAACGCTGTCCTCCGTCTCCACGTATGTATCGATGACCTCTACCTTCTCCTTGTCCTGCTCTGCCGTCACCTTGGCGTAAATCATCCGATTCTCCTCTTCGTACAGATACCCTTCCGCAAACGATACTCCGCCGAAGAGCTTGCTGAGACCGAAACCCGCTCCCGCCAGAACGACGAGAGCGATCACGATGATCGCGATCTTGCCTTTTTTCCCCATAATGCGACTCCTTTATCTCTCATTCTCCTCCATTCGACCTGTTTCCCCTGCCAAATGGTACCATATCACCATCATACATGATGAAGCCGGAGAATCCCTATGAGTCGAAAGGCCAATAATGGATTCCGATCGCTAGTTTCTCCCGGGATTACTGCAGGGGGATCGAAATCTCTTTTTTTCGATTCTCTCCGCTATCGATCCTCTCTCCCTGCTTCGTGTCGTAATAGTACTCATTGAGCCTTTGAATGGTTCTGCCTGTGGGGACAGGGAAAATCAGCGCAATCTTGTAGGCGTCTCCCGACTTTTGGTAGCCTTCAGTTGCAAGTACAAAATACTCCTCGCCCGACGTGTCTTCCAGCGTCAACGTACGCGGGATACCATCTGTATCTTTCGTCTTGTAGTAGATCTTCGCCTCGCCCCCTCTTTGTGCGAAATCGGTAATTTCGACCTGCTTGTTCATGTCGGACAATCGAAACGGGACATCCTTTACCTCATAGGATTTTTTCTTTCGCTCTCCTGGCACATCCGGTTCGTCGATCCAGAGAGTCAAGCGAATGCTGTCCGCCATTTGATGGACTGGCGGGAAGATCAGTGTCAAGTCAGACGTCTTGTAATCGTACGACTGGATGTAGCGAACGCCTCCTTGCAGACGTTTCCCGTCGGCTAGCTGGCCGGTGATTCCCTCTACCTTTCGATTCGGATTAAGATGCTGGTAGACTTCCACCTGGAGCATCGACGGCATCATTCGGATCTCCTTGATCGTGACTTCGTTGCCGTACCAGTCGATTACCTGATTCGGCCGCAGCGTCCGCAGCTCACGCTTTACCTGATCTTGCAGCTTCACGGGGATAGCATACTTCCATTTGCCGCTGCTGCCGATGATCCCAACGCGGGGAATGTCCAACTCCAGCGTAAATTCGTCCGGCAACTCGTCCATGGGTCGCAGTGTGACAATCCCGGCGTACAGGCGGGGCTGGATTTCTTTTACCACTTTCGCATTCCATTGGTCGTTGAAGCCGTCATCCCACTGCAGTCTCTTATTTTGGCCGTTGATTTTGACCTCGAATTCCGGAGTCCTTTCTTTCATGGTCAGGCCTCGATCCTTTTCCTCCGGGAATTGCACGGCGTAGCTGAAAGCCAGCATGCCCCGGTCGTAATACACCTCGGAGATCGTCACAGCCACACCCATGTCGGTCTTCTGCAGATCCACTTTGCTCGTCAAGCCTTTTTTTGCAATGTCTTGAAAGCGCTGATCTCCGACTGCCGCAAAAATTGAGCCGTAGGCGGCCGGCAATACCGCGGTGCTCGGTTCCGCCCACAGTCCGGTCAGCTTGATCGTGACGAAGGCGAGCAAGAGACAACACGCAGCTACGAGGCTCTGCCTGAGCTTTCGATTCCTGGCTTCCCGCCGCTCTCGAATGCTGGTCCAGATCGTCTGTTCCATCTCCTCGTTCAAATCCAGATTCGTCCAGCGAGCATCATCCGGAGAATAGACAAACTTCTTCAACTGCTCTTCTACTCCCAAGCATACCCCTCCTTTTGCAGAATCTCCTTTAACCGGTTGCGAGCCCGATACAGCTTGTTCCTCGCAGCCCCTTCGGACACCCCGAGAATGTGTCCCACTTCCTGAATGGTCAGATCCTGGTAGTAGTGCAAAGCGATGACCTGCCGATACGCAAAAGGAAGCTGCATGATCATGTCCGCCAGCTCCGACTTCTCGATCGTTTCCAGCAGACGTGGGGAATGGCTTTCCTGCTCGTCCTTGAGTTCGGCCACGCGTGGCGTGTAAAACAGGTGGCGAAACGACCATCTGCGCAGCTGCTTTTTCGCTTCGTTCAGGGCGATTTTGTACAGCCACGTCTGGATTTGGCTCTCGCCGCGAAACGTATGCAGGTGCTGGTACACCTTGATAAACGCTTCCTGCGTGACATCCTCCGCCATGCTTCTGTCCTTGGTGAGAAGGTAGACGAAATGAACGATTTTTCTCCCGTATTGCTTCATCAGCAGCTCCAGCTGCGCTTCTCTCGTCACTTGCAGCAAAATCTCGCTCACTAGCCTCGTCACCTCCTGTCATTGTCTTCCTATTGGGTTAGATCCTTCGGGACACGATTTGTCACACGTTACGAATAAAAAAACGATCCCGGTTTTGGATCGCTTGTTTTGCATGCTTTTTTCCGACCGGCTATCGCTCCTTCCTTCCCCGATGAAACCTAATTATTTCCAATACGTAGGAGAATCGAAGTAAAAAAATTGCAAGTAAGCCCGCGGAGGTGATCGCTGTATGCTGCTAGGAATCCTGCTGATCGTATATGGAGTGTTATCCATCCTGGCTCCGGGAGTGATGTGGTTTTTGCTGGAGGGGTGGAAAATCAAGGATGCTCAGCCATCCGAGGCCGCCATTACCTTTGGAAGAGTGTTTGGCGCAATCGCCCTTGTAGTCGGGATCTTGCGAATTGCACTGTAAGGCAGATGGAGTCTCCCGTTGACGCGGACAGTTCCGAATCGCCCCTGAAATCCTCATTGTAGCACAGGAAAAAAACGGGAAGTGCTTTTTTGCAAAAGTGTCCTCCCGTTGCAACTTTTTCCTCTCCGCCTCCGTCAGGTACTTGCCAAGACGGCATACATAGCATCTAGAAGGAGAGGACACGAACATGAAAAAACTGGTATCTTCCACATTGGCAGCGATCTTGCTGACGAGCAGCATCTCCGTAGCGCTGGCGGCAAATGCCGACAACAAAGGGAACGGACAAGGCAACAGCAACGGAAAGGCTGAAGTGAAAGCAGAAGCAAAGGCAAACACGAATGATGAAACGGCGGAATCCTCTGACAGCTCGACAGCGGATCCGGAAGATGCCAATCCATCTTCGATCAAAGACGTCGCTTTGAAAAAACAACTGATCGAGCTTCGCCAGGAACTGAAGCATGCCTCCGAGGTGACTGCGGAGCAAAAAGAGAAATACGAGCAGCTCGTTGCTGATCTGGAAAAGAAAGCGGACAAGCACGGGGCTTTGGAAGTGCAGCTGGAGCTCCTTTCCCGCACGTACCAAAAAGGCGACCATACCCCTTTCAAGAAATTGGGCGAACTGCTTGAATCGGCAGGCGAAAAGGACGTCAAAGCCTTCGTGGATGGCGAGTTGGTCCAGTCGGATGTGGCTCCGTTCGTGCAAGGCGGACGAGCATTGGTGCCTGTACGAGCCATCAGCTCCGCTCTTAAGGCAGATGTGAAATGGGATGCGGAAAAACGCACGGTGCTCATCACTCGTGGAGAGCAGTCCATTACGCTGTACGTGGACAAAAAAGAAGCGACCGTCGATGGCAAAACGATCGCACTCGATATCGCGCCTGTCCTGAAAAACGGCCGTGTCTTCCTGCCTCTCCGCTTTATCAGTGAGCAGCTGAATGCCAACGTGGATTGGCAAGAGGAAGGAAAAATCGTCATCATCGACGACTTGCAGGAGCAGGATGAAGCCAAAGCGGATGATTCCCGGAAAGACGACAGCTCGGACGCGGACAAGGAGTCCGAGGCGAGCTCGACCGAAAGCACTGATACCAAATAATTCCCGAAACAAACAGGCCCTCGCACGATTCGCGAGGGCCTTCTTGCTGGTTCGGCTGTCTTTTGTTGAAAAGCGTGATTTGGCCCCATCCCCAGGCGATGTCCTGCCCATCCACGCCCCGTTCCCGTCAGCTCACTTGCTGAGTTGCACTGCCCTGGGAAAACTGGCTGTTGTACAAATCGGCGTAGAAGCCGCCTTTTGCCAGCAGCTCTTCGTGATTGCCCTGCTCAATGACGGTTCCGTGATTCATGACGAGGATCAGATCAGCGTCCCGGATCGTGGAGAGCCGGTGCGCGATGACAAAGCTCGTTCGGCCTTGCATCAGGCCGCTCATCGCTTTTTGGATCAACAGCTCGGTGCGGGTGTCGACACTGCTCGTCGCCTCGTCGAGAATCAAAATAGCCGGATCGGCCAGAAACGCTCTCGCAATCGTCAGTAGCTGCTTTTGTCCCTGCGAAATGTTCGAAGCCTCTTCATTCAATACCGTCTCATAGCCATCCGGCAGCGTACGCACGAAATGGTCCGCATGCGCGGCCCGTGCCGCCTGAATGATCTCTTCCTCGCTCGCTCCTGCGCGGCCATAGGCGATGTTTTCCAGGACCGTCCCGTTGAACAACCACGTATCCTGCAGGACCATCCCGAACTGGCTGCGCAGTTCGCTGCGTGGCATGCTGCGGATGTCCCTGCCGTCGATCGTGATTCTGCCCTCTCCGATCTCGTAGAAGCGCATGAGCAGATTGACAAGGGTCGTTTTTCCGGCCCCGGTCGGACCCACGATCGCTACCGTCATGCCGGGAGTCACATCGATGTTCATGTGTTGAATGAGCGGCTCGCCTTCTTTGTAGCCAAACGACACATTCTCAAACCGCACATGCCCTTGATAGCCGGTGGAAGCCGTCTGCGAAACCGCCTCTTCCGCTTCCTCCCGCTCGTCGAGGATCTCAAAGATGCGCTCGGCAGAAACCAGTGTCGATTGAATGATGTTCGCGATGTTGGCCGTCTGCGTGATCGGCTGGGAGAACTGCTGGGCGTACTGGATAAACGCCTGAACGTCCCCGATGGAAATACTGCCGCGGGTCACCAGGATTCCTCCCACCACGCTGACGAGCACGAAGCCGATGTTTCCGACGAGCATCATGAGCGGCATCATGACGCCGGCGATGAACTGGGCCTTCCAGCCGGATTCGTACAGCTTCTCGTTGATGGAATCGAACTTCTCAATCGCGCTCTGCTCGCGGCCGAACGCTTTTACGATCTTGTGCCCCGTGTACATCTCTTCGACGTGTCCGTTCAAAGCTCCAAGCGCCTGCTGCTGTCCTTTGAAATGCGGCATGGAACGCAACGCGACTTGCTTGATGACGACAAAGCTGAGCGGAATCGTCACCAGCACGATGAGCGTCATGAGCGGACTGATCGTGAGCATCATCACGATGACGCCGATCAGTGTAATGACGGAAGTAATCATCTGCGTCAAACTTTGCTGCAGCGTACCGCTAATGGTATCGACGTCATTGACCACCCGGCTCATGACTTCCCCGTGCGTGCGCCCGTCGAAGTATCTAAGCGGCAGCCTCGCCAGCTTTTCATTCACTTCTTTGCGCAAGGTGTAGACGATCTTCTGCGCGACTCCCGCCATGAGGTACTGCTGCACGTAGGCAAACAGCGACGAGAACAGATAGAGCCCGATCAAAGTCAGGACGATCTGCCAGACGGCGGAAAAATCGAACGTGGCCCCCGGCACTCCCTTCAGTTTCCCCATGAAGCCTTCGAAAATGGTCGTCGTCGCATTTCCGAGCAGCTTGGGACTCAGGATGCTAAACAATGTGCTGAGCGCCGCCGTCAGGAAGACGACCGACAGCTTCACCCGATACGGCTTCAGATAGCCGAGCAAGCGCCGCAGCGTTCCCTTGAAGTTTTTGGCTTTTTGGCCAGGCATGGTCAGCATTCCCGGTCCTCCGCCAAATCCCATTGGCCTCTGCCCACCTGGCCCTGCCCCTGGGGGTCCGGGAGGTGTGCGCCGTTGTTCTTCACTCATGCGATCTCCTCCTCTGTCAGCTGGGATTTGACTATCTCCCTGTACACTGCGCAGGTTTCCAGCAGCTCGCGGTGCGTGCCGGTTCCCGCGATTTCGCCCTCTTCCAGTACAATGATCTGGTCTGCGTCCATGACGGTATTTACCCGCTGGGCCACGATGATCACCGTCGCGTTCTCGGTTTCATTTTTCAAGGCCGCACGCAGCTTTGCGTCTGTCTTGAAATCCAGCGCGGAAAAACTGTCGTCGAACACGTACACATCCGGCTTCCGGACCAGCGCCCGTGCGATGGACAAGCGTTGTTTTTGTCCCCCCGACAGATTCGAGCCTCCTTGGGCGAGGACGGTGTGGACTCCGTCTTTCATGTCGGCGATGAACTCGGCCGCCTGTGCGACCTGAGCCGCATGAACGACTTCCTCATCCGTCGCATCTTCTTTTCCGTAACGAATGTTGTCTGCGATCGTCCCCGTAAAGAGCAACGCCTTTTGCGGGACGAATCCGATTCTGGAGCGGAGCGCGCTTTGGGACATGTCCCGCACATCCGTATTTCCGATGCGGATGCTGCCGCTCTCGACGTCATAGAAACGCGGGATCAGGCTCACCAGCGTCGACTTGCCGGAGCCCGTGCCGCCGATGATGGCAGTGACCTGGCCCGGCTTGGCAGTAAAGGAGATCGACGACAGCGCAGGCTTTTCCGCACCCGGATAGCGGAAGGTCACCTTGTCAAATGTGACTTGGCCTCGCTCGCTGCTTTCTTTGGTCCCCGCTTTTTCGCTATCGTGAATGACCGGATCGGTTGCGAGCACTTCATGGATGCGCATCGCGGAGGCTGATGCCCTCGGCACCATGCTGAACATCATCGACGCCATCATGAGCGAGAAAAGAATCTGCATCGCATATTGCAGAAACGCCATCAAATCGCCGACCTGCATATGCCCGGTGCTGATGCGCAGGCCCCCGAACCAAATGATGGCGATTTGGGTCACGTTCATCATCAGCATCATGACGGGCATCATCCCGGCCATGATCTGGTTGGCTTTGATCGCCGTCGCAGTGACATCTTCATTCGCACGGTTGAAACGTTCCTGTTCATGCTCGGTCCGGTTGAAGGCGCGGACCACGCGGATGCCTGTCAAATACTCGCGAAGCACCAGATTCAGCTTGTCGATCTTCGTTTGCATCGCTTTGAAATAAGGAATTCCTTTGGAACCGATCCCGAAGATCGCCAATGCGAGGATCGGAACCGCTACGATTATGACGAGAGACAAATGAGCGTCCTTCGACAGCGCCATGACGATTCCGCCGATACACATCATCGGCGCCATGACCATCATCCTCAGCATCATGTTCAGCACTTGCTGGACCTGGGTGATGTCATTCGTCGTTCGCGTGATGAGCGAAGCTGTCCCCAGTTTGTCGAATTCCTGAAGCGAGAATCTTTCAATATGGGTGAACACACTGCTGCGAAGCATCTTCCCGAAGCCGGAAGCTGCTCGCGAAGACAAGTAGCTGGCTGCCACGGACAAAACCGCTCCCACTGCCGATACCAGCAGCATCAACCCGCCGATTTTCCAGATGTAGCCGGTGTTTTCTTTGACGATGCCTTCGTTTACGATGTCGGACATCAATGTCGGCAGATACAAATTCGCGATGGATTGAAGCAGCACAAATACCATGGTCATCACGACCATATACCGGTAAGGCCGCAAGAACCGCATGAGTTTTACCAAAAGTACCACCCTCCGGTATGAATTAAGCTATCGCGCGTTCGCGCGGATCATTGCGGCGCACGTACGCGCCGCGTCCCTGATTTCGCTTTGCAGCAGCTGCTCGGCCTCTTCCAGGCTTTTGCCCTGCTTCAGCAAAGCATCCTTCTTCCGCTTCAGGAAGCCCATGGCGTGCATGATCGCTCCCCAGTATTGCTCCGTGAGCAGCTCAGGTGACATCGGCCGGATTTGTCCTTCTTCCATCCCCTTGCGAAGCGTCTCAATAACGATCTGCAGATTGTTGTGACGCCAAACGTGTTGGAGCATTTCCTCTTGTGAAAACAGCTCCTGCAGATCGAAGCGCATCCGGAAGAAAAAAAGCACGTGCGCCGAGTTTTCAAACAGGTTGTGAAACTGGACAGATGCAAAGTTTTCGCACAGCTCTACCGCCGTGCCTTCCCGGGAAAATTGCTGGCGGGTGTGCAGATTGGACAAGTGAAACATGTGCAGAAACAGGTCGCGAAACAGGGACCGCTTGTCTTTGTAGTAATAGTACACCAGTCCTTTTCCTATCCCTGCCCGCTCCGCGACATCCACGATTTCGGCCGCAGCGTACCCTTTTTCCACGTAAACGCTCAGGGCGCCTTTCATGATTTCCTCTTTTCGACGAAGCCGAATCTCTTCGTTTTGCTCTTTCGTGCGAGGCACAATCCCTTCCCTCCATGCCGTTTTTACATTGACTTTCGTGTCAGTCAAAAATATAAACGGCTCAGCTGAATGTGTCAATAGGTGAATCATAGCGGATTTCTGTAAACGGAATGTAAACGGGATGAAAAAACATATTTCCTCTCCACTAGGTAAACAGTAACGAGAGAAATCAATCCCGGTGAGGTGTTCCTATGGCACATCCCTTTCTCCCCGTCACTTCAGTGGCGAGCGGCCTCTGGCAAAACGTCGCGCCAAATCTGGACTGCCATTGCATCCAGATCGTCAACATCGCTTTCATCAGCCAAGCGGAAGGACAAGCAGGATGGTTCCTCGTCGACACAGGCATGCCAAAATCTGCTGACGACATTCTCGCGGCCGCAGAAGCGAAATTCGGCGGCCAGCCGCCAGCGGCAATTCTCCTTACGCACGGGCACTTTGACCATGTCGGAGCTGTCGCGGAATTGGCGGAGCGCTGGAGAGTCCCGGTATTCGCCCACGAGCTGGAATTTCCCTATCTGACAGGCCAGACCGATTATCCCGAGGGGGATTCCACCGTCGAAGGCGGCCTAGTCGCCAAGCTTTCTCCCGTCTTTCCCAACAAAGCCATCGACATCCGGAAGCATTTGCAAAAGCTGCCCGCTGACGGAAGCATCCCGGGACTGCACGGCTGGCGATGGCTTCACACTCCCGGCCACTCCCCCGGACACGTCTCCTTTTTCAGAGAGGAAGATCGTGCGCTGATCGCAGGAGACGCGTTTATTACCGTCAGGCAAGATTCCTTGTTTAAGGTCATGGCGCAAATCGAAGAAGTGAGCGGGCCTCCCCGTTATTTCACGACCGATTGGGAGGCAGCCGGAGAATCCGTCCGCAAGCTCGCCGCTTTGAGGCCAACCGCAGCTGTGACAGGGCACGGCCCTCCTCTTTCAGGCGAAACGCTCTCGGCGGGGCTGACGACGCTCGCCCGGGATTTCGACCAGGTGGCCGTTCCGGATTACGGCAGGTATGTAGAGACTTCCCACACGTAGGACATGCCATACGGCTGTCCTTTTTTTCATGGACGTGGGCTCGGGCTCCCAAATGAGTGCTTTCTGGAGGCCCGCTCCCCTGCCATCGCCTTGGGCTGCGCACCTTGCAAATCGCGGGTCTGCATCGTTTGACGCGAAGCGAATTCGATACTATGATAGAAGGTACTTTTTTGGATATAGAAGAAAGGTGTTCAGGAGGACAGCCATGTCTCAGAATCGTACCGATCATGCCACCATCCCCGAAAGGATGCGCCTGCATCTGCAAGACGACTGCGAAAAATGCTTCGGCTTGTGCTGTGCAGCCCTTCCCTTTGCCGCTTCGGAAGATTTCGCCGTCGACAAAGACGCCGGCACGCCCTGTTCACATATGCAATCCGACTTTCGCTGCGGGGTCCACGGAAAGCTCCGGCAAATCGGCTTTCGCGGCTGCACCGTTTACGAATGCTTCGGGGCAGGACAGAAAGTGGCCCAAGTCACCTACGAAGGACGCGACTGGCGCCAATATCCGGAAACCGCGAAGCAAATGTTCGAAGTTTTCCCTATCATGCGCCAGCTACATGAGCTACTCTGGTATTTGACCGAAGCGATCGCTCTGCCGCAGTCGCGCTCCATCCATGGCGAACTGCAGGACGCGCTGAACGAGACGGAGCGTCTCACTCTCCTCTCCGCCGACCAGCTTCTCGAAGTCGACGTCGCCGCACACCGTGCCCAAGTAAATACCTTGCTGCTGCGGACAAGCGAGCTTGTTCGTGCTGATGCGCTCGCCAACCTGAAGGGCGGCAAACGGCCGAAAAAAGCGTACGGCCGGGGAGCGGACCTCATCGGCGCCAAGCTCAAGGGAGCGGATTTGCGAGGCGCAAACCTGCGAGGTGCCTACCTCATCGCAGCCGATCTTCGCGGGGCAGACCTGCGCGCCGCCGACCTGATCGGAGCGGACTTCCGCGATGCCGACATCAGTGGTGCCGATCTTACCGGCAGCATTTTCCTCACCCAGTTTCAGATCAACGCGGCCAAGGGTGACGACCATACGAAGCTGCCGCCATCGCTTGCACGCCCGCCCCACTGGGCCAGTTAAGCGGCAACGGTAACAGTCGGATCCAAGGAAAGGATCGGGTATCCATGTGGACCTTATTCGAAATCTTTGCCGTTTTCCAGGATGGTGAACCAGCGGAAGGATCTGGGCGAGCCTTCCGCGTTTCGCATCGATGTGCTGTGCCTGGTGTCCGCCGGGCTCTTTTGCGTGATCGGCTGGGGCAGGCATCTTTTGATCCGGGACGCATTCTCGTCCCGTCGGATCGTTCCCCCTCTTCAGGCTGCGCCTGCGAGATGTTACATACGTGCGAAGGAGTTGAGCTTTTGTGCCAAATCGAATCACAGGATATTTCGTTGGAACATTCGGATTGTCCATTCTATTGTGTTTCATCCTGACGTCATGGTTAGAAACGGATGAGCCTGTCCTGGCTTTTTTCTTGAGCCTTATCGCTTCTCATCTCATCATAGACAAGCTCGATCAGCTTCAAGAAGAATCCCGCCACCGCAGCTAATCGGCCTGCAGCGGGCAATAGTGGCCATGCTCTCCATCCTCGCGAAGCCCCTCCCTGTTTGAGCCGTACCCAAGCGGGGGATACTGGGAAAAAAGCGAATGGAGGTTGCTCACTTGAACCATTCTCAATCGGGGAAAATTTCGTTTACGGACTTTGGCGGCCATTTGCTCCTGAACCTGCTGGAGTATGAGGAATTCTCTTCACCGAGGGAGCCTATCGGCAAACCTCGTCGCGAAAAAGAGCGCAAAGCTGTTTCCCGCAGGCTCTCTCCTGATCTGCCCATGACCTGATCGCCTTCTTGCCACACCAAACTCGCTTCTTCCTCCCCGGGACGTCGGGCGACTTCGGGCATGTGAACGTTGCCGCTCTCTTCTTTGATTTCGCACCTGGATGCTCCAGCTCCCTTCTACTGAATGAAAGCGCAAAATTTCGAACCCGCCGCTGCTTATAATCAGGGATAGGTCTCAAACAAGAGACATCGAAGCCTTGTCGCTTCATTTTCGAGTGGAGGGAGCAACGAATATGCACAAAGTAGTGGAGCCGAAAATATTGTACTTTGGTACGCCGGTCGTACTCATCAGCACCTTGAATGAGGATCGCACACCCAATCTCGCCCCGATGTCTTCCGCATGGTGGCTGAATCAGTCGTGCATGCTCGGAATGGGCGGCTCATCGCAAACCGTGGCAAACCTGATACGGGAGCGGGAATGCGTTTTGAATCTTCCTTCTTCCGAGCTGGTCGGCGCAGTGGACCGTCTGGCGCTGCTCACCGGCCGAAATCCTGTGCCAGAGAAAAAAGCTCAGGTCGGCTATCGCTTTGAACCGGACAAATTCGGTGCCGCAGGGCTCACCCCGCAAGCCTCCGACCTGGTCAAACCGCCACGTGCCGCCGAGTGCCCGGTCCAGCTGGAGGCCGTGGTAGAGCAGGTGCATGACTTCGGCCAGCCCAGCACGCTGAAAGCGATTGAAGTTACGATCGTCCGCGTCCATCTCGATGAGCAGCTTCTCATGGCCGGCGAAAAAGACTACATCGATCCCGAGAAGTGGAACCCTCTCATCATGAATTTTTGCGAGTTCTTTGGCCTCAGCAACAAGCTGCATCCTTCGCGGCTGGCACCGGTCTTTTCTCCTCCATCCAGAGCAGTCGGGAATGGCAATTGACAAAAAGGGGGCCGGTTCATCCGATCCCCCTTTTGATTTCCCCTTTCCAACCCTTTTTTTCAGCATTCTCCCGCGTTTGACCCGATCATCCTGCCGCCGGTAAACAGACCTTCGTTTCTCCTGAAACCAAAAACTGTAAAAGACGTATTACTTATAGAAGGGGGCAACGACGTGGACCATTTGTTTGGATGGTTCGCGATCATGATGGCGAACTACATTCGCCCCAAGTGGATCGGGTACGTGATCATTGCCTCTGTCATCCTTTTGGCATTGCTTGGATTTTATCCGATGAACGATGATGATGATTGGATCGGCCATTAGCATCGTGCAAAAGGAGGGAGGCTTCCCGGCTGCGCCTGAACCTCTCATCAAAACATAGACGTTGGAAAGACTGAGGCAGTACAGTTCATCTGCAGGAGGGATTCGATGAAACGAATTAGCTTTTTCATTACCTTTTTTTCGTTCGTGCTGGCGACAGGAGCGCTTTTCTTACTGGGAGAATGGCTGTCGATTCCTTGGCTCACGTTCCGTCACGAGTTTGTGGACAGCCCTGATGGATTCACAATAACTGCCGGATCGTTTGTCCCCGTTCTCATCGGGCTTGCCGTCAGTTTTGTGGCGGAGACGATCTACGTGCGAAGATACCGCAAAAAACTCGGGTAACGAATCCGGGTTTTTCTTTTTTCCCAGGCTCGGCTTCAGCCGTTCCGTAGAGTTGTCTGGAGATCTACGAAAAACTCTGTCATATCTCTCAGTGCTGTTATCTGGTAAAATAATCCTGAAATATAAACAAAGAGGATCTGTCTCATGAAGAATGGCCAGAACATGGCAGTGCAGTGTGTCTTTTAGCGGGCTGGCAGAACGAAAACCAGATAAAAGCCGCGATGAGCCTTTGGATCAAATGGTAGATATATCTCGGCGGAAGATAACAGAGTGGAAAGGTGCCATGCACGCTTTGTCCGAAAAGTATCAGGTAGATTGATCTCCATTGAAATAGATTCTTGCTGGTCGGAAATCCGTGTTGTTATCGGGGGACGGCTATTTATTGCTTTGACTCTCCCTTTTCTTATGTGAACAGCACAGCCGAGAGTACAGCTGATACCGATAAGGATCGTCACTTACATGCCATGATTGTAAGCTCATGAAAAATCAGAGGTGGGAATCCAGTGAACAAATTGGAGAAAGCCATTATTTATCTCTTTAGCTTTATCTTCTTCCCCATTGGACTGATCATATGGATCGTTTCCTGGTTTAACCAAAGCCAGCCATTCAAACGTGTCGGGCGAACCGCCTTATATGTTGCTGCTGCCTCTTTTTGCATCCATATCATCATAGGGATCCTGAATTTTGTCCTGTACGCTAACATAAAACTGCATTAATGGGCCATTCGCATTCCCAGGGCTCCATTGCCAGTCCCCACTTTTCGGCATGTGTACCGCTCCCTGTGTCCCGGCCATCCCCCTGTATGCGTGCCGCATCACTCTCCATGCCTTCACTGCCTATGTAAATAAACCCAAAATTACAATGTATGTGGCAATGCCCTTACATTGTCCGTTGCTTTGCATATCTTGCTCTAGAGGTTGTTCCTCAATCTAATCTTAGGGGTGGTAATCAATGAGTGATGGATTCTTTGGTGACAACTTTGCATTGATCTTGGTTTTGTTTGTTTTGTTGTCGATCGTTGCATGTGCTTGCTAATTTTCCAATGGTTGTGGGCGGCTACCAAGCTGCCCTTTTTTACAATCAAGCTTGTTGAATGATACATACTCTTGTTTGTCCAGTTCGCAGCATAAGGTGAAATTTATGGGGATAGCTGAAATTTTCATTCGGCATTTCCTTTCGTGTGGTAAAATTATACAAGTATCCTATTCGTTGCTTTTTCGGGGTGAACTAGGAGTCCTTTTGCAAAAACAATGCAACACAGGCTTGCATCGCTGCTCTTATCGGGACGATGATTTTGATTTGGATCGGTTTGGTCTCTCGACTACTAGGTGCTTGAGATCGTAGCGTAGCCTTTGCCTGCGAGAAAGCTGCTCCTGTCGATATTGTCATCGCCGAAGCAATCTGTTAATCGTGTGGTACCAAGCCGCATACACAGAGGTGTTTCTTATGGGACGCATTCTTATTGCCTTTCTCTGCTTTTTCCTCATCACTCGACTCATGACTATATTGCGAAACAAAAGGAGTCCATTGACAACGGCAGGCTGGAAGGGAGACCTCGCGACTGCTTTCTTCCAGACTGTTGTCGTCGTTTTCATGAGCTATTATTTTACGTAATCAGCATGGTGTGCACGACATGCCATCTACCCAAATTTTCCACTCCCTGTAAATTCGCCCTTACATCGTTTACGAAATCGCATAGCTTGAGTTTGAGGTTTCTCCTCAATCTCGCATAGGGGTGATATCGATGGGATTTTTTGATGACAATTTTGCATTGATTTTGGTGTTGTTCGTTCTGTTGGCCATTGTTGCTTGTACTTGCGATTAATGTGTATGGGCAGCTGACATGCTGCCCCTCTTTCCCTTTGATCAATCCCCGGATTTTTGCCTTGTGCCACCTCTTCGAATGAGGTCACGCATCCATCGGGAATAAATTGGCCTCATCCACTCCCTCATGATCACGGCTCTCCAGGTCTCGACCTGTCCCTCTATCGAAAGCTGCTTGCTTTATGGGCATCCCTGTAATGACACGACTGGTGTCTGTCGTATTCTCTCTTCAGAACAGTCGAAACCAAATCTCCCTTGTGATTTGATATCGAAAGGTTTCTATTTTACGAAAGATGAACGATCCTAATCATGGAAAAACATGGCGAAAGAGATGGAGGCATCATGCAAACGAAGATTAGCATTGTCATAGGTTTTCTTGTCGGAATGACTTTGGTTAATTGGGATATCGATTATTTTTTTCTCCAAGAAATAGGCGTCAGCCCCTATTACATAAGAATTGCGGTTAAGCTTGTAGGTTTTATCGGTGCATTGGTTTGCGGATTGACGTTGCTTTTCGATGCCTGGAAAGCCATTCGCTCTAGCTAGGAAAACACTTGCGGTCACAGAGAGGAGTTGGTTGAAGGCATCCCCCTGCACATGATCAACAAAATTGACAAAGCCTTCGCTTGTTACCGGGGATCTTTTTTCGGGAACATAGACTTCCTATTCTCCCGTTTTTTTACTCCTGTGCATTTCACCCTTTCTTTTTTGCACGCGAGCACGTTTTTCCCCAGCGTGTATGGACGATAATGATCATAAACGTGGTTTTCTATGGGTGGGGGATTCTGTGACATTTTTGCTCATCAGTGTTCTGCTCTTCAATACGATTGCTTGGATCCTTCCGAAAAAGCTTACTAGATTGGAAATGTATACGACATCCTTATTTGCTTTTGCACTGACAATCGTTACCGATGTGTACCTGGACCTAAAGCATGGTTTCTATGGTTACTTTAAAGTCGGAGCAGACTACGAAGCATTGATTGTTTTTATCGGTCTGTACCCCTCCTTCAGCATTATTTTTCTGAACCTCTTTCCTTATGATCAAGGCATGGCCAAAAAAACGATCTACTTGGTTTGCACATGGCTATTCTGTCTTTTGTATGAGAAAGCAACCCTTACCCCAATTGGATTTTTCTACTACAATGGATGGAAACTGTGGTATTCTGCCATTCTTTATCCCATTCTGTTGGGGGTGCTTTGCTTGCATCTGTTTCTCCTTCGAAAATGGGTTTCAACCGCACAAAAGTAATGAGGCTGTATCTGAAAAAGAGGGATATCTGGTGAGGACAAGGGTTTTTCTGACTCACGCGGTGAAGAAGTTGAAGAATTTATTTTGATCCTGGAGAAGAATGACCGGTAACCAGTTATTTTGAACTTGGTACTTTGCAAACACTCCATGGATTTGGTTGGGTGTTTTTATTTATCCCATCGATTTGTGTTGTTAACTCCAACCGATGATTCTGTCGAAAACAACTACTGTAACGCAGTACATAGGAGCTGTATAATTTGATTGCCCGTTGTAAATTTTCTTTCTTATCCGTTGATGGAACGCCGTGTGCGATGAAAGTCGCCCGCACGGTGTAGGCTCGAGCGAAAGCCCTCAAAAATAGTAGGGAATAAGTCGAGAATAGCGTAACACCAACAGTCGAGTCACAAACAGTAAATGTCGGTAGTCCAATCCTTTTTAACATCACACCGGACAATCCAGATTGGCGGAGTAAACTCACATCAATTGTTATGCTTATTCCGGATCAAGGGCCGCAATCGTATGAGATAATCGCTGTGTATGACACTACGAAACCGAATTTGCCATTTAAACCAACAAGTTCTGCAATTTTCGCTGTTACCGGAACATTTATCTTTACTTTTAAAGCAACTGGGTATCCTGATGTAGTTGCAACATTTACTGTTGAATAATCCATCAACGAACCCTTAGGGAAGCCTAGGGGTTTTTTTTCTCAAAGTTACCGTTTGGTTAACCAATCGCTCTTCGTGCTGACCTGCAAATTCCGTTTGGAGTAATTGCGTAGATCGCCCCCGATCTTCTCCAGCAACTCACATTTGTAACCTGCCCAATGATGATACTGACCTCGTCCATCTATCCATTTCACATACACCGTTTTCCTCTGATAATGACACATCGGGTCCCGTTGTTCAGAGACTGGTACCAGCTGTTTTTTCCTTTGCTCTTCACGTGTCTAACCCAGTCACCCTTTTTCAGTCCATTCAACGCTTCCGTTGACATGTCGCTCGTGATCCTCCGCCCGAGTTTATCGTATTGATTGCTCATATTCGTCTTTCCTCCCTAACTAAATGCGGTAAATTCGAAAGTATCATCAATGTAAAGCCAGCTTGACATACACTCGATTGTAAAGTGCACTTTACGTAAAGCTAACTTTACATGAGGTGAGTAATGAAGAATCGAGTACGTGAAAAAAGTCTTGAGCAAGGGGGGGCACAAGATACGCTATCCGAAAAAGTGGGCGTGTCGAGACAAACCATTATTTCTTTGGAAGAATGGGAAGTATAATGCCTCCTTAATCCTTGCTCATAAGCTGGCTCAAGTCTTTGACTGTTTAATCGAGGATCTGTTTATTTTTGAAGGAGATGAGAATATATGATCGACACGTATTATGCTTTGCTTGGTTTGCTTGGCGGGCTCGTCATTGGCTTGTCATGCCTCTATCTTGGAAATAAACTATCAAAGAAAAAACGCGGGTTAGACGAACGTCATCATATGATCCGAATGAAAGCTAAATCTTCCTCGTGGATCATAACGCTGGCGACAGTATATATTCTCTTCTTAGCAGTCATTCTAAATGTCAGTATTTCAATTGTTATTATTCTTGGAACGTTAATGCTGGTTCAAATTGGAAGCTGGTACTGCCAACTTCGATGTAGAGTTCAAGTATTAACACAGATTGAGCAGTTTGTTGCCCTTGTAAATGTGCAGCATACGACAACATGATGGACGAACACGCGTCAAACTAGTAACGACTAAATCGAGGTGAATCGCCTTGTGGATGAAACTGTCTTCTGTCATTTTGAACATTTTCCTTGGAATCGCTGGTGTGTACGTTCTCATATTTGTTGTCGTCAACGGTGGCGCTCTAAATGGCAGCCGACCTCCCAGTCCCACACCGCTCGGGTATTTGGTGATCCTGATTTACTTGTTCGTTTGTTTCGGACTCAATTATCCTTTTGCCCGTAGATCCGCCAGCATCGGGAGATATTGTCTGACAAGCGTTTCCATCTGGTTCGTTTCCTTTTTCGCAACCATCCTGCTATAGGCGCCTGCAAAAACAAAAAACCCTCCCTTCCGACCAAGGGAAGAAAAGGGAGGCTGGGTGGACTGGGTTCAAATCTCTAGTTCACCAAGTCGAACGAGTTCGACTACTGCCTGAGATCGACCTTTTACACCTAATTTTTGCATGACATTGCTAATGTGATTGCGTACAGTCTTTTCACTGATGAAGAGTTGTCCGGCAATCTCCTTGGTTGTCTTATCTTGGACCAAGAGTTCAAACACTTCTCTTTCGCGATTCGTTAACAACGGCTTGGTTTGGTCGCTACCCTTCAATCGTGCCACCCCTCCTTGTGGGCTCTACAGGAACAAGGTTGAGGGATTACAGAGTCACCTTATCCTATGATGGGGGGTGGGTGATGGTGCCGGAATTTCAAGGATTTTAGGCTTTTGCCATACATCCTATTCAAAAAATGGGCAATGGGTTCCGAACACCTTCTTTTTTGTCGCTCCGTTTTCCAGGAACCTTGTTTCGTTTGCCTCAGGTACGTCCCACTTTCTGTTTTTCTCCTCGGCAGGTGACGTGAACCATTATAAGAAAGGACGACGATGGCCGCCAGTTTCCCGGGTCTTTCGCGAGTGCTTCATAAGGCCCGCGAAAGGAACCTGGCGTCGGAACCCAAGGCCAACACCGCCCCCGACAATTCAATCTATTCATCTGGGATCGGAACTGCTCCCCCCTTTTTTCACTTCTCTTCAATGTTGTTTACCTGTGCCCATCCTCCCCAGTGCAAAGACCCCGGATCCATGAATGGTCCGGGGTAATTCTTCCTTCTTTTGCTTCGCTCTGCTTAAATAAATGGCGATCGATGATACGTCTGTTCGAACTTTTCCCGAAGCCCCTTGGCCAGCAGCGTAAAGGAACCGACCGCCCAAATGAACGCGAACAGCGGGGTAAGGAAGATCCAGGTGTAATTGCTGTACACAAAGCCGCGGTACGATCCCAAAAGGCCTGCCCATTCATGCGTAATGGAGTGGTACATGACGGGGTCCATCGTCATCTTGGTGCCTCCGACAAACAGGTCAAACATGCCCAGGAGGCCCATCAAGGTCATGATCGCGACCATTTCCGTCACCAGGATGATGATGAGCTGCTCCTTGAGATGGGGCAGGATATGGCGGAAAATGATCTGCTCCCGCCCCGCTCCCAGCGATGTCGCAGCCAGGACGTACTGCGTTTCTTTGATCTGCTCTGTCTTTTGCCGGATGGAGGAGGCTACGCTCGGCGCTCCCAGGACGGCGACCACCCCGATGAAGAGGGCCACCAGTGTAGAGGTGGGCATGAGCGGATTGATGCTCACGCCTTTCAGCAAGAAGTAGACCGGGATGAAGATCGGCATGTAGCTCCATGCGTTCTCGATCGCCAGCCACCAGCGCTGGGGCTTGTCCTGAAACCCGATGTACAGCCCGATGACGGTGCCGATCAACAGACGGACCAGGGCGATGGCGATCGTCACGAACACCGTGTACGGCGCGCCGTGCAAGAGCAGCGTCAGCAGGTCGTAGCCCCACTTGTCCGTGCCGAGGATGTGTTCGTCGGACGGCGGCAGCGGCGGGGAAATGATGACCGTCTTTCCTCCCACGACCTCATTGCGCAGCTTTTCTTGGAACTCCAGCTCGTACGGGGCCATCGATGGTCCGAATACCCCTACGAGGAGCAGGAGCAATACCAGGATGGATCCCATCCACAGCGATCCATTGAATCGTTTCTGCATAGCAAAACCTCACTCGCGACAATGAAAGTAATACCTATTTATAGATGACCGCGCGCTCGAAGAGGTACAAAATCGCGCGAATCAGGAGATAGACGAGGATCGACAGCAAAATGATTCCCAAGAGCCCCATTACCGCGGCATTGAACTGGTACGGACTGCTCTTGCTGAAAATAAACCGCGTCAAGCCGACCACATTGAGCAAATACTCGACGATGAACAGGTTGGCGACGGTGATCGCGATCGTCTTTTTGAGATCAGCCAGCAAAAAGGGCTTGATGTTCTTGTACACGTGATGGAACAGCACATGCCAGATGCCCATTCCTTTGGCCAGCGCCGTCTTGATGTAATCCTCGCCGCCAATCTGGGTATACTTCAGGCTGACGACTTTCATCAAGAAGATCGTGGGGCCGATCGCCAGCAAGGTCATCGGGAACCAGTCGTTTGCCGCATCGCTCGTCGGAGACAGCGTAATGATCCGGATATTGGTCCATTTGTAAAAACCGATCGCCGCCAGAATCGACACAAAAATCAGAATAAAGTCCGGAATCGTAGCGATCAGGTTGAGTGCTTTTTGAAAGTGGCGCACGATGGCGAAACGCTGCAAAAACAAACCAAACACGAGGCTCGCAACGACGGCAATCAACACGCTGGAGAACAGCAGTTCAAACGTGCTTGCGGCAAAAGGAAGGATATCCTCCGCGATGCTTCGCTCGTTTTCGCCCAAGTAGTAAGTCCCAAGCGATCCCCCTGCGATCTGCTGAATCAGGTAGGCGGTCCGGACAACCACATTTTCCGGCGCGAACACAATCTCTTCTTTTACCGTATACAACATGAACGGCCCGCCGCAGACCACGATGACCAGAAAAAACATCCCTACCAGTTGTTTCACATAGGACAAACAGACATACCCCCCTTACTATTTCCAACAATACACCATCTAAAAAAATTCGACTAGACAATCAAAAATATTTTATGTTTTTTTATATTTCTGATAAAGGACGGGTTGAACTGCCAGCAAATCCGCCTTCGTGAAGAGAGAATGGAAGAAAAGAAATAGCTAGTGCAACTTACTCTTCCCTGACATCATCTGTCAGGGAAGGAAGGCTATGATGAATACAAGCATGGAATATCAGATAAACTCTTCGGGAGGTACGAGAAACATGAATCATACACACGCATTTCGCGGAATGGCGACGGTGAGCTATTGGGCGGAGGATCTGGAGGCGGCAAAGAAATGGTACACCGAGCTGCTCGGCATTGCCCCCTACTTTGAACGGCCGGGGTACGCAGAATTTCGCCTCGGGGATTTTCAGCATGAGCTCGGCCTGATCGACAGGCGCTACGCTCCCGCCGGAACGGCTGCCGGTCCGTCCGGCGCTGTCCTCTACTGGCACGTTGACAATGTGGCGGCTACACTCCAGAGGCTGCTCGCCATGGGGGCGACGCAGTACGAAGAGCTCAAGGAACGCGGGCATGGATTTGTCACGGCTTCCGTACTCGACCCATTTGGCAACATTCTCGGCATCATGCACAACCCGCATTATTTGGAGGTGCTGAGCGCGCGCAAAGAGGCATAGGGGTCTCCATCGTTATCCCGTACAGGAAAAAAGGCAGCTCTCGATTCGTCCAAAGCTGCCTTTTCCCTGCGCGCGTATGTTAACGGATGTATGCAAATGAACGCTGCCTCTTCGCCAGATAGTGCACCTTGTCCCCGACAAACGAAATCGGTTCCTCCAAATAAAGAACCACATCTTGTTCCCACTCTGGCACGTATTGCCGGATGTTGAATTCCATCGCGAAACAGGTGCGGTTCCGCAGCGGCAGATCTCCCCGGATCGGGATTGGTTCCTGCCTGTCGTACAGGCCGATGAGCGGCCCGGCCGCATGGCAGTGGTTTCCGATCGGATGCGAGTAGAGCATGGCACGGATCCCTTCTTCTCTGGCCTGCTGCATGCAGCGGCGAAAGATTTCGTTTCCTGTCCGTCCTTCCACGAAGTTCTCTTCGATGATTTCTTCTAGCCGTAGCGCGGTCTGCATCGCTGCCTGAAGTCCCCTAGGCGCTTCGTCCTCGCCTGCTCTTGGCACATACGCGAGCTGCTGCGTATCGGTCGCCAGCCCCAAATAATGAATCCCAAAATCGATATGGACGATGTCACCGGGCAGTATGACCACGTCCTCGAGCCGGTCTCCGCCCTTCCTCACGACATCGACCGTGGGGAAAAAGGAGGTCTGGATGCCCAAATCGCTGACCTGCTGGCGGATCCAATCCACTACCTCCGACGTATTCGTAACCCCCGGCGTTATCACATCATTGGACAGCGCTTCCGCCGCCAGGCTTCTCGCTGCTTCCGCGATGTCCGGATAGGCGCTCAATTCCTCCTGACTGCGGATTTCAAGCCAGTCGAGCGCGACCTTTTCGGCACTGACGACTCTCGCTGCGTACTTGTCTCCGATTGCTGCCAGCAGCTTTTGATAATGCGTATGGGTCAATCCGTCGCAAAAGCTGTAATGTTCGGATAAATTTATCCCGATCTGGCGCGGGTCCCTCTCACGGATCAGCCGGGCTAGACATTCCCACTGGTCTTCGCCTCCTGGCTTCCACGCCCGCACGTAAAACGGAGCGAAAGCCGGATTGGGATGAATGACGTACCGCTCCACGCTTCCGTCCCTATTCAGGAAAAAGGCAAACAGCGTCAAGCGTCGGGAGCTGTCCACAGCGGAGGGAAACAGCGTCTCCGCGATCGGGTCCTCGTGATATTCCCGCCCTGCGATGACCCATAGATCCAGCTGCCGCTCGTTCATGATCGCAGGGAGGATCGTATCCAATCTTTCCTTCAGCCACCGGTCTTTGATGACTTCTCGTTCCTTGATCGCAAGCAGCTTTCTGTTCCCAGCAAATCCGTACAAAGGCGTTTCCCCCTTTTTGACCCGGTCATCTGCCGCAAAACTATGGTCACCTGCGCGGTTGCCGACCTCTTTTTCCGGAGAGCAGGCATCGGCATGAAGCTCCAGGCAAGGTGCGTCCGGGCTGCCGGATTCCTCTACGAAAAAAGACGGCCAATGCCGCCTTAGTCCACGACCAACATCTGAATTTCCATGCGTCCCATGTCTTGCAGGTCGAGTGGTGCCGTAAGTGCCGTACCGGTTACTTCCTTCAAGTCTTGACGCAGCAAAAACAGCGGGGGTGTGATATCGACCGTCACCCCACGGCTAGACAAAATGGTGCTCGCGTTCCCCGAGATCATATTGCCCAGTTCCGAAATCGCACTCTTCCCCATCTCGTCCATTTCAGTGACGGGAAAGCCTCCCATCATGGCAGAGACAATGCGCAAAGCCAACTCTTCTTGCAGGCCAAAATACACGGTACCTTGCACTTGGCCAGTCATCCCGATCCGAATCCAGGTGTGGTTTTCCGGATAGATCCATTCTTTTTCAGCCATTTCTCCCCGCGAGATAGCTACGTTGCAAACCTGCTGAATCACGAATGAAGCAGATTCTAGAAATGGATCCAAGACGTCAAGGTCTTTCATCACAGCTTCCTTCCTTTCCCGGGCAATTCTCTCTGCAATAGCCTCATGATCGTGTCATTTTTGGCAGGAGTAACAGGAGTAGAAACTTCTGCCGATGGCCTAGCGAACGCGCGTGGGCACCCATTCCTTCCTATGTGTTCAAAAAAACTTTACAGGAAAATGGTTACGCAGGCAAGGTATACCTGGAAACAAATCCTCGACTTTCGCCTCATGCCTGGTGGTGAAAATATAGGCACAAGCGCGCAAGTCCAGCACCTCTACTCCTACTTCGTGACTGCTCAGCTGCCACATGGGTAAGCACAGGCGTTCAAAGGCAAAAACCGTATCTCCAAACGCCAGACATTCGCGAATGCAGCGCTCTGGCGGGTACGATTCATCATCTTCCAGCAAATGGACAGGCTCCAGGCCGAATTGCTGCAGCAAGTGCAGTCGGTCCATTTTTTGCTCCTGCTTTTTGTTTTTGACCGTTCGCCGTGGCGATAGCAACGGATACTCCCTACACACATATTCCCATTTAATTCCGTGATAAAACATGTTTTGTTTCCTCCCGCAAGGCGAACACCCGGCCATAGCGCTCGAATGCGCTACGCCGGGTGTCGACAATCATTCCCTCTTTTTCCCTTGCACTGTGACTTCCGCTTTCGCTTCCCGTCCCAGCGCATCCTTCGCGTTTAATACCAGCTTGTGCTTTCCTTCGAGCACTTGATCCAGCACAAAGCGAAATTCACCGCGATCGTTGATATCAGCCGAAAACTTCCGTTCCCCGTACGTCACCGTCATGGAGATCGTCCCGGTTCCCGTCACTTTTCCTCCGATCGGAACGACCTCTCCGCTTTTCGCCTCCACTTGCTTTTGTGCAAGACTCACGGTCGGCGCCGGCATCGGTCGAGCCTGATACGTGTACCGCTGCTCGCCGTGGTGCAGCACGATTGATCCCGCGTTTGCATCCACGTATCCGTACACGACGATGGCATTCTGGTTTCCCGCCCCGTCCTTGCCCTCGATCAGGATCCGGTTTTCCCCTTGCCCCAGCGCCAGCGTTTGCGTCCAGCTCCTCTGTACCGGCTTTTCCAGCTGATCATCCTCAAAGCTGGAGACGATCTGGCCGTTCACACTGACTTGCCCTTTGTAAGTCTGATCCCGATACATGAATCGGACGGGAACCATGACCTTCTTGCTGCCGGGATCGAACACGACGTCTTCCGTACCGTCATTTTGGAAGGCGAGCAGAGGGGCTGTCGTATCCACAATGATTCGCTGCGTAAACTGCCGCGTGTTGCCGTACATGTCCGATACGCTGTACCCGACGTAACTGAGTCCTTCCGGCAGATGCAGGATGGTTTCAAACGAGCCATCCGCCTCGACCTTCACCGGCGCCTTGTTGATCGTAAGCTTGACGCGGTCGAGCATGTCTTCCCCGGTCACTTTGCCGCGGATCGCCACGTCCGGCTGCTTGGAAATTTTCACGTAGACGAACAGATCGTCAGGGAACTCGATGAATGGCGGGACGGTATCACTTTTCCCGTTGATGTCGACGACGCTAACGTTTCCGGCGTAGTCGTACGCGACTACGCTCATCCGTTTCTCCGGCTGATTGATTACTGTGCCGGACACGCTTGGCGCGTACGGCCCTCCTGCCTTTTTCCCGTTCACGTAGAGCAGATACCCTTGCACATCCTTGTCCTTGCTGTTCCAGTGCACACGGTTGCCCGAGAGCGAAGCGGTAAGATGTGGGGGCTTCGTATCGACGCGAACCGGCAGGGTGAGCGTTTGCCAGTTGGCGTTTCGCCCGTCGATTCTGGCTTTGATCACGAATTGGTAGCTGCCGTCAGGAACTTTTTCATAGATCCCTTTCGCTGGAGAAAAGGCTTTGCCGTCCCAGGCCCACTCTTCCCGCTCCGTGTAGTAATAAGGAGTGCCCAGCTTGGACTGGTCGAACTTGCTGATTCGGTCCACTCTCGTCAGCGAACGGATCAGCTTGCCTGACGTGTCCGTGACGTCCACGACCACCTGGCGGGCATTGCGCAAAAAGGTGATGGAGGGAGCAGCCACGTCGTAATGCCCATCGCCGTTGGGAGAAAAGGCGATTTTCGCCGGATCGATCTGCGCCGTACCGTCTTCCCCTGCTCCGGTCACACCCAAGTATTCGCGGTAACGCCATTTGTCGTTTTGCTTGTCGTGATACCACGTCGTTTTGACTCCTGTCCGCTTCTCTTGGCTTCCCGCACTCCACATCGGCTCGTCCATGACGCGCGGCTCGTCCCATTTTCCGTAAAAGCCGTAATACGGGACTCGCAGCTTGGGCAGCTCCCGATCATCGGGCTGAAAGGAAATAAATCCTTC
This sequence comes from Brevibacillus brevis, assembly GCF_031583145.1. Lineage (NCBI taxonomy): Bacteria > Bacillati > Bacillota > Bacilli > Caryophanales > Paenibacillaceae > Brevibacillus > Brevibacillus brevis. The sequence goes on along the minus strand of NZ_CP134050.1, from coordinate 1,963,166 downwards.
TGCAAACCGGTTGCGCCCTGCTTCCTTCGGGATTTGCAGCGTCACCTTTACTTCTGCCCTCGTACCCGGGGCAACCGTAATCTGCTGCTTGGAAAACTGCAGCTTCGCCCCTTCGAAAGGCGTCTGTGTCAGCATGTTTACCCCGTTCTTGCGCAAATCGGTCAGCACGCCGAATTCATCCTGGACCTGATAAGTGACCGGCTTTTTCCCGAACTTGTTGTCCACGAACAGGGAAAACTCCGTTGTGGCACCGATTTCCCCAAGCGAAACTCCCGCCTTTCCTTTCCGGTCCACGACGATGACCGGCGTACGGATGGCTTTCGCGATCTGCATCAGACCGGCCCCTTGCACACGCGGGCTGTACGGCACCTTTTTCGTCTGCTTGTCGGTAGCGGTCGAGACGGCATGTCGCGGGTCGATGATCGGCTCGGCCGTATTCATCGCTGCAGCCTTCAATGTCTCCACAAGTGCACGACCCTGTAGCGCGCGTCCCTGCTTTTGGTACGCTTCCTTAAGCAGCGCCATTCCCCCTGCGACGTGCGGGGTTGCCATGGAGGTCCCGCTTTTCACCGCGTACTCGGATTCCCGCACCGTCGACAGGATGCCGCCACCGGGAGCGGCAATTTCCGGCTTGAACTGGAGGTCGGGTGTCGGACCCCAGGAGGAAAACCCGGAGATCGTGCCGCCATCCGGATAAGGCATCGGATTTTGCGCGTATTGGCCGTCGAAGGTAATCGTCACTTTCCTGCCCTTTTTCAGAGCCTGGGCCAGCTGCTCCCCCATCTGCTTCAGGATGGATACGGCAGGAAGCTGCTTGGCGTGCTCAGCGCTGATCAGAAGCGGGCCGCTCTCGTTGTTGTAGATGACGGCCCCGACGGCTCCCGCCTCCTTGGCCAGCCGCAGCTTTTCATCGAACGAGATGTCGCCCCGTTCCAAAAGCACCAGCTTTCCTTTTACGGAGACATTGTAGTCCTCCTTTTTGCCCTTGCCCATGTACACGAGCGGATACGGCTTCATCAGCGCGGAGACGGGCGTCATCACCGTGCCCGATCCCGCGTGGCCGTGCAGATAGACCACCCGCTCCAGTCCTGGCACGCCTTGCACGCCAAAGCTGTACCCGGCCAATGTAGTCGCATTGACGGAGGCTACCGAAAAAGCGTCGGGAGTCAATCCGGGTGATCCGACCATCGCCACGTCCGGGTTTTGCTCCCGTACCTTGTCGCTCCCGAAGTAGGCGTCATTTCCCGCAGCCGCCACCACGATGACGCCATTGTCCACCGCCCGCTTGACGGCGTACTGCTCGGTATTCGTCTCATCCACGTAGCCTGCCGAGGAACCGAGGCTCAGGTTGATGACATCCGCTTTTTTCGCGATCGAATCGTTAATCGCGAACAAAATGGACTCGCTTAGCCCCGGCACTTCCCCCTGGTAATTGGAAAACACCTTCTGGCTCATGATCTGCGCTTCCGGAGCGACACCCTTTAGCTTTCCGTTCGCCGCGATGATTCCTGCCACGTGTACCCCATGCTGCGATTCTCCCACGTCTTCCGTCGTTTGGTTTCGGTCCGCCCAGTTGTAGCCGCGAATGACCTTCTGTGTCGATCCCGACTTTTGCTTGGCCAATCGTTTATCGCGCGGAGCAGGCATATCGGGGTGCTGGGGGTTGACTCCGGTATCCACTACCGAGATCAGCATGCCTTCCCCTTTCACTCCCGCTTTCTCCCATGCTTCGGGAGCCTCGATCATATCCAGCGTCGAGGTCGAAGCGGAGGATACTTTCTCGCCCAGGAATGCATGCGAGATCTTCGACCATTCGTCAGCAACCGCTCTTCCTTCGTTTGCACCCGAGGGGGCCGCCTTGCCTGTATGTAATTGTTGTACGGTCTGATGTACATCATTCATGAGCTGCCTGTACATCTCCGCTGATCCAACTGATGCTTCTGCCTGTACGTGTAGGATGTTTGCCGTTGTCGCGGGAAGCAAAACTAGCGCCAATCCTAAGCTGTAAACTCGTTTTCTCATCGTTTGCCCCCTTTTTGGAAAAGCTTCCATTGTCTTTAAGTTTTCTCTGGGAAGCCCCCACCTATTCCCTTCAATGTGTTCTTGACAAAAAAGTGGGGCAGGGATATATTTAATTACGTTAACTATTTCCCACGTGAAATATTCGGCACAGAAAATGTACGAATTCGACGAGGAGCGACGCCTATGCAACCTGATATTCAGCACGCGATGGAACGCCTGCAAGAGGCCGTTCGATCCACGATGCGCGCCTTGGGTCCGCAATTGTCCGAGCCTTCCTTTGGCTTGACGGGACCGCAGTTTTACATTCTTCACCAGCTGGACCAGAAAGGCAAGTGTACGGTCGGAGAGCTGGCAGATTCGATGGCGGTCAAGCCTAGCGCCATCACTGCCATGATTGACCGTTTGGATAAACACGGGTTTGTCGTCCGCGACAGAGACGAGGATGACCGCCGCGTCGTTCACATCCAGCTCACCGAGGCCGGGCTTGAAACGCTCGCACAAGTGAAACAGCACAGGCTGGGCATTCTCCAGCATTATCTGTCCCATCTGACTTCGGAAGAGCTGGAGAGCATGATTCGCATCTTCGAAAAACTCGCGAAGGTCTCCCCTGCGGACAAGAAGTCGCAAGCATAGGCTCCACTTCCAGGATTGCGGTCCACTGCGCTCCCCCAACTTTCATTTACGTGCATCCAGAGATTTGCGAACAAGAGTAGGAGTGATTGATTTTGGAGGAACAAATGAAGAACCGCGGCTTGCTCATCGCCGGATTGCTCGTGGCGATGCTGTTTTCCGCTTTGGACGGAACGATCGTCGGGACAGCGATGCCCCGCATCGTAGGGGAACTCGGCGGTTTGGGAGTCATGACATGGCTCACCACAGCTTACATGCTCAGTTCTACAACCGTCGTGCCGATCGCCGGGAAACTGGCTGACCTCATCGGCCGAAAATCCGTTTATGTGACAGGCCTGATCATTTTCATGGCAGGCTCGATGCTCTGCGGGATGGCTCAGTCGATGAATCAACTGATTTTCTTCCGCGCCTTGCAAGGGATCGGCGGCGGGATCATGATGCCGATGGCCATGATCATTATCGGGGACGTCTTCACCGGCGAACAGAGGGCCAAATGGCAAGGGGTATTCGGTGCCATCTACGGGCTCTCCTCGATCGTGGGTCCGCAAGTAGGCGGTTGGATTGTCGACTCGCTGGATTGGCGTTGGGTGTTCTACATCAACCTGCCCGTAGGGATTCTGGCAACCGTCATGATCGCGACCGCTCTGAGAGGCTACAAGAAAACAGGACCTGTCCACATTGACATTTGGGGCATGTTCACCATGATTGCCGGGGTCGTCAGTTTGTTGCTCGGACTTACCTTCGGCGGCAAAGACTACCCGTGGGGATCGTGGCAGATTCTGTCATTGTTTGGACTCGCCGTCGTCTTTTTGGCCGCGTTCCTTGTGATCGAGTCCCGAGTCAGCGAACCGATCCTGCCGCTGCGTCTCTTTCAAAACAAGACCTTTTCCCTTCTGTCCGGAATCGGCTTCCTGATGTCTGTAGGGATGTTCGGCGCGATCATGTTCGTACCGCTGTTCATGCAAGGCGTAATCGGAATCAGCGCCTCGGAATCAGGTACCGTCATGATTCCGATGATGCTGTCCATGATGGCGACCAGCATCTTTGGCGGCCGCTTGGTCCACAAGGTCGGGCTCCGGACGCAAATGCTCGTCGGCATGCTCGCCATGGGCCTCGGCTTCTGGCTGCTCTCCGGCATGAGTCTGGAGACGACAAAATGGAGCGCGATGTCGTACATGGTCGTACTTGGCCTCGGGATGGGTCTCGTCATGCCACTGATTACGATTGCGCTCCAGGAATCGTTCCCGAAATCGGAGCTAGGGGTCGTCACTTCTTCCAGCCAATTTTTCCGCCAGATCGGCGGTACATTCGGCATGACGATTCTCGGAGCGGTCATGAACTTTCAGTCGAGCGGCCTCTTGCAGACCAAGCTCGTCCCGTTCCTGGAAAAGCTCCCGTCACAGTCGCATGAGATGGTGCAGCAAATGGAATCGATGATCCACACGAATCCGCAAGGGCTTTACTCGATGATGTACAGCCCGGAGACTTTGGCGAAGATCCCGGCCGCGATTCGCGATACGCTTCTGCCGATTCTGAAGTCTTCCATGGTTGAATCCCTGCACCACGTCTTCCTCTACGGCATGCTTTTCGTCCTGCTCGGTGCCGTCTGTACGTTTTTCCTCGGAAAAATTACGATCAGCAAACCGGGTAAGAAAGAGGATGGCCAAGACCTGAAAGCGTCATAAGAAAACCCTAATCGAGGCCAACTCGCCGATGGGCGACCGCGAAGATGGCCAGGATGTTTATCCTTTCCGATCCGTAAAGCAAAAAGCCGGCAGCTCTTTCCAAGCTGCTGGCTTTTTTATGCTTACACGTCGCTGCCCCATTTCTGCACCCATTTCTCCATCTCCAGCAGAGCCGCCTGAAAGTCGCTTCCCTTCTCCGTCAAAGAGTACTGCACGGTGATCGGTACGGTTGGAAAGACTTCCCGGTGAACGAGGCCGTTCTGCTCCAGATGGCGAAGGGTATCCGTGAGCGATTGGGTCTTGATGACAGACACTCTCCGTTTCAGCTCGTTAAACCGCTGAGGCCCCTGCATCAGCTCACTCAGGACGAGGAACGCCCATTTTGCACCGAGAATTCGCAAGACCGCACAAATCCCCGAATCTTCCGAATGATTTTCTTCCTTCCCACCGTTTGCTGCCTGATCGGACGCCACATCATCCACCACCTTAACTAACAAAAAGTAAGTTGGTCAAAATAACAGGACAATATCCATTTACTTTGCCTTCTTACATTATGTAAGAAAAGATTTTATACTGTCAATCATTCACAACTGCTCGCGTCCCCTCTCCGTGTCAGAGAGCGGAGCGCAATGAAAGGAAGGTATCCATGAATCGCTCGATCCTGTATTTGCTCACCCTCGGTGTTTTTTTGACCGCCACTTCCGAACTGATCGTCGGCGGCATTCTCCAGATCATTGCAGACGACCTGCAGATCTCTGTCGCGCTGGCAGGCCAGCTGATCACCGCCTTTTCCCTCTCCTATGCCATCGGTACACCCATTCTCGTCGCGCTGACCTCCCGACTGGAGCGAAAGCAGGTCCTGGTCGGCTCCTTGCTCGTCTTCATCGCGGGGTGCCTGCTTGCTCTTTGGGGATCCCATTTCGTCATGCTTCTTGCTTCCCGGGTGATCGTCGCAGTCAGTGCCGGGTTATTTCTCGTCGTCTCATTCGGTGCCGTCTCCCGGCTGGCTTCCCCAGACAAAATCGGGAGTGCGATCGGGACTCTGATCCTCGGTTTTTCCGCAGCCATGGTGCTTGGTATTCCTTTGGGCATCGCGATATCGGGCTGGCTGAGCTGGAAACTGATCTTTCTCATGCTTGCCGTCCTCAGTGTCATTTTGCTGTTCGGCCTGATACGCCTGCTCCCTCGCATCGATGGCGGCTCCCACGTCCCGTTTCGACAGCAGCTGCAGCTTCTCAGGCAGCCGGTTTTGCTGCTGACGTTTCTGTTCACCTTTTTTCGGGAATCCGGGATTTCAATGATAAATACGTATGTCACCCCCTTCTTGGTCGACCTGCTGCATTTCACGATCCCGCAAACCGGAGTGATCATGCTCCTCTTGGGGCTGGTCGGAGTAGCCGGTTCCCGCTTGGGCGGATCCGCGACCGATCGCTGGGGCAGCATGCGTATCCTCGTCATCGGGATGCTCGGCATTGTCGTCTCGCTTGCGCTCCTCCCGCTCGCCACGTCTTTGCCCGCACTCGGCGTCTCGTTGCTCGCTGTGGCGTTCGGCAGTCTGTTTTTCCTGGCTCCCTCGGTCCAGACATCGCTGATTTCCCTGTCCCCTGAATCCGCCGAACTTCTTCTTGGCATCAACACTTCGTTCATTCAATTGGGATTGGCAAGCGGTGCAGCTTTCGGAGGGCTGCTCGTCCATTCCACCGCTACCGTCTTTTACAATCCGTGGGGAGCCGCGTTGCTTCTCGCTATTGCACTCGGCGTATGCCTGTCTTCTTTCGCGATGCGAACTCGAAAGCAGGCCGTCTTGCGCTGATCGTCCTCAGCAAAAAAAAGCGTGCAGCCCGTCTTGCGGGTTGCACGCTCTTTTGCTTAAAAGCATTACGAGAAGAAGAATTTCTTCACGGCATGTTTGGTGGTTTCTTTGTTCATGTGAGCGATCGAAGTCGTGAGCGGAATGCCTTTCGGGCAAGCCTGCACGCAGTTTTGCGAGTTACCGCAATCGCCGATGCCGCCGTCTTCCATCAATGCTTCCAGACGCTCGTGTCTGTTCATTTTACCGGTAGGATGCTCGTTGAACAGACGAACTTGAGAGATCGCGAACGGACCGATAAAGTCGGATTTCGCGTTTACGTTCGGGCATGCTTCCAGACATACGCCGCAAGTCATGCACTTGGACAGCTCGTATGCCCATTGGCGATCCACTTCCGGCATGCGCGGACCAGGACCGAGATCGTGCGTACCGTCGATTGGAATCCACGCTTTTACGCGTTTCAACGCATCGAACATACGGCTGCGGTCAACGGACAGGTCGCGTTGTACAGGGAACGTGCTCATTGGCTCCAGACGGATTGGCTGTTCCAGCTTGTCGACAAGCGCAGAGCACGCTTGGCGCGGTTTCCCGTTAATGACCATCGAGCAGGCACCGCATACTTCTTCCAAGCAGTTCGATTCCCAGGTTACCGGCGCCGTTTTTTGACCTTGAGCGTTCAGCGGGTTGCGTTGGATTTCCATCAGCGCACCGATTACGTTCATATTCGGACGGTAAGGAATTTTGAACTCTTCCTTGTACGGAGTGCTGTCAGGGCTATCTTGACGAGTAATAATCAGGTGAATCAATTTCTCTGCCATGATCAGTTACCTCCTGTTTTATTAGTGCTTCGTCGTGTAGTCACGCTTGCGCGGCGCGATCAGAGAAGCGTCAACATCTTCGTAGTAGATTTCTGGCGCAGTCGTTTCCGGATTGAACTTCGCCATCGTCGTCTTCATAAAGTTCTCGTCGTCGCGCTCAGGGAATTCAGGCTTGTAGTGAGCACCGCGGCTCTCGTCACGCTTGAGAGCGCCGAGCGTAATCACGCGAGCCAGTACCAGCATGTTCCACAGGTGACGGGTAAAGGAAGCACCGGAGTTGCTCCATTTGTTCGTATCGTTGATGTTGATTTTTTTGTAGCGCTCCATCAACTCGAGGATCTTGTCATCCGTTTTTTGCAGACGGTCGTTGTAACGTACTACCGTCACGTTGTCAGTCATCCACTCACCCAGTTCCTTGTGGATCAGGTAAGCATTTTCCGTTCCGTCCATTTTCAGGATGTTGTCGTACTTCTCTTGTTCTTTCTTGGCGTAGCCGTCGAAGAGCATGGAAGACAGATCGTCAGACGATTGCTTCAGACCTTCCATGTATTCGATCGCTTTTGGACCGGCTACCATACCGCCGAAGATCGCGGACAAGAGAGAGTTTGCGCCCAGTCGGTTCGCACCGTGTTGGGAGAAATCGCACTCGCCTGCAGCGAACAAGCCAGGGATGTTCGTCATTTGGTTGTAGTCAACCCACATGCCGCCCATGGAGTAGTGAACCGCAGGGAAGATCTTCATCGGCACTTTGCGCGGGTCATCCCCAACGAACTTCTCGTAAATCTCGATGATTCCGCCCAGTTTTACATCGAGCTCTTTCGGATCTTTGTGGGACAGGTCGAGGTACACCATGTTTTCCCCGTTGATACCCAGCTTCATGTCTACGCACACGTGGAAAATTTCGCGCGTCGCGATGTCGCGAGGCACCAGGTTTCCGTACGCCGGATATTTCTCTTCGAGGAAGTACCAAGGCTTCCCGTCCTTGTATGTCCAAACGCGTCCACCTTCTCCACGCGCAGACTCGGACATCAGACGAAGCTTGTCGTCGCCAGGAATCGCGGTCGGGTGGATCTGAATCATTTCGCCGTTCGCATAAATGACACCTTGCTGATAAGCGGCGGATGCAGCGGTACCTGTGTTGATGATCGAGTTGGTCGATTTACCGAAGATGATACCAGGTCCGCCCGTTGCCAGAATGACAGCATCTGCACGGAAGGATTGGATTTCGCCGGAACGCATGTTCTGCGCGGTAATCCCTTTACAGGTCCCTGCATCGTCCAAAACGGCTCCGAGGAAATCCCAATATTCGTACTTGGTGACCAGACCTTCCGCTTCAAAGCGGCGCACTTGCTCGTCCAGAGCGTAAAGGAGCTGTTGACCGGTTGTAGCACCCGCAAACGCCGTACGATGGTGCTGAGTACCTCCGAAGCGACGGAAGTCAAGCAGACCTTCTGGAGTGCGGTTGAACATGACGCCCATGCGGTCCAGCATGTAGATGATGCCAGGTGCTGCGTCGCACATTGCTTTTACAGGCGGCTGGTTCGCCAGGAAGTCCCCGCCGTAAACGGTATCGTCAAAGTGAATCCAGGTGGAGTCGCCTTCCCCTTTGGTATTTACCGCTCCGTTAATGCCACCTTGCGCACAGACGGAGTGGGACCGTTTTACCGGAACCAGGGAGAAGAGCTGGACAGGAACACCTTTTTCTGCTGCTTTGATGGTAGCCATCAAGCCGGCCAAACCACCACCGACAATGATAAGTTTACCTTTTGCCATAGTAAAGTCCCCCTATCCCTATACAATGAAAGCCGACATCGCACGCAGGCCGATGTAGGTTACTACTACGAATACAATCAGGGTGAACCAGGTAGCTACGCGTTGGGAACGCGGTCCCACGGTAATCCCCCAGTGAACCAGGAACGACCAAATACCGTTGGAGAAGTGGAACACGGTGCTGATGATCCCGATTGCATAGAACACGATCATCGCAGGGCTGCTGAAAATGTTCGCCATCATATCGAAGTCAACAGTTGCTCCCATCGCTTTTTGGATGCGAGTTTCCCAAACGTGCCAGACAATGAAAATGAGCGTGATGATACCTGTTACCCGTTGCCACAGGAACATATGGTTCCGGAAGTAGCCGAAGTTCCCTACGTTTTGCTTTGCCTGGAAGGCAATGTAGATACCGTAGATCGCGTGAAACAGGATCGGAATGTAGATGAATACGAATTCAACTACGAGCAGAATTGGAACGGATTCAATCGCGCTGACCGTACTATTGAACGCTTCCGCTCCACGGGTTGCCTGATAGTTTGCTGTCAAGTGGAACAGCAGAAACAGCCCGATTGGAAACAAACCAAGAAGTGAGTGCAGCTTGTGACTGAGAAAGCTATGGCCTTTCGCCATACTATGGTCCCCCTTTCAATGTATGTAACTCTCTTTTGATAGATCTTTCTCCCATATCCTAACCCATTGATTCATCCATTAGACATGACATGCTTCTCTCCACTGCAACGTCTATGTGTGTCGAAATGTGTCAGAACACGGAAAAAAGTTGGGCAAAACTTTGACCAAAACAATTGTACTCCTGTACTCAAAGAGCGTCAAGACAGTGAATAGACTAAATCCATTGATAGATCAAACTTTCCTAAAGGCGATATTTTTCTACTATTCTGTCATAAAAACATCGCTTCCTCATAATCTAGTACAGACAGGAGGGAGCACGATGAAGGAGACTGACCAACTAGCAGCGCTTCTGCCGCAAGAGTCCATCGCCTATGCAGAGAGAATGAATATGCCTTACCTCGGCTATCATCTATTTCGAGAGACGCTCACAAGCAGCCTGCTTGGAGATAGCGAGAGCGCCATTCTTTACTGGCTCGGGAAAGACATCGGACGCAAGATTCCGATCCGTTCGGCTGCCGGAATCGTCCTGCCGTTCATGCGCCTCGGGCTTGGCCAGCTGGACCTGGTGGAGGATAGCGAGCAGCGCGTCCACTACAAGCTCTCCCATGCCATGTTCCATTACATGCCGGAAGAGAGGCTGAGCCGCACCCTCTCGCTGGAATGCGGGATTGTAGCCGGCGCCATCGAGGTGTGGCGGGAGAGAGAAACCACTGCCGAGCTGATGCTGGAGAAAAAAAGCGATATCCGCATCATCGCCACCCATTGACCGGGAGCGTACGCATGGAAAACCCCTCTTCCTCGGTGGGGAAGAGGGGAGTAGTGGTCCTCGTATTCTCCTTGCCCTTACAAGCCGTGGACTACAGCTGTCTCGGCAACATCCAGCCCGTAGGCGGTATGCAGGCTGCGGACAGCGAGCTCGGTCAGTTCGGCCGGAATGACGCAGGAAACCTTGATATCCGATGTGGACACCATTTTAATAGAAATTTCTTGTTCAGCGAGCACGCGGAACATCTCTGCCGCTACCCCCGGGTTGTTCACCATGCCGGAGCCGACGATGGATACTTTCGTCAAGCCTTGCTCGTAGTCTACTTTCTCGAAGCCGAGGGCTGCCTGATGCTGCTGCAGGGTGTCCAGCGCCTTCTTCAGATCGTCAGCGTCTACCGTGAAGGAAATGTTCGTCACCGCTGCGTCGTACGAGCTCTGAATGATGATGTCCACATTCACCTGATGATCCGCCAGCGTATTGAACAGGCGGGAGAGCGTACCTACCTTTGCTGGCATCCCGACCACTGTAATTTTTGCGACGTCCTCGTCATGTGCGACGCCACTTACCACTCTTCCTGTTTCCATATTGGCAACCTCCTCTACGTACGTACCCTCTTCGGCGGTAAAGCTGGAGCGGACCACCAGCCGTACCTTGTATTTTTTTGCGGCCTCTACCGAACGCGGATGCAAGACTCCCGCTCCGAGATTCGCCAGCTCGAGCATCTCGTCGTACGAAATGCTGTCCAGCTTGCTCGCAGCCGGAACAACCCGCGGGTCTGCCGTGTAGACACCGGAGACATCCGTGAAAATTTCGCATTTCTCGGCATTCAGGCTGGCCGCCAGCGCCACTGCCGACGTATCCGACCCGCCGCGCCCCAGCGTCGTGATTTCGCCCTCTTCACTGATGCCCTGGAAGCCCGCGACGATGACGACGCGCCCCCGTCCCAGCTCGGAGTGAATCCGGTCCGTATCGATTTTCTGGATCCGCGCCCGTCCGTGGATGGATTCTGTTGTGACTCCCGCCTGCCAGCCCGTCAGCGAAATCGCGTCGTAGCCTTTCGTGTTCAGCGCCATCGCCAAAAGCGCAATCGATACCTGCTCCCCCGTGGTCAGCAGCATATCCATTTCGCGCTCGGACGGGTACGCCGTGATCTGTTTGGCCATATCCACCAGCACATCCGTGGATTTCCCCATGGCGGAGACCACTACGACGATATCGTGTCCCTCTTCTTTGTAGCTGATAATCCGGTCCGCTACTCGCAAAATTCGCTCAATGGTACCTACGGAGGTTCCCCCGTATTTTTGCACGATCAACCCCATGCGGCTTCTCTCCCTTTTCCGTTTATCCAATTCGTTGGTAGTTTTTATCCATTCGTATGGTTTATGTTTTCTCTATGGGTAAAGCGATATACTGCGAACTCCCTATTGATAAAAAAGGCACCGACAAGGAATAGTACCTGCCGCTGCCTATTGTTTCGACATCCCGGTTCCTCCCTTCCAATACACGCGGACAGCGCGCTGCATGACAAAATGAGCGTCATGACTCGCACTATCGCACCGTGAGATAGCTCTCCATCTGGCAACGGTGATTGCACAGATGACAGTCCTGCGCTTGTTCAACGCAGACCCAGCATGGAGAAAAGCGGGTCCTTCTCCACACTTCGGCGAATTCCCCTTTCCCGCACCCTTCACAGACACCCGATCTCAGGGAGGTACTCTTGGTTTTCGCGCCTCTACCTCACTCCATTATGGAAGTGAGGCTAACTATTCTGTTTGAATCGCATTATATCACGGAGCAGGGAGAGGATCAATCGGTTTTTGCCAGGCTGTCACGATTCCAGTTTGCGCAGATGGGAAATGATCTCCTTGGCGAGCTTGTCTCCGATTCCCAATTGCCGGAAGTCTTCCACCGTCGCTTCCCGCATTTTTTTCAAGGAGCCAAAGTGCGTAAACAACAGCTTGCGGCGCTTTTCCCCGATGCCCGGAATATCGTCGAGCTGAGAGGAGAGCATCGTCTTCGAGCGCGACTGGCGGTGAAAGGTGATCGCGAATCGGTGCACCTCGTCCTGGACGCGCTGCAGGAGGTAGAATTCGTAGCTGTCCCGCTTCAGCTCGACAGGCTCGGGCGGGTCGCCGAACATCAGCTGCGCCGTCCGGTGCTTCTCGTCCTTGGCCAGACCGCAGACAGGAATGTACAAGCCCAGCTCGTTTTCCAGCACGTCCATGGCGGCGCTGATTTGCCCTCTGCCGCCGTCGATCACGATCAGGTCGGGCATGGGTCCGTTCTCCTTGAGCAAGCGCGTGTAGCGGCGGCGGATGACCTCCCGCATGGAGCCGTAGTCGTCCGGCCCTTCCACGGTCTTGATCTTGAACTTGCGGTATTCCCTTTTGTCCGGCCGGCCATCGGTAAAGACGACCATCGCGGAGACTGGCTCCGTCCCTTGGATGTTGGAGTTGTCGAACGCCTCGATCCGGTTTGGCGTGCCGATGCCGAGAATGTGCCCCAGATTGTGGACCGCCTGAATGGTGCGGGCGTCGTCCTTGGACATCAGGGCGAATTTCTCCTGGAGGGCGATCCGGGCGTTTTCGGACGCCATCTTCACGAGCTCCCGCTTCTTGCTCCGCTTGGGAGCGACTACCTTGACTCCCAGCCACTCGCCGAGGAGCTCGGTATCGCTTTCCTCCGGCAGAAGGATTTCTTTGGGCAGGGCGTTTTGCTTGTCGTAGTAAAACTGGCTGACGTACGACATGAAATCTTCCGCTTCGTCTCCGTAATAGGGGAAGGAGGTCGTGTCCCGCTCAATCATTTTCCCCTGGCGCATGTAAAAGACCTGAACGCACATCCAGCCTTTCTCCACGGCATAGCCGATGATGTCTCGGTCTGTCGTATCGGTGAGCGTCACCTTCTGCTTTTCCATGACGGCTTCGATGCTCTTGATCTGATCGCGGTACTCCTTGGCGCGCTCGAACTCCATGTTTTCCGCGGCCTGCATCATTTTCTCGGTCAGCTCCTGCTTCATTTCCTCGTGTCCGCCGTCGAGGAACTTGCTGATGGCTTCCACGAGACGCTGATTCTCCTCGGCCGGGACCTCCTGCACGCAAGGAGCCAGGCATTGGCCCATGTGGTAGTACAGGCAGACCTGCTTGGGCATCGTGCGGCACTTGCGCAGCGGATACAGCCGATCGAGCAGCTTCTTCACTTCGGAAGCCGCTCCCGCGTTTGGATACGGCCCGAAGTAACGGGCTTTGTCCTTGACGACCTTGCGGGTGATTTCCAGGCGGGGCTGTTTTTCATTGGTGATTTTGATATAGGGATACGTCTTGTCATCCCTCAGCATGACGTTGTAGCGCGGGTTGTGCTGCTTGATCAGGTTGCACTCCAGCACCAGGGCTTCAATCGCCGAGGAGACGACGATATATTCGAAATCGACTATCTCGCTGACAAGCAGCTGGGTCTTCCCGTCATGGCTGCCGGTGAAATACGAGCGGACGCGGTTCTTCAGGACTTTTGCCTTTCCGACGTAAATGATGTCCCCGCTCGCGTTTTTCATCAGGTAGCAGCCTGGCTTCTCCGGCAGCACAGCCAGTTTATCTTTCAAGGAGCTGTTCAGGGCTGCTCCCTCCTTTTGCGTGAATGATTCGAGGCCAGCTTACCGCTTGGATGCGAGCGGCTTTTCCAGCACGTACAGCTCGTCTTCCAGGGAAGCAAACCTCTCCAGCATCAGCGTGCGGCAATCCTGCACCCCCAGATTGTAGAGGAGCGGGCCGAGCTGCTTCCAGAAAAAATCGATGAGTTCTTCCGTTTCCAGATTTCCCAGTTCTTCTCCACGCTGCTCGTGGAAGTATCGCTGGACCTGTGACACGAGATACTCTTTTTGTTCTCGCGACATTGCTTCTGCCATGGGACGATATGCCCCCTTCCTTTTACCAAACCCGATAGGAATATACGTTCCATTTCCATGTTACCACGGATTGAACGCGAAAAAAACTGCCGCCGATGGGAATGGCGACAGTTTCTGCACTGCGTTCGTTTTCTTAATGCTTTCGTCCGCCCAAATAAGCCTCTTTGACCCGCTCGTCGTTCAGAAGCGATTCGGCTGTGCCATCCAGCACGATCTGGCCGGCTTCCAGCACGTAGCCGTAATCGGCGATCTTCAGCGCCTGTTTCACATTCTGCTCGACGATGAGAACCGTGGTGCCTTCCGCATTGATCTGCTTGATGACCTTGAAGATGTCGGCCACGACGATCGGCGCCAGCCCCATGGATGGCTCGTCCAGCAAAAGCAGCTTGGGGCGGGACATCAGCGCCCGGGCAATCGCCAGCATTTGCTGCTGGCCGCCCGACATCGTCCCTCCGAGCTGCGTCAGACGTTCCTTCAGGATGGGGAACCAGGCCATCATCTTTTCCATGTCGTCCTTGATCCCCTGTGCATCTTTGCGCTGGAAGGCGCCCATCTCCAGGTTTTCCAGCACGGTCATCTTCCCGAGAATCGCACGGCCTTCCGGCACGAGCGCAAGCCCGGTGCTGACGATCTGATGCGGTTTTGCTCCATCGATGCGCTGGCCGCGAAAGACGATGCTGCCGCTCTCCGGTCTCAGCTGTCCCGCGATCGTCCGCATCGTGGTCGTCTTGCCCGCTCCGTTCGCCCCGATCAGCGAGACGATCTTGCCCTCCGGCACTTCCAGGGAAATTCCCCGGATCGCTTTGATCTGCCCGTAGGAAGTCGTCAAGTTTTGTATGCTCAGCATGCGTTATTCCTCCTCCTTGCCGAGGTAGGCTTCGATTACGTCCGGATTCGTCTGCACTTCCGCCGGCGTGCCGTCTGCGATCTTGACGCCGAAGTTGATGCAGACGACCTTGTCGCACAGGTTCATGACCAGTCCCATGTCGTGTTCGACCAGGAGCACTGTGACGCCGTCGTCGCGGATTTTCCGGACCAGCTCCATCAGCGCTACCGTCTCGCTTTCGATCATCCCCGCTGCCGGTTCATCCAGCAGGAGCAGCTTGGGCTCTGTCGCCAAGGCGCGGGCGATCTCCAGCCGTCTCTGCTGCCCGTACGCCAGCGTATCGGAGCGTACATCGCGCACGTCAGACAGCCCGACGAATTCGAGCAGTGCCTCCGCCTTTTTCGCCACCTCGCGCTCTTCGGCTCGCTGGGCCGGCGTGCGAAGCAGCGACGACCAGAAGCCTGCCTTCATCCGGGAATGGCAGCCGATCTTCACATTGTCCAGCGCGTTCATATGTCCAAAGAGGCGAATATTTTGAAACGTCCGGGCAATGCCCATCTCGGTAATTTGTTCGGGGCCATGCCGTTCAACTGCTGCCCCGCAAACGAGAAGGTCCCGGTCGTCGGAGCAAAAATGCCCGTCGCCATGTTGAAGATCGTTGTTTTACCTGCTCCGTTCGGTCCGATCAGGCCGACGATCTCCCCTTCCCGCACGCCGAAGGAAACGTCGCGCAGGGCAGTGATCCCGCCGAAGCTTTTTCCTACATTCGTCAGTTCCAGTAGCACGTCACATTCCCTCCTTCGCTTCATTTCCCGTCTTGCCTTTGCGGCGGCGGAACAGCTTTTGGAACGTGTCCGTGCCGATGAGGCCGTGCGGACGGAACGCCATGACACCAACCATGATCAAGCCGTACATCAGCATCTTGTATTCCGCGAGGCCGCGCAGGACTTCAGGCAGTGCCGTGAGCACCAGAGCACCGAACAATGGTCCCCAGACCACTTCGCTTCCTCCGATTACCGCGTAGGACAAAATCTCTACGACCTTGTGGTAGTTGAAATCGTCCGGCGTGATCGTCGTGGTGATGTGGGCGAACAAGCCGCCGCAAATCCCCGCAAGGACGGAGCCGATGATAAACGCGAGCATTTTGTAGTAAGCGACCTGCAGCCCCATGGCGCGGGCGGCCGTCTCGTCCGCCTTGATCGCTTCAAAGGCGCGTCCCAGGCGTGAGCGGTTCAGGCGCAGCGTCAGGAACAGGATGACAAGAAACAGCAGCAGCATGAACACAAAGGTGGAGAGCGACTTCATTTGCATGACCGAGACGCCGACCGCCTGCGCCTTCAGTCCCATCGCCTTCTCAAAATCGTACAGGTAGTTGCCGATAGACTGCAGGCCGGTGAGACCAAGGGCCCCGTTCGTAATTTTCATATTCAGGAAAATGACGCGAATCACTTCGCCAAAGCCGAGCGTCGCGATCGCCAGGTACAAACCGTGCAGCTTCAGTGTAGGTGCACCGATGAGAAGCGCGATCAGACCGGCTGCCAATCCTCCGATCAGGATGGCGACAAACAGCGGCATGTCTGCCTGCTTCGTCAAAATACTCGCGGTAAAGGCGCCGATGCTCATAAATCCGGCGTGTCCCAACGAGAGCTGACCGGTGGAGAGCGTGATGTAAATACTGATGGCCAGAATACTGTTTAATAGAATAAACGTGAGTACTTGTAAATTGTAGGGATTCAAAATATCCATGAGTGCACCTCCTTACGCTTTGCGTCCGAATAGTCCTTCCGGTTTCAACAGCAGAATCACGATGATCAAGCCAAACGCGACCGCGTCCCGGTAAGACGAATCGCCATAGGCGACGGTAAAGACTTCGATGATGCCGAGCAGCACACCGCAGACCATGGCCCCCGGAATGCTTCCGACACCGCCCAGGATCAGCACGGCCAAGCCCTTGAAGCCGAGTGTCATCCCCATCGTCGGAATCAGAGCGGAATACGCCATGCCGATCAGGATGCCTGCCACGCCGCCCAGTGCGGACGCCAGCATGACGGTCACGATGATGACCATGTTTGTATTGATTCCCAAAATATTGGCGGTGTCCGTGTTTTCAGCCGTTGCCCGGATCGCTTTCCCCATTTTCGTCTTTTGAATCCAGAAGTGCAGGACGAACATCAGCACCAGCGAAATTCCAAGGATGACGAGATCCACACTGCGAATTTGCAGGATGCCCAGATCGAAAGCCTTATCCCCGAAGGATTGCGGAAACGCGCGCGAATCTGCGCCGAAAAACTTGTGCATCGCCTCTTCCACCAGTGTCGCAAAACCGATCGTACTGATCAGGGACGCCAAGTGCGGTACGTTTTTCTTGCGCAGGGGGCGCAGCGCCGCATACTCCAGCAGCAAGCCGAGCAGCGCGGAAATGACGATGGACGCGATGAGAGCTACTCCAAGCGGCATCTGCATGCTCGTCATCAGGACGAGACCGACCAGCGAGCCGAAAATAAAGATTTGTCCGTGCGCCATGTTGATGATGCCCAGAACACCAAAGATGAGCGTATAGCCCAATGCGATCAATGAATAGGTACTGCCTACGGTCAAACCGTTGACTAATTGCTGCCAAAACAAACTGCCTCACCTCACAGTAAAGTGGTTGCATGTGCTCCGCGCCGCGTTCGTTCCTGCCTCGCATGGGAGACCGTGCACTTACGGAAAGTTGTTCTCGCTGGATCAGCAAGCGAAGGCCCGGCCTTATACTTCCTGATCCAGTTAGAAAACTTGGCTCCGCCATCGCAGGCGGAGCCCTTCCCTTGCCATTTCAGGACACGCATTCTCGCTGACATGCGTCTTTCTTAAAAAGAGCCCGGGAATCCCCGGGCAGCATTCTTATTCGAATGGTACAAACTTCCCGTCTTTTGCGACTACGACGACCGCATCCCCGATCGGGTTGCGCTTTTCGTCGAAGGACAGCTTGCCCGATACGCCAGTGAAGTCTTTCAACTGTGCCAGCTGGTCGCGCAGTGCTTCGCGGTCTGCTTTGCCAGCGCCGAGCAAGGATTGGGACATGATGTAGAGAGAGTCGTACGCTTGTGCTGCGAATTGGTCAGGCTTTTTGTTGTATTTCGCTTCGAATGCTTTTACGAAGGCTTGTACTTTTTCATCTTGCTTTTCCGGGCTGAACGGAGTCGCCACGATCAGACCGTCAGCTGCAGGACCTGCGATTTCGAATACTTTCGGGTTGTTGAAGCCGTTGCCGCCAAGAATGGTTCCTTGGAAGCCCAGCTCGCGCGCTTTTTTCACGACCATGGAGCCTTCTTTGTACAGAGCGGACACCAGAAGAGCATCCGGGTTGGTCTGTTTCAGCTTGGTCAGCTGTGCGGAGAAGTCGACGTCGCCGTTGGAGAAAGTCGCTTCGCCCGTGATTTCCAGACCCATTTTTTCGGCAGTCGCCTTCATGACTTTGTAGCCGTTTACGGAGAAGTCATCGTTGGACGCGTAGATCAGCGCCACTTTCTTCAGACCTTTTTTCTCGACAGCTGACTTCATGGCAGTCGGGATGGCGATCGACTCAGGCAGCGAGTTGCGGAATACGTACTCCCCGATGTCATTGATGCCTTCGGACGTATTGGAGATACCGAAAATCGGGACTTCCGCCTCGTTTGCCACCGGACCGGCCGCGAACATTTCACCAGAGAGAGTAGGTCCGATGATGGCAACCACATTATCCTGATTTATCAGTTTATTTACGGCGTTGATGGCCCCTTCTTTTTCACCGCCAGAATCTTCAAACTTTAATTCCATCTTGAGTTTGCCCTTGTTCGCTTCGTTGAGCTCGCCGAGCGCGAGTTCGAGACCTGCTTTTTGCGCTTCGCCGTAAGCTGCGCCAGAACCGGACAGGAATCCGACGACACCGATCTTCGCAGTGATTTCTCCGCCGCTGCCTTCAGCCGCTGGCGTCTGTGCCGGAGCCGACCCTCCCGAGTTTGATGCCGGCGCTGCATTGTTTCCGCTGGAGCAGCCCACCATCAGCACGGCGCCGAGGGAAATGGTCGCCAGTGATTTCAATAAACTGAACCCTTTCATCGAAAAGCCTCCCTTAATATTCATAAATCTTTCTAAAAAATTGAATATAAGAATTTTAATCGTTGTAGTACGAAAACGCAAACAATTTTCTCTCTTTAAACTTCTTTTTTTGACAAACGGGCGTTCAGATTTTGTCCTTTTCCGTCGAATTTTCAGCATTTCCGGGCCTTCCCTCTCCTTTACAAAACGAGGCCGTCTGAAGGGGGCTTGCCTTTTTCTAGCATTCATTTTACCCACACTAAAAAAAACGGCATCTGCACAAAGCTGCAAATGCCGTTTCTCGCTGAACTGCTCGATTTTTTACAGGTGTTTGCCTACTGTCGCCATCAGCGCTTCTTTCGGTTGGAAGCCGATGACCTTGTCGACAGGCTGACCGTCTTTGAACACGATCAGGGTCGGGATGGACATAACGCCGAAGCGTCCGGCAGAACCCGGGTTGTCATCCACGTTTACTTTCACGATTTTGAGCTTGGAGCCCACTTCGCTATCGATTTGTTCCAGCACAGGAGCGATCATTTTGCAAGGGCCGCACCATGGTGCCCAGAAATCAACCAGGACTGTACCGCCTTGCTCTACTTCCTGGGTAAAGTTTTGGTCCGTTCCATTTACAATTGCCATGGGAAGTTACCTCCTTGAATTCGACTTTCGGAAAAAGGTTCCACACGCACAGTATATCATCCAATCCTGATTATGACTACGGCGCTGAGCACTTTGTGCGCACTTCACGCTTTAGTCTGTCCAGTTGGCTGCTGCCCTATTTCAAGTCGTGCGTTCCCGCTTGGCAAAGAGAGCCCCGCAAATCGAGGAGCGCTTCCCATGTTCAGGCCTACCCAGCCTTCTATACCAACACTTTTTTGAATTCGGCGGTGAGCAGCGGGACGACCTCGAACAGATCGCCGACAATGCCGTAATCCGCCACCTGGAAAATCGGAGCTTCCGGATCCTTGTTGATCGCGACGATAACCTTGGAGCTGGACATTCCCGCCAAGTGCTGAATCGCTCCGGAAATGCCGCACGCGATATACAGGTCTGGCGTCACCACTTTTCCGGTCTGGCCGATTTGCATGGAGTAATCGCAATAATCCGCATCGCAAGCGCCCCGGGACGCGCCGACCGCTGCGCCCAGCACGTCAGCCAGCTCGTACAGCGTCTTGAAGCCTTCCGCGCTCTTCACGCCGCGGCCGCCTGAGACGATGACCTTTGCTTCGGACAGGTCCACTTTGCCGCTGGTCTTGCGCACGACATCCTTGACGATGGAACGCAGATCCTTGATGTCCAGCTCGACAGGAACGACCGTTGCCGTTTTGGCCGGATCGGCTGCACCCACTGCGATATTGTTCGGACGAATCGTGATGAAAATTTTGCCGTCCACGAATTTACGCTGCTGGAATGCCTTCCCCGCGTAGATCGGACGGACGAACACCGGACCTGCTTCCAGGCCGGTCACGTCGGACACCAGGCCGTAACCGAGTCTCGCCGCCACGCGAGGTGCCACGTCGCGGCCGATCGCAGTGTGCCCGAGGACCACGGCGTCCGGACCCGCGAGTTCGATGATCTGCGTCAGCGCCTGCGTGTAGGCATCTGCCGTATATTGAGCAAGCGCGCTGTGGTCCGATGTGTATACGAGGCTTGCGCCGTGCTGTCCGAGAGCCTGCGCGTGTGCCGCTGCATCCGCTCCAAAAACCGCCGCGACCACTTCACCGCCCTCTGCCAATGCCTGCGCTGCAGCCAAAGCTTCCAGCGAAACGTTGCGAAGCTGACCGTCGCGCACTTCTGCCAGTACCAGTACTTTTTTCATCGATATCCTCTCCCTCTCGCTTAGATCACTTTCGCTTCGTTGCGCAACAATTGCACCAGTTCAGACGCTTGTGCCGACAGTTCGCCGGAGAGAATGCGCCCTGCCTGCTTCTTCGGCGGCAGCGACTGATCGACGATCTCGGTCTTCGCCTTCACATCTTCTGCAGACAGTCCAAGATCATCTGCGGAGAGGCGCTCCAGAGGTTTTTTCTTCGCTTTCATGATCCCAGGAAGGGATGGGTAGCGCGGCTCGTTCAAGCCTTGCTGCGCGGTAATCAGTACCGGAAGGCTGGTTTCCACCACTTCGAGGTCGCCTTCGACGTCGCGTTCCACGCGAACGGACGTCCCGTTCACCTCCAGCTTCACCGCTGTGGAAACGTGGTTGATCCCCAGCTCTTCGGCGAGGCGAGGTCCGCCTTGACCGGCGCCAGAGTCCACGGCCATCTGACCGCCGAGGATGATGTCGAAGCCGACTTTCTTCGCGACGGCCGCCAGCACTTTTGCGGTGGTAAACTCGTCTCCCAAGAGCGACTCGTCGTCTACCAGAACAGCCTTGTCAGCACCCATCGCAAGGGCAGTACGCAGCGCGCTTTCCGCACGATCCGGCCCGATGCTGATCACGGTCACTTCCCCGCCGTGCTCTTCTTTCAGCTTGATCGCTTCTTCGACTGCGTACTCGTCGTACGGGTTGATAATAAACTCGACACCCTCCTCGGACATCTTTCCGTCTTGGATGACGATTTTTTCTTCGGTGTCAAAGGTTTGTTTCAACACTACTACGATATTCATGACAAGTCCCTCCCCCAAAGTGGCATTGCAAAAGTGACCGGATCAGCGGTCGGCGAATTGCGGCTTGCGCTTTTCCAGGAAGGCACCCACGCCTTCTTTTACGTCTTCCGAGGCGAATGCTTCGCCGAACAGTTTCGCTTCGTATGCCAAACCTTCTGACAACGGGAGTTCTACTGTTCCTTGGATGGCAGACAGCGCGAGCTTCAGCGTGACCGCGCTCTTGGCCGCGATCTGGGCGGCGAGCTTCTTGGCCTCGTCCAGCAGCTGCTCCGCCGGATAAACCGCTTCCACAAGCCCGATGCGCAGTGCTTCCTCTCCGCCGATCATCTCCGAGGTGAGGATCATCTGCGTCGCTTTCCCCCGGCCGACCAGGCGCGGCAAACGCTGTGTCCCGCCGTAGCCGGGGATCAGACCCAGATTCAGCTCGGGGAGTCCCAGCTTGGCTTCCTGCGCGGCGAGCCGTATGTGACAAGCCATCGCCAGCTCGAGTCCGCCTCCCAGGCATGCGCCGTTGATTGCTGCAATGATCGGTTTCGGAAATTTCTCCAATCGGTCAAACAGCGCTTGTCCCCGCTTGGCCATGGCCTCCGCTTCTTGTGAGGCGAGCTCGGTGAATTCCTTGATATCGGCTCCCGCTATGAAAAAACGGCCTTCTCCCGTCAAGACGATCGCTTTGATTTCAGCGTCGTTTTCCCACTTGTTCAACCATTCTTCCAGCTCGGCGAGCACCGGCTTGCCAAGCGCATTGGCAGGCGGATTGGCGATCGTCGCCACAGCAACGCGATCCAGAGTCTGCACATTCCAACGCGAATCCATTTCTCTCCCCCCAGACTATATCCAAAAAAGGAACGATTCTTAACTGAGCGTACGTTCAGTGCGCTCTTTTATTGTAACAAAGGAGCTTACGCAAAAAAAGCTTTTTCTTTCATCTTTTTCCCTTCATACCGTTCAGGAAGAGGCTATGAATGGAATCGGCATAGGAGACAAGGTCGTACTTGCACTGTTTCATTACCCAAGATGTCGTCACTTCATCCAGCGTCCCAAAAATCATTTTCCGCGCCACCCGCACGTCCAGATCGGGGCTGAACACCCCGGTTTCCATCCCTTCCCGGATCACTTCATCGATCAGGTCGAAGTACTGCTTCATGACGTTTCCGATGCCTTCGCTGATCTGGGGATTGGACTGGCGCAGCTCGATCTGCGTCACTCTGGCAAAGTCGTGGTCCATGGCCAATTGGCTCAGGTGCGCATGCACGAGGACATACAATTTTTGCTCGGTGGATGACGCTTCTGCCATATGCCGCCGATTGGTCTCGACGAAATGGCCCATCTTTTCGTTGAACAGCGAAATCAAGATATCGTCCTTGTTTTCAAAATAGAGGTAGATGGTGCCATCCGCTACCTTCGCCTCTTTTGCGATCTTGGACACTTGGGCGTTGTGATAGCCCTGCCGAGCGATGACGCGAACAGCAGCATCGATGATGGCTTGATACTTTTCCCCCGTTTTCTTTGCCATAACGACCTCCATTTTTACTAGCACTGACCATAACTGAATGACTATTCATTCATATCGTAAGTGTAGTATACCCAAAATTTCCTGTCAATCCCTGTGTGCTGCGCCTCTGGCCTGCAGGACAAGGGTAAAAGCCCTGCTCCCTTTCCCGGGAACGGGCGAAATCATCCTCTCGGGACACATGGCGGCCGTCAGCTGCTCTTTTCTTGGTCGTCTGCGACCCGCTGTTGTTTGTCCTCTTCCTGCAGCTGTCTCCTGAGCACCTTGCCGACCATCGTCTTGGGCAATTCGGAGCGAAATTCATATTGGCGGGGAATTTTGTAGGCGGCCAGACGGTTTCGGCAATGCTTCTCCAGCTCATCCTCCGACGCCTGCTTGCCTTGCTTGAACACGACAAACGCCTTGACAGTCTCGCCGCGGTACGGATCGGGCACGCCGATGACAGCGGCCTCCTGAACCGCCGGATGCTCAAACAGCACTTCTTCCACCTCGCGCGGATAGATGTTGTAGCCGCCCGCGATGATCATGTCTTTTTTCCGATCCACGATGTAAAAATATCCGTCTTCGTCCATATAGCCCACATCCCCGGTGAGCAGCCAGCCATCCTGCAAGACCGCAGCCGTCTCCTCCGGCCGGTTCCAGTAGCCCTTCATCACTTGCGGGCCTTTGACGGCCAGCTCGCCTACCTCGCCCGGAGGCAATGCTTCGCCCGTGGAGGAATCGACGATGCGGCAGTCTGTGTCGGGCCACGGCAAACCGATGCTGCCTGCTACCCGCTTGCCCCAGATGGGGTTGGAGTGCGTCACCGGGGATGCCTCGGTCAATCCGTAGCCTTCGACGAGCTTGCCGCCCGTCAGCTCCTCGAACTTGTGCTGTACCTCAGCCGGGAGGGGCGCCGAGCCGCTCACGCACACCTCGATGCAAGACAGGTCGTGCTTTTGCAGATCCGCATGGTTGATCAGGGCGATGTACATCGTCGGTGCACCCGGAAAAAGCGTGGGCCTCACCTTGTCGATCATGTCAAAAATTTGCTTCACGTCGTATTTGGGAACGAGAATGATTTCTGCCGCAATGGAAATCCCTTTATTCATGACCGTGGTCATTCCGTACACGTGAAAGAGCGGCAATGCGCCCATGATGCGCTCCCGGCCACGCCTCACCTTGTGCAGCACGGCCTGGCACTGGACGGCGTTGGCGATGAGATTGGCATGGGTCAGCATGACGCCTTTGGCTACGCCTGTCGTGCCGCCTGTGTACTGCAGCAGCGCGATGTCATTCTCCGCGTCAATCTCCGTTTTCACGGGATTGGGAGCGCTTTCTTTTAATAAGGAAAGAAAAGGCTCAACTTCACTTCCGTACGGAACTTGCGGATTGTGCCTTTCCCTTTTCTGAACAAATGGATACAGCAGCTTTTTGAAAAACGGAAGGAAATCGCCGATGCTGGTCACAATCAGTCGTTTCAGAGGTGTGGACGCCTGGACAGAGGAAACCCGCGAGTAGAGCATATCCAGGGTGATGATGGTTTCGGCTCCGGAATCGTTCAGCTGGTGGATCAGCTCCCGCTCCGTATAGAGAGGATTGGTCATCACGACAGTGGCTCCCGCAAACAGGGCGCCGTAATAGCTGATGACCGTCTGTGGAGTGTTGGGCAGCATGATGGCCACGCGATCGCCCTTCCTTACGCCGCGCCTGATGAGGGCGTGGGCGAATTGGTACGACATCGCCAGCAGCTCGCGATATGTAATGCGCTTGCCTAGAAAATAGATCGCGAAACTGTCCGGAAAGTCAGCAGCTGACTGTTCCAGGAA
Source organism: Brevibacillus brevis (assembly GCF_031583145.1). Taxonomy (NCBI): domain Bacteria; kingdom Bacillati; phylum Bacillota; class Bacilli; order Caryophanales; family Paenibacillaceae; genus Brevibacillus; species Brevibacillus brevis. The sequence goes on along the minus strand of NZ_CP134050.1, from coordinate 1,938,318 downwards.
ACGGGTCAGTGGAACACGGGGGTATTCCAGAGACGGTGCAGTTTCGGGCGGATAATTGGCAATCCAAGGCTTGGCATTTGACATGGGTATTCCCTCCATCCCTAAGTGGCCTTGCCTCTCCCGGACGATCCGCAGTCATAATCTCTTCCCATCTCCATTCTATTCGAAAAATATCCAATTTTACAACTAGTCGGCAGACTCATTTCCCCGCTTGCTCGAAGACTGTGCGGCTTTTTCCGTACAAAAAAAGAAGAGGCGGATTCCCGCCTTCCTTCTCTGCCGTGCTCCTCTGCTAACGGGCCAGCGTCTGGACGATCTGCTGATGGACCCGCTCCCGCTCGGTTCCTGGCACCAGGTGATACCAGCCCAGGATGCCGTTGTGCCAGATGCGTTCGTCCTGTCCGACGAGCGTATCGGTGCGGATCACGTTCGGAGTCGGATCCCCGTATGCCAAAAGCAGCGCGGCGATTTCCTCGTCGGTGAGATCCGTCTTGACGTGGTTGCCCACGATTTCCATCAGCGAAAACGCTTTGGCATACGCTTGCACGGAAGCGCCTTTGGCCGCCAGCGCCCGGATGATCTCCTGCTGCCTGTTGATGCGCTGGTAGTCGCTGTCTTCCTTTCCCAGATCGCTCTTGCGGTAGCGGGCGTAGTCAAGGGCTTGCTCGCCAGTCAGTGTCTGCAGCCCGGGCTGGATGTCGATGTACGTGTCGTCGCTCGGGTCGCTGTACTTCATACGCTTTTTCACGTCGATCGACACGCCGCCGAGCTCGTCCACGATTTGCCGAAACCCCTCAAAGTCTACAGAGAGGTAGCGATCAATTTTTACGTCCAGAAACTTCTCCAGCGTTTCCTTCACCAATTTCGGGCCGCCGTACGCCATGGCGTGATTGACTTTGTCGTAGCCTTTTCCGCTCAGCTGCATATAGCTGTCGCGCGGGATGGAAATGAGGTAGGCCGACTGCTTTTCCGGATGAATGGCCGCCAGCATGATTGTATCGGAGCGGGCGCTCTCGCCGTCGCGGCTGTCGACCCCGAGCAAGAGCAGCAAAAACGGCTTCAAAGGCTCGGCCGCGGTCAAAAGGTCGCGGGGCGGCAAGGCAGCGGCTGCGTGCTGCACACTCCCGGGGCTCCCTTCAATCGGCGCGTACCACTTCTGCGTCATCTGCTTGTACTGATAGGCTGTGTACGCTACCGCCACCAACGCTGCAAGCGTCAGACACGAAAGCGTGTGAAACGCAATCTGCTTCCACCGTTTTTTCATGAATGAAAGAAACATCATGGCAAAAAGCCTCCCCCTCGAGCAAAACCCCCGTCTTTGTCGGGCAAAGGCAGGGACTTGCTTCCATTCTTAACAGGGGAGGCATTGTTTAAACGTGAGCCACTCGGGATTTTTCACCGAAATTCCGGAATTTACGGACGTTCGACTACCATCGCCATTCCCATGCCGCCGCCGACGCACAGGGCTGCCAGGCCGCGTTTGAGGCCGCGTCTGCGCATTTCATGCAGCAGAGTCACGACGATCCGGCATCCGGTCGATCCGACGGGATGGCCGAGCGAGATGCCGCTGCCGTTTACGTTGGTGATCTCGCGGGGCAGCTCCAGCAGTTTTTCCACCGCCAAATACTGAGCGGCGAACGCTTCGTTGACTTCGATCAGCTCGATGTCCGACAAAGAAAGACCTGCCTTAGCCAAGGCTTTTTTGACAGCGGGTACAGGACCGTAGCCCATTAAATCGGGTTCTACTCCCGCCCACGCCCAGGAGACGATCCTGCCCAACGGGTCGATTCCGAGCTGTCTGGCTTTTCCTTCGCTCATCAGCACGGCGGCGGAAGCTCCGTCGTTGAGCCCGGAAGCATTGCCTGCCGTCACGGTGCCGTTCGGTCGGAATCCCGGCTTCAGCTTGGCGAGTCCTTCCATGGACACGTCGCGGCGAGGGAATTCATCTGTGGTAACCACCTGCTCATCTCCCCGCTTTTTGACTGGCACCCCGATAATCTCCTCGGCGAACAAGCCGCTGTCAATCGCCCGGATCGCGTTTTGCTGGCTGCGCAGCGCGATCTCGTCCTGCTCCTCGCGGGTAATCCCGTAGCGGTCGACCAGTCTTTCCGCCGTCTCACCCATCAAAATTTGGTGATGCGGGTCAGTCAAGAGCTCCCACATGGCGTCCGTCATTTCCCCATGCGCCAGCCGCTTGCCCCAGCGGGCGTTTTTCAAGACGTACGGTGCATTGCTCATGCTCTCCACACCGCCGGCGATCACGATTTCACTGTCGCCGAGCAGGATCTCCGAAGCAGCGGAGGCCAGTGCCTGCATCCCGGAAGCACACTGGCGCTGCACGGTAAAGCCTGTCACTTCTTTGCCCAGCCCGGCGTCCAGCGCGGCGACCCGGGCGATATTGGCCTCATCGCTGCGCTGGATGCAATTCCCGAGAATCACCTCGTCGATCTTGCCGGCTTCGAGCCCGGACTTCTCCAGCACTCCGCGAATGACGGTCTCCGCCAGCTTGCGAGCGCTTACATCTTTCAGGACGCCGCCAAACGAACCGATCGGCGTACGTCCGGCAGCAGCGATCACCACATGCTCCATGTTTGTCCCCTCCATTTAGATTGTCATTTTTCTCTATTGTCGCATCTGTCAGTTACAAATCCGCATGCTGAGAAACTAGCGGCTTTTTCTCAGCATGCAGGTGACCCACTCCTCCGATTGGCGCTCTTTTTCCAACTGATAACCGGCCTTTTCATACGAAGTAAGCACGTGGTGCAAATTCCATTCCACGATGCCCGAGAGAATGACCAGACCTTCCGGAGCGAGATGGGCGTCGACGACCGGCAGCATCGCCACGTCCTCGTCTCCCCCGATATTCACCAGGATGAGATCGAACTGCTCGGGAAGTGAGTCTGCCACGGCTGGTTCGGATGCATCCCCGATCACGATGCGCACCGCCGATTCCGGCAAATGGTTGCTTTCGGCATTCACCCTCACCTGGTATTCGCTTTGCGGATTGATGTCCACCGCCCACACCGGATGGCTCGCTCCGTTGCGTGCACAGTACAGGGAAAGGATTCCCGAGCCCGCTCCGATGTCCAGGACGCGCTTGTCCTCCAAAGAAAGCTCTTGGAGAAACAGGAGGATGTCCTGGGTCGTACCGTGATAGCCAGTCCCGAAAGCAGCCCCCGGATCGATCCACAGCACGTGCTTGGCCGCAGCCAACGCCTCAGGGTCCGTCCACGTCGGAGCGATCCACCATTCGCCGACCTGCACCTCGCGGAATTCTTCCTTCCAGGACTCATTTTCTTCCGGGACCAGTTCGACCTCCTTGATGGAAACCTTCCCTTCCCACCGAAGAATATATGTCCGAAGGCGCTGTCTGTGCTCCTCTTCCGTATCCTGCATGGGCTCGAACAAATAGCCAGCGAGAGGTCCATCCGTATTTTCCGCATAGTCGTACCCGTTTTCCGTCGTCAGCACCTCGATCTGCGGTTCGATCCAGCCCAGCGTGTACGGACTCGTGAGCACTTCCGCGACAAACAGGTCCTCTATTTCCCGCTCCAGCAGCAAGGTGTATTTCAGCCACATTTTTTCCATCGTCTCGTCTGTCTCCTTTCCGTGCCGCCCCATCGGACTGCCAGCTCGTGTCTTTCTATGCGAGCACTGGCCATGCGCCCTTTGTATGTATCCATCTGCCAATAGCAAGGAGGACGCTCTACATGGTATGATAGTAGAATGGACTATTTTTCCGTTGGGAGGTTTGCCATGTTTGACGAATTCTTTTATCGGCGCCGAAAAAACAAAGGCATGCTCATTGCGATGATCGCCCTGACTGTGCTTGGCATCGGAATGTTTGCAATGGGTTTCCTCTATATTTTCTCGTAAGCGCGGTCCTTTCATTATACCCTACCCGAAACGGCGGGATGTAGGGGCCCATGATTTTGCTAGGGTTGCTTTACTTCCCCTTGTTTACTCGATTATACTTGAGAATGTATTTTTCCTGTACGTTTGATATAGAAAGAAGGTTCACTCCATGTCGCGAATTCTCATCTCCGGGTACTACGGCTTCAACAATGCCGGAGACGATGTGGTCCTGTACGGCATCATCAGCTCCCTCAAAAGGGAACAACCCAATATTTCCCTGGCCGTGTTGTCCAATCAGCCAGATCGTACAGCGGAACTGTTTGGGATTGAGGCCTACAACCGCTGGAGTTTCGGTACCATCGTCCGCGAGCTGATGCGAAGCGACATGCTGGTGATGGGGGGCGGTACGCTGATGCAGGACGTCACGAGTCCGCGCAGCGTCCTCTACTACTTGGGCATCGTCACCATCGCCAAGCTGCTGGGCAAACCTGTCGTCTTTTACGCACAAGGGTTTGGCCCGATCTTGAAGCCACTTAGCCGATCGATGATCAAGCGGGTGGTCAATCGGGTCGACATCATTACCGTGCGCGATTACGAATCGGGAGAAGACTTCAAATCGTGCGGGGTAAAAAAAGCCCCGATCCATATAACAGCAGACCCTGCTTTGACCATATCCGCCGACGACATATCGGACGAGCGCGGCAAGGAGCTCTTGCACGGACTGTTCGATGATCCTGCGAAGCCGCTGGTCGCCATTTCCGTACGCGATTGGAAGCAGGAACAGCATTTCAAGAAAGTCATCGCCAAGGCGGCCGACTGGTTTCTCGCTCGAGGCTGGAACGTCCTGTTTTTGCCGATGCACTTTCCCAGCGACTTGTCGCCATCTAGAGACATCATGGAGAAAATGGAAGCTTCGGGCGCGCGCCTGCTGGATGCGCCCGTCACTTTCCATGACATCATGGCCGTCTTGAAGCAGTGCGACTACGTCGTGGGGATGCGCCTGCACTCCTTGATTCTCGCGTGCATGCTGCGTACGCCTTTCATCGGCATCTCCTACGATCCGAAAATCGACCGCTTTGTCGAGCGTGCCGGCATGCCGAATGCCGGACACATCACCCGGCTGGACGAAGCCGCTCTGCTCGAACTGCTGTCCGATCGGCTGGACCGTCTCGAGCAGGAGGTAGACGTGGTGACCGAGCACTCCCGTCTGCTGGAAATGGAAGCGGCCAAAAGCAGCAAATTGGTGCTGCAAGCGCTGCGAAAAAAAGGCTGATCTGGAAAGGAGGACAAACCCATGTCCTTTTCCTCTCAACTCTTGATTGGAATCAACCGCTTTTTCCCTCTCCCCGTCCACCCGTTCAACCTGGCCAACGACGGCGAGATGAGCTATACCGAATGGCAATTTCAAAAAGGGGACCAGACCATTCAGTTCTTCCTCCCCTTCCACTCCCAGGAGCAGATGTTCCAAGGCAAAACCGTGCTGGACATCGGCTGCGGCGGCGGCGGAAAGACGTGCTACTACGCGACCTTCGGGCCGAAGAAAATGATCGGAATCGACATCGTGCCGCACTACGCGGAAGAAGGGAACGCCTTTGCCAAGCAAAAAGGGCTTTCCGATGTCGTCTCCTTCATGACCGGCGACGCCGCGAACATGACGTTTGAAGACAACACCTTCGACACGATCATCATGAACGATGCAATGGAGCACGTAGGCGAGCCGGAGAAGACGCTGGAGGAGTGCTTCCGCGTCCTGAAGCCGGGCGGGCACCTGTACATCAACTTCCCTCCCTACTACCATCCGTACGGCGCCCATCTCTCGGATGCGATCGGAATCCCGTGGGTTCACGCGCTGTTTTCCGAGCAAGCGCTGATCGATGCGTACAAAGAGCTCGTTCGCGACTTGCCTGACGGTTCTGACCGCGTTTCGTTCCGCTTTGATAAAAAGCCCGATGGCAGTGACACGATCTCGTACATCAACCGGATGACCATCAAGCGTTTTCGCCGGATTCAGCAGGGCGTGACCCAACCTGCCGTCTATGAGAAGGAAATTCCGCTGCGCGGCCAGCTCAAAGGTCTTGCAAAGCTCCCGGGCTTCCGTGAGTTTTTCGTGAAAATGGTCGTGTGTGTGTACCAGAAACGATAATGGGAAATATGCTCAGAAGCCGAAAAACCGGTCGACAACACGGACACGCCGTGATCGACCGGTTTTTTCATCGAAGGGAAGCGGCTGCGGCATCCTTAGCCTTGAAAGAAGCGTTTGATCTGTTCCATGAAGGCTTTAGCCGCCTGGGTCACATACCGATCGTGGCGGTAGATGATCGACAGGCTGCGGCTCGGAGGGTGGTCTTCGATGCGGATCGTCCGCAGGCTCGGATCCCCCATTTGCCGGATTAACGGCTCCGGCTGGACGGTCGCCCCGATATTCGCCCTCACCAGATTGAGGATCGATGTAGCCGAGCTGGTTTCCAGAATGGAATTCAGCCGAAAGCCATGTCGTCGTACCGTCTCTTCGACGATTTCGCGGCCCATGAAGCCTTCGGGATAAATGACCATGGGAAGATCTTTCAGCTCGTCGATCGTCACGCTCGTCCGATCCGCCAGATGATGCTTTTCCGAGACGGTCAGCACGTACTCCTCCGTGCACAGCGGGATCGTAACCAGCCGTTCATCGGGCAGTACGTTCGTGCCGATCCCGATGTCGACCTCGCTCTCCAATACCTGCGCTTCGATAGCGATGGAGGCGATCACCATCAACTTCACGTTGGGATACTCCCGATGAAAGTCGATGACGAGCTGTGTGATCCGGTAATCCAGATCGGACGGCATAATTCCCAGCCGCAGCGTCCCGCTCTGCATGTGGCGCAAATCGGCGATGGAATCCTTGACGTTTTGCAAGGTATCCATGATCTCGGTCCCGTATTTGAACAGGAGCTCCCCCGCCTCGGTCAGCGCGATTTTTTTGCCGATCCGATCAAACAGCGGGATGGTGAGCTCATCCTCCAAAGCCCGAATTTGCTGGCTGAGCGTCGGCTGGGAAACGCCAATTTTTTCGGCTGCCTTCGTGAAATGCATTTCTTCGCAAACGGCCATGAAATAGTGGAGCTGCCGGATTTCCAAGAGCATTCTCCTTTTATCATTGGTAATTCCAATGATTATAATAGAAACCATAATATTGATCAATCATTCTTCGCTCTATACACTGGATGAGACCCGGATTGCCGCCTGATACTGAAACATGGAGATGATTGATTTTGGATCTGAAACGATACCTTCTTCCACTGACCGCCCTTTTCCTCGCTTCCCTCAATCTGCGCCCGGTCATCACTTCCGTTTCCCCGCTGCTGGGGACGATCCGCGAAAATTTGGGCATGAGCGGGTCCACGGCGAGTCTGCTGACTTCCCTGCCTGTACTTTGCATGGGGTTCTTCGCGCCAGCGGCCGTGAAGCTGGGCCAGCGCTGGAGCATGGAGCGGACGATTGCCTACTGCCTTCTGCTGATTGGCGCAGCTACGGCCGCCAGGTATCTCACCGGCTCATCCTGGCTGATGCTTGGCACCGCATTTCTCGCCGGCATCGGGATTGCCATCATCGGGCCTTTATTGTCCGGTTTTATCAAAGAAAAGTTCCCCAACCCCTCTGCGATCGTCGGAGTCTATTCCATGGCGATGGTCTTCGGTGCCGCTCTCGGGTCGGGATTGGCCGTGCCTTTGCAAACCGTCTTGGACGATTCCTGGCAGGCTTCCGTCGCTTCCTGGTCCGTCCTGGCCTTTCTGGCGCTGATCTTCTGGTGGAAGCCTGTCCGAAAGGCACCGAAGCACGCGCACACGAATGCCTCAAACGTCCACACGGCGCCCTCGTCCGAATCGGGAAGAGGCGACTTGCGGCGTCTGCTGTCCAACAAACGCGCCTGGCTCCTGACTTGCTTCTTCGCCATGATGGCTTCCATGTTTTACTCCGTGACCGCCTGGCTGGCTCCGATGGTCGAGGAACTGGGCTACGACAAACAGACTGCCGGAATGGTCTTGAGCCTGTTCACGCTGGTGCAGATTCCGGTCAGCCTTTTCCTGCCGATCCTCGTCAGCCGTTTTCAGCGCAGAGTCGTCTGGCTGGTCGGCTGCTCGGTCATGGAGCTGATCGGATTGATCCTGCTCCAGCTGCACGTGTCGCCCTGGTTTGTCTGCATTTTTCTGGGTATTGGTGCTGGAGGACTGTTCCCGATGGCGCTCATGCTGCCCATCGATGAGACGTCCACGGCGGAAGAGGCAAGCGCGCTGTCTGCGATGAATCAGTCCGGCGGGTATATTCTCGCTTCCTTCGGCCCTTTTTTGGTTGGCTTGATCCATGACCGCACCGGCAATTTTTCCGCCCCGCTCCTGGTCCTGACAGCCGTCGTCGTCGCGATGATGATCGTCCAGCTGCGGATCGGGAACAAAAAAGAGAAGTCCGTCCGTTCCGAAAAGCAGGCAGCTTCCAGTCTGCGTGGATCCAGCGCTCGTTAACGGCTTGGCATCCAAACAGTAAAGGGGCTGCCGGTTTGCACACCGGCAGCCCCTGTCTCTTATACACCCGACCAAACATCTTTCGCATATTTCCCCTGAGTCTGAAGGCTGTCCAACCATTTCTCGGCTGACTGCTCATCCACCCCGTACACGGACTGATACCCCTTTTTCAACTGGCTCTCAACATCCGGAGCCATCCTTTTCCCGTCTCCGCACACGAACAGCCGTCCGCCCTGATCCAGAATGCGAATGATTCCTGCCGCATCCCGGGCCATCAAATCCTGCACGTACGTTTTCGGAACGCCTTCCATCCGGGAGAAAGCCGTGTGCAGGACAACCACGCCATCCCGTTGATATTGCTCCAGCTCTTCCCGATAAATGTAATCCGCCTCGTTTCGGCAGCCGAAGTACAGATGCGCTTCGCCAAGGACTGCTCCTTCCTGCTTCAACCTCGAGCGGGCTTGCAGGAACCCGCGGAAAGGCGCTACTCCAGTCCCCGGGCCGACCATGATGATCGGGGTCTGCGTGTCCTCGGGGAGCTGGAACCCTGATTCGGGCGTCCGAACAAACAGCACCAGTTCTTCGCCAGGCCCCTGTTCCGCCAAGTAATTCGAGGCCACCCCGCGATATTCGCCCTGTCCGTTCCATCCAGGGCAACGAACGACGCCAACCGTGATGCTGGCACGTCGAGCATTGACCCGTGGCGAGCTAGAGATCGAATAGTACCGGGGCTTGAGCGGAGGCAACAGCTCCAGGAACCGCTCAAACGGCATTTCACACGCCTCGTATTTTTCCACCAGATCAAGCATCGTCACTCGATTCTTGAGCACCTGCTCTTCGTACGTCCCTTCCTCCAGCAGCGCTTCCAATTCGCGCTTGTGCGGCGGACAGACGGTATACGCGGCCACTTCGCGGATTTGTGCCCGTGTGGCTGCTTCCTGCACCTCAACGCTTTGACCGAGAAGATCGAACAGAGAGACTGCCCGATCCAAAGGCAAATGGGAGGCACTCACTCCGCTTGCAGACAAAATCACTTGATCATTGCCGCTCAAACGGAAGCGCCGGAGTATACGGTTGACATTGGCTTCGCTGTTCCGCGGAAAGACGCCGAGGTGGTCGCCCTCCTGGTACGCAGCCCCCTCTGGCAGCTGCACCTCGATATGCCGTGTGCTTCGCTCGCTGCCAGGCTGTTGCAGCTCCCGGTTTTCCGTTACCGTCGCCTGGATCGCATCGTACGTTTGGGCGAGAGGCGTATCGGCAAAGCCGCTGACGAACCGGATGTTGAGCGTTCCCCGCTCCTTCTCCGCATTCTCGTTCAGCGTCAAATCGAATGTCTTTATCGCGTCCGCCCACATTTGGCTTTTCCATGCGTCCAGCTGCTTTTCGAAGTCCGCGCTTGCATCCCCTTCACCGCGAAGAGAAAATCGGGTTGCCCCTTTTTCGGCCAGCATTTCGTCAATGTATCGCGGCACTTCTTGATACGTCGAAGCCCAGTTGTGGTCTCCGCAGCCAAACACGGAATAGTGGACTCCGTTCAGCTCGCCCAGCTCGACCTGCTCCAGCCATTGCACGAACTGCCTTGCGTTGCCTGGCGGTTTTCCGTTGTAGGAAGAAGTGACAATCAACAAAGCTCCTTCTTTCGGCAAATGGCCCAGCCGATCGTTCAGCGTCGCCACCTCGCTCCGGATCCCGTGGAGGCGAGCGAGATCCGCAAGCTCCTTCGCAATCTTCTCTGCCGTCCCCATATTGGAGCCGTACAGCACAAGCAGCGGCCGGTTATTCACGCCAGCGACGGTTACCTTTTGTCGCTGATCTTCCCGGACTGGTGCGCTGGCGACCTCTGCTTGCGGTTGGGGCGTGAAAGAAATGCCCGTCTTTTTCTCCCGCAGCTGTACACGCATCTTGAAGCCATCCGGCTTCAGCGTCAGCGTTTGTTTGACTTTCAGCTGGTAGTCCATGTGATCGATCAGTTGAAAGTGCTGCAGGATCATCCCCAGAACGAGAGTCGCCTCGTGAAGGGCAAACTGCATACCGATACAAGCTCGCTGCCCGTTTCCAAACGGTTTGTAGGCATGGCTCGGAATCTTGGACATATCCTCGAACCGCTCCGGACGAAATTGCTCGGCATCCTCTCCCCATGCTCCCTTGTCCCGGTGCAGCTGGGGCAGCAGTACGGAAACGCCTTCCCCTTTTTGAATCGGATACTTGCCCCCGATGACCGTATCCTCCTTCGCGAAGAGGCCAATTTGCGGAGCCGTCGGCCACAGACGCAGCGACTCGTTTAATATCATCCGGACGTAGGTGAGCTGCAGGACTTGCTCATAGGTCGGAACTGGACCCGTCAGGACCCGATCCACTTCCTCGTAGGCCTTTTTCAGCACATCCGGGTTTTTCAGCAAAAAATAAGTGGCAAAGGAAAGCAAGCCGCTCGTGGTTTCATGTCCGGCAATCAGGAAGGTAATAATTTGGTAGCGAATGTTTTCGTCGTCGAGCCGCTCCCCGGTTTCAGGGTCCTCGGTATTCAGCATCCGCGCCAGCAGGTCCGTTTCTCCTTGATCTCCGCGGGCTTTGCGCTCCGCGATGATCTTGTCCACCAGAGAGAACATCGATTGGATATCGCTCTCGTACTGGCGTTTTGTTTTCAGCATCAGCTTGTTTTGAATGGGCAGGCGGTTGTTGTAGTGCATCGCTTCATCCAGGGAGCGGACCATGCTTACGATGAACGGGTTGGGCGTTTCCCTGTAATAGCTGTTGAACCGGTAATTGAACCCGCACAAGCCGATCGTATCGAGCGTGAGCCGTGTCATGTCGTCCGGCACGTCGATGCTCTCATCCGGATTCAATCGCTCCCATTTTTGGACAAGCTGCGTCGCGATGTCCACCATCCTATCGTGATACCCCTTCATGGCTTGCTGGCTAAAGGATGGCATCAGAATCTGGTGCGCTTTTTTCCAGTTTGGCTCCTCCGTAAGGCTTGTGAACAGCCCGTCTCCGGCAAAGTCCCGAACTTTCAGCAGATGACCGATGGCTTTGTCAAAACGCGACTCATCGCATACCTCCGCCACCAGGTCTGGGCCGGAGACGATCAGCACCGATCTGCCGAAGCCTTCGAACCGGAAGAGCGGACCGTACTCGTCCGCAAGCCTGCAGAAAGACAAAGTAGGCGAATCCTTGTCGATCAAGGGGATGTTCCCCAGGACACCGTACGTTTTCGGTTGGGGAATCGGATTGTTATTTTCCATGAAAAAAACTCCTTTACCCAAAGGTTTTGGCACTCACTTGCACTCCGAGCGTTGTTTTGCTCCCAGCAAACCGTGCAGGACGAAATCGGCGATGCCTTCCTCGATGTTTTCCAACGGCACTTTCTCCAAAGTGAATTCGTCCTGCAGCTTTTCGAAGTTGAGAATAAACCAGATCGCGCTGGTGATACCCAATTCATAAATGATGATTTGCATAGGAGACACATCTTCGTTCGAAAACTTGTTCAACAGGTTTTCCATATACTTTCCTTGCGTGTAAAGCTGCTCCCAGAACATCCGTGCAAGCTCTGGATGGTAGGGAGATTCCCGAAACAGGATATTGAAGTTGTCCAGATTGCTGCGAATCAAGTCTACTCTCGCCCGGATCAGATCCCGCAACAGCTCGGGAGACGATTGCCCGGCCATTTCGACCTCGACATGGGTGGAGGGTGTGACACAGGCCAGGAAAATCTCCTTCTTGCCTGTAAAATGTTTATAAAGCGCTGCGTCCGTCACTCCCACGCGCCTGGCAATTTCAGCGGTGGTCGTTGCGTTGTACCCCCGCTCGGCAAACAGGGCACGTGCCTCCCGGATGATTTTTTCTTTCGTCCCTACTTGATGCTGCAACGGAATCACTCTCTTTATGTTTGGTTAGTGAATGCTTACTAACTACTTTGTACACCCGTTTCCCCCGCCGTTCAACCCGCGCATTTTCCCTCCAAAGCATAGATTCTCCTGCAGTGGAAAATCCATTCATCCCGAATGCCCATGCCTGCAAAAAAAGGGCATCCCCTCGCTTTGGCGAAGGAACACCCTTTTCTCCACAGAGCAGATTTTGCATGATAGGCGGCACTACGGTACTTTGGATTGCGCTTCTTTTTTGCGGAGCGCGTTCATCAAAGCGCGCAGCTTTGCCCCTCCCGGCAGCCAATCCAGCTCCTTGTCCTCGATCAGCGGGACGACCAAGAGGAGACCCAGGTAGACGATCAAGCCCACCCCGACTCCGATCACCGTCTCCACCGCGCCGAGCAAGCGCAGCTTTTCTTTGCCGGCGAGCACGAAGGAGGTCGCTTCCGTAGCTCCCCAAGCAAGCAGCAGCATCAGGTTGGCGACGAGCAGCGGATACAGCGTATCGAAGCGCCAATGGATCGGCACGGTGATCAGACGATTGATCGTCCGCATGTTGAGGATGCAGACAAACGCTGTCGCGCACAGCCAGGACAGGGAAAGCCCGTCCATTCCGAACAGCGAAGTGAACACCAGCGTTGCAGCTACTTTGACCAGAACGCCGTAGAGCAAGTGCAGCGCCGGAATCTTCTCCTTGCCGATCCCCTGCAAAATACCGTTCGTCGCAAGCAAGAGCGACAGAGGAATGGCGCTGACCCCGAGTATGGCCATGGCACGCGTGCCCTCCACATCTCCGTAGAGAGCGAGGTTTGCCCCCTCGGCAACTGCAGTCAGTCCGAGGCCGGCCGGCAAGCCGATCAGCCAGGCGAAGCGCAGAGACAGCTTGGTCAACGTCGTGACGCGCTCCCCGTCCGCCTGTCTCTTCGCCTCCGCGATGGCAGGCACGATCGACAGCGCAATCGACGACCCGAACAGGCTCGCCATTTGCAAGAGCGGTCCCCCGCGGCTATAGATCCCGAACCACGTATCCGCCGTCAGTCCATCGACATTCCAAATATAGCGGAAAATATTAATGGCGAGAAACGAATCGGTCAGGCTGAAAATCGGAATGACCAGCGCACTGACGCAGATGGGCCAGGCGATCCGCCACATCGACGCGAAAAACGCGCGGTCGTACCACCAGTCGAGCCGGTTCCATTTCGCTTCCGAAAAGATGGTGTTCTTGCGATTGTGCAGCCACATAAGCAAGGTGAGGAAGCCGAGGCTCAAAAACGTGCTGATCATCGTCCCGAAGTTGACCCCGGTGATGACCGAGTCCGTATCTTCCCCCAGCGATACGAGGTAGAGCGAAGCCACCAGAATAAACACGACCCGCAGCGTCTGCTCGACAATTTGGGAGAGTCCTACGTAGATCATCTTTTGGTAGCCGTAAAAGAAACCGCGTATGACGGCGATCAAGGGGACGAACAGCAACGACAAGGAAATCGCGCGGATCGGCCGGGTCAAGTGAGGGTTCCCCATCAGACCGGCGATCAAAGGCGATGTGACGTACAGAATCGCGAAAAGGACGAGGCCGATGCCTCCCATCATCACCATGCTGCGCGCCAAAATCTGCCCTACCGAGCCCCTCTTGCCCTCAGCCAGCGCTTCGGCAATGACCCGTGACAAAGCGACGGGTACTCCCGCTGTGGCCAAGATCAAAAAGGTCAGGTAGAGAGGATAGACTTCCTGGTAGAGACCAAGACCGTTGTCCCCCACTATTTCCTGCAGAGGGATGCGGTAAAACATCCCGATCACTTTGGACAAGATTCCCGCAATCGCTAGTATCAAAGCGCCTGCGAGAAAATGACTTTTTTTCAACATGGGAAACTCCTTTAATCGTAAGGGGGTGCTCCCCCGAATCGGCATGAACCCATTCTCTATCCTACTATAATTACCCTTTCCGGCAAACAGGTATAACGATGGAATTTGGCAGGAATACTGATGAAACACAGATAGGAGCGACTTCTTCGAATCGTCTGCCACAAACAGGAGGGGTAATGATGGCCGTAACCGGTTTTTTGATCCGTCACGTGCATTGGCCGCTGATGGAACGATTGAAAGAAAATCGCACCCGCCACTATATGCGGGACTTGCAGCAGGCGCAGGGGCTGCCCGCCGATCAGCTGCTGCTCCGACAAAGGCAGAAGCTGGGGCGCTTGCTTGCGCATGCGGTGCGCCACGTGCCGGCATACGCGTCTTTGGCAGCGGAGTGGGACAGAGGCGACACAGCCCCTGAACGCTTCTTGCAGCGCATCCCTGTCTTGGACAAAACGCATTTCCGTCTGCATGCGGACGATTATTTGGCGAAAGGAACCCCTTTGTCCAAGCTGATCGGCAACCGTACAGGCGGCTCCACCGGAGAACCGACCCGTTTTTACCTCGACCGCCCATCCGTGGAGCGGTACGAGGCTGCCCGCTTTTTGGGACTGTCCTGGCACGGCATCCGCATCGGCGATCCGTGCGTGATGATCTGGGGCTCTCCGCTGGAGCTGAATCAGCAGCAGGAGCGAAAATACCGCTGGAAGGAACGCTGGCTGAAAAACCGGCTGCTCCTCTCGGCCTATGAGCTGGACGAGCGCCGGCTGGAGACGCAGCTGACCCTGATCCGCCGCTTTCGACCTGCCTATTTGTACGGCTACGCTTCCGCCCTCCACACGCTGGCGGAGATGATGCTGAAGCGCGGCTGGACGATCGAGATTCCGCTTAGAGGGGTCGTATCGACAGCAGAAAGCCTGCACGAGCATCAGCGGCAAAAGATCGCGGCGGCGTTTCAGGCACCCGTCATCAACGAATACGGAGCCCGCGACGGCGGAATCATCGCCTATCAATGTCCGGAAGGGAGAATGCACGCCTTCACCGAGAATTGCTACCTGGAGGTCGTCGATCCGATCACCAAGCTGCCGCTCTATCCGGGTGAGTCCGGCGCGCTGCTCGTCACGGACCTGCACAATACGGTGATGCCGCGGCTGCGCTACCAGCTGGGCGACGTGGCCGCCCTCTCGGGGGAAGCGTGCTCCTGCGGCATCGGCTATCCGCTCCTGGCCGCGATTGACGGGAGAGAAGACGACATGTTTGTCTCCCTGAGCGGACAGTACGTGCACGGTCACTATTTCAACCATATCGTCCGCAACATGGAGAGCTTTCGCACCTTTCAGATCATCCAGCACCAGCCGCACAGCCTCAGCCTCAAGCTGGTGAAGGAGCCGGGGCGCTTTCGCCGCTCCGATGAGGATCGCCTGCTGGCAGGCATCCGCACGGCTCTGGGAGAGGTCAGCGTACAGGTAGCGTACGTCGACCACATTCCCCCTACCAGCTCCGGCAAGATTCGCTATGCGATCCGCGAGTGTCCGCTTACGAGCGTCCAGCCGATGGAGTAGCGCGCCTGCGCACTTTTTGCAGCAGCTCGGAGACGAGCGGCTCCCGCATCAGCGCCATCGCGGCTACGTACAGAATCGCCCCGCCGGCGATGCCGAGCGAAAGGTACATCCAGAGCGGCAATAGAGACAGCCATGGATCTGCAATCCAAATGGCGCCGCCCATGATCAGGCTGGCCAGCAGCGTCTTCGCCAGTGTCTTGAGGAAGCCTCCCCGAACCGGTCTGCCGACTGCCCGCCAAAGCCATGCAAAGAGCAGGACAGCCTGACTGAGGGCGGATAAGGCGTTGGCAAGGGCTATTCCCCCATGTCCCATCCGCGGAATCAAGAGCCAGTTGGCAAGCGCGTACACCCCGATCCCGATCGCTCCGATGACGACCGGGGTACGCGTATTTTCCAGCGCATAGAAAGCGCGGGTGAGCAAATCGCGGGCGGCCAGGAAGTAAAGGCCCAGCGCGTAGAACGGCAGTGCCCAGGCGGTCAGGGCGACCGATTCCTCACCGAAGGCGCCCCGTTGAAAAGCGGCCCGCACGACTGGCTCGGCGTACAGGGCAAGGCCGACCGTCACGGGGACGAGCAAAATGAGCAAATACGCCAGGCCCTTTTGCAAGATCTGTTTCATTTCGTTCATCTCGCCGCGCTTCACGTGACTTGCCAGCAGCGGGAAGAGCGGCAAGGTGAACGCTCCTACGAAAATCGCCATCGGGATCTGCACGATCTGGTTGGCGCTGGCCAGAGCCGAGATGACGCCGGTTCCGACCCCTTCCGCGAATCCGCGCTCCAGGAAGGTCGTCGCTTGAGCGACTACGGCGCCGATCAGAATCGGTACGACCCGCTCCCCCATCCCTTTCAAGGCGTCGTCTTCGCGCCAGGCGAACGACAAGCGGTGCCCGTAGCCAAACCGGCGCAAAGTCGGGAGCATCGTCAGCATCGCGGCCAGGTAACCGAGGGTGGTCGCGATCGCGAGGCCATTCGGGCCATAGACCGGTACCAGCACATACATGCTGGCGATGACCACCGCGCCGTTTGCCACCGTACCGAACGTCGGCGTAAAGAAATGCTGATGCGAGTTGCATATGCTCGACCACAGTCCGGTCAGACCGATGAAAATGGCAGATGGCCACATCCAGCGCAGCATCTCAGCCGTCAGCTCCAGCTTGGCCCCTGTCACACCGAACATCGCCGCCAGCTGTGTCGAGAAGACGACTCCCAGTCCGGCCATCACGGCGAAGACGACGAGGATGATCGTCAGCATTTTATGGTAGAGCTCGTTTGTGCGCTGGCTCTTTTCCATCAATCCGCGCATGGTCGGAATGAGAATCGCGTTCACGGCCCCCGGCACGACCAGGAACAGCGTCAGCGGAATTGTGGACGCGATGTTGAAGGCGTCGGACTCCATTCCGGTACCGTACAGGCTGTTCAGGTAAACGCTGCGGAAGAAGCCCAGCAGCCTGCCGACCAGCGTCAGCACGACAATCATTGAAGCGGTTTTCAGCAAACTCATGTACGTATCTCCTATCCCTCGTAAACGACAAATGCTTGGCAAATACCTTGTTTATCATATCTTATTTCTACCGATCCTACCAAGCTCTTTCCCGCCAACTTGCGGTGAGCATGGCGGATTCATTATAATAGACGGGTTAATCCCTGCGTGTAGGAGGACTACAATTAAAATGAGAGAAACCGTGTTGAAGTGGGGAAGCCAGTCAACCACGTGGTTGTATTTGCTTTTGGCCTATCCTGTCATCGATTTTGTGTTGCGGAAAATTCTACCGATTCCTGTCGTTTCGTCTTTTTGGGATGAGGCCCTGCTCCTGATCCTGCTAGGCTTCACGTTCTTTGCCTTCATCTCGGGCACACGGACGATGCCTGCGATCAAGCATCTTTTGGTCGCGTTTCTGGTCCTCGGCATCGCTCTGACCGTGACCGACATGAGCAACTGGGACGCGAGCGTCGAAGGCTTCCGCTCCGTCTACCAGTACATCCTTGCCTTCTTGATGGGCTTCTATCTCCTTCAGTCAATGGAGCAGCTGGACAGGCTCATGAAAGTCCTGGCGCTCGTCGGCTTTTTAGCGGCGCTCGTCGGTGTAGCGCAGGTCGTCCTGGGCGTGAAGACCCCGGAATCGTGGGTGCAGGAGGGCGAGGCAGTCACGACGCGCGCCTTTTCCTTCGTGACCAGCCCGAACGTGCTCGGCAGCTACATGGCCTTGATCGCCCCGGTAGCAGCGGGCCTGTTTATGAAAGCGAAGTCCCTCAAGGAAAAAGGGCTGTGGGCGATCGTGACCGTGGTGACAATCCTCGCCATGTTGTTGACCGGGTCGCGCGGCGCCTGGTTTGCGCTTGCCTTTTCCGTATTCATTTGCTGTTACATTTGGAAGAGAAAGGTTGCTCTCTTTCTAGTGCTCATCGGGATTATTGGCGCAGTCGTGCTCTACTTCGTTCCAGAAACGGTTCCGGTAGTCGGCAAGATCAGCAATCGAATATTCACCCTGTTCACGAAAGACTATTTTGAGTCGAGCATGAACGGCGGACGCCTGGGCCGTTGGGGCGAAGCCTATGACAAAATGCGTGTAGAGCCGCTGTTCGGCGTCGGCCTCGGCCACCATGGCGGAGCGGTAGCGTCCCGGCACTTCGGTACGATTTACTCGGACAGCTACTTCTTTAAAAGCCTGGCGGAATACGGTCTGATTGGAATCATCATGCTGCTCGGACTGGTCGGACAGATGCTGCGCTACGCGATCAAAGCGATTCGCGGCATGACCGGATCGCCGTATTTCTTCCCGCTGCTGGGCCTGTTCGGCGGATTGTTCGCCGTCGCCCTGCACAACCTTGTTGAAAACATTTTCGAGGTGCCGTTCATGGCCCTTTACTTCTGGTTGTTCGGCGGTTTTCTTTGCGCGCTGTACGTCGATCAGAAACAAACGAAAAGGTGGTGAATCCCATGCGACGCAATCCTATTCTCACTACGATCGGCTGGGCGCTGTACGCCATTGCCCTGCTGCTCATCTATCATTTGCTTGTCAAACCCGCATTTCTCGACTTGACCTGGATCGCTCTCGTGGTGTTTCTCCCCCTGCTCTGGTTTTGCTACTGGGTTGTTCGTCCCGAAGAGCGCCGGCAAGTCCTCGTTTTTACGGTCGGCATCTTGCTCCTCGACCGCGCTCTGCCGCGCGTCGACGTGAAGACGACGTCCGCTCTGCTGATCGGGGGTGCTGTCGCGATCCTCGTCGTCGCCTTGCTTGCGAAGTGGTACGGAAAACTGAACTGGAAAGCAGTCGGCTCGCTCGTCATCGTGGCGCTGCTCGCCAACGTCACCTTCAACCGCGATACGCTCGCGGCGCTCAGCCACTTCACCGTGAAATACGAGTCTGACCGCCTGTACAACGGCCAGTGGGTCGATTACTTCCCCATGACGTTGTTCGATGTCGACGGAGACGGCAAGCAGGAGATCATCACGTACGGAAATGCAGAGGAGCTTCCCTTGCCGGAGGAACCGGCGAAGAAGCCGGAAACCGAACAGGAGAAAAAGGAGCTGGCTGACAAGCTGCTGCATCTGCAGGCTGAGCCTGTCGCCCTCTACGTCTTGACCTGGAAGGACGGGAAGATGGTCCGGATGCCAAACGACCAGATTTCGCCTGAAACCATGGCACTCCTCAAGGAGAAAATGCCGTCCGACTACCCTGGATTCCCTTACTATACGATGAAGGACGGCCAGCTGGTGCCAAATGTACAGCGGCAATCGTACGCGGAAGGCATGATGCAGATCGGCACCGCGCCATACCGCGCGTTCATGCTGGACATGGCCAACATCGCGAATCAACTCCAGGAAAACGGCGGCAGCATGGATGTCCGCCATGAACTGGGAAGCAAGTATAAAGATTTGCACATCAAAGACGGCGTGCTCACCGGAACGTACGACGGCAAGCCGTTTAGCGGCACGACCAAGGCGACCAAGCTGGTCACGACCATGATGCTGCCGGACGGGCAGGAAGGCCTACTGATCATGGGTGAGCACCTGAGCGTCATGGAAGTGCAGCCGGATGGCACGCTGAAGGAAGCCTACACGCTGACCCGCAAGGAAGCGGAGCTGGCGACGGCCGAATTCATCCCGGCGGACATCGATCACGACAACGCAGACGAGCTGCTCATCGCCGGCAAGCCTTCCTACATCCTGAAGCCCAAGCCGGATGGCACGTGGGACATTTTGTGGGCGAGCGCCGAGGGCGACCAAAGCTTCCGCTTCTCCAACTTCGCTGCGGTGGGAAGTGGCCAGCCTGAGATCATCGCCAAGGCGAAAAGCTGGGTCAGCACCACGGACAGCCGCTACTTGAGCGGATACGATTACACTCCGGACGGGCTGTCGCAAAACTGGCGCATCTACTTGCCGCTGATCAACGTGCAGGTAGGCGACATCGACGGCGACAAGCAGAACGAAATCGTCGCGACGATCTACAATACCCATCGGGTGCTCGTATTCAAAAAACACAACATCCCTGTCCTCCCGCTCACGATCGTCTTGTTTGTCGGACTCTTGGGATATGGCGTAGTAAGGAGGGTTCGTCATGCGTAAATTTTCGAAAGCGGCGGCGCTCGTGGCTGGCATTTGCGCAGCGGCATTGCTCGGCGGATGCACCTACGAGTCCGGTCCGAAATCTTTCGCCTCCACGAACTTTGGGACGAAGCCGGAGGAAACCAGCACGCCCCAGACGGAGTCAGGTGCCGAGTGGCTGAAAACCGCGCTGGAAAAGGCAAAGACCGACACCAAGGCCCAATCGTACTGGTACAAGGGCCATGTGAAGAACATGATCCTCTCCCGCTCGACGACCAGCATGTTCAACGGCGCGGTGGTGAACGGCAAGGGCTACAACGTGGACGCGCGCATCGCGGCCCAGCCTTACCAGTACTACCGCATCGACGACAAGCGCTACATCCGGGCGAACGACTACTGGCTGACAGCCAAGGAAGATCCGCTGGCCTTCGACGTCCTGGCCGGCTTTGACGACTGGCTGCCGTTCATGGACGCTGCCGTGCAGCTCCCTGACGACAAAGTCTACGGAACGGTATGCGTCCCCTTCCAGCTGAAAATGACCGGAGCGCAATGGATGAAGACGAGCAAGAGCCCCTTGCTCGACCCGCTGAAGCAGCAGCTCGGCAGCCGTCCCGATCTGGACTACATCCTGAGCGAATCCACGATCAAGACGACGTTCTGGATCGGCAAGGAAGACCGCCTCATTCACCAGTACGAGACGTGGATCATTCTGCCTCTGCCGGAAGCCGGAACGATGGACCAGCAAGTGCTGTTCCAGATGTACAAGTACGGCGATCCGGGCATCGAGATCAAGGACCCGCACGAGGTCGAGAAGTACCTGCTTTATTAAAGAATACTCCCGCTCATGCGGCCGATAAAAAAGAGAGCTGACGAATGGTCAGCTCTCTTTTTTCATTCCCAGCGACCTGCTGAGAGTCAGGCTGTAAATACAGGCCACCAGCGAAAATGCCGCCATCGCCATGTACAACGCCGCTCCCCCGAACTGCTGGAATACCCATCCGCCTGCGATCGAGCCGATGATCCCGGAAATGCCGAAAAACAGCACTGCCAGCACCGTTTGACCGGTCGCTTTCCACTCTTCGGGGATGATCCGGTACAAATACTGGATCGTCGCTGTATAGAAGATGACGAAGGTCACGCCTTGCGTGAGTTGAAGATAGACAACCCACTCGGCGGAAGGGGCAAGCGCGCACAACAGATAACGGATCGTGTACAGCGCTGTCGCCCATCCTATCAGTTTGATCTCGCTCCACCTTTGCAAGATGCGGGCGCTGAGCGCAAAGAACGCCACTTCGCTGATCGCCGCCAGAAACCACGCCTGGCCGACCGCACCCGTGCTGCCTCCTAGGCTCTGAACGAAGACGCCGAGAAAGCTGTCGTTGGTCCGGTGCGGCGTGGCCGCAATGAGCACCAGCAAAAAGAAACGCAGCGTCTTTGGATA
This sequence comes from Brevibacillus brevis, assembly GCF_031583145.1. NCBI lineage: Bacteria > Bacillati > Bacillota > Bacilli > Caryophanales > Paenibacillaceae > Brevibacillus > Brevibacillus brevis. Next base: position 1,916,692 of record NZ_CP134050.1, on the reverse strand, counting down.
GAGGAAGAACTGTTTCAGCTCCTGCAAAGACAAGGCTTTGCTGCTCGCGGGAGCATCCGCGACAACGAGCGCGCAGGCGAACGCCAGCAGGCCGTAGCCCAGGAAGAGCCACGCCAGCCTGTCCATCCCCAGCTGGTCGACCGTCCACCCGATGTACAGGGACGCGGTGGCGTACCCGACAGCCCCGAACGTGCGGATCGAGCCGAAGCTGATCCCGCGCTGCTCGGCGATGCGGTAGTTCAGGCTTTCTGTCAAAGGATCTGTCGGCAGCAGGAAAAAGTACATGGCCGCTACCAGCAGAAAGAGCAGAGAAAAATGCATGGTCGTAAAGAGCAGCATCCCGACAGCGATCGACGCGCCAAGCGTAAGCAAAATGATTCGCTTGATCGTCTTGTATCTGTCGCTGACCATCCCCCAAAACGGCTGAGACAGGATTCCGACAAAGGATCCGACGCCGATCATCATCCCGATCTCTCCCGGGGAAACGTTGCGATGGGTCAGATACACGGGCAAAAACGAGATGAAAATCGACAAGAGCGAAAAATAAAAAAAGTTGTAGGCTCGAAGGCTATGTAACCCTAGCTTCACTTGGAACTCTCCCCGTCCCGTTTAAAATCCCCCGCAACCTCTGGCTGCGGGGGTGTCTCTCAGGCTTCTTCCAGCAAATCGTCCATGAGCGCCGCCAGTTGACGAGCCTGTTCGCGCCGCTCGTACGGCTTGACCCGTTCGGCGAAGTCTTCCCCGCGTTCGGCCTGGCCTCCGCTTCCCTGGTGTTTCCACTCCTGGTAGAGCTGCAAGTACGCCTGCTTGATCGCTTCTTTATCCTCCGGATCCGCTACTCGTCCCAATCGGAATTTCTCGATGATTTCCGTCGCTTCCCCCGCCTTGTTCAATGCGAGGATCGGCTTGCCGATGCCCATATATTCGTACAGCTTGCCCGGAATGTAGGCACCCGCGTCCGAAGAGACGTCGCCGATCAGGAGCAGCGCGTCCGCCCCTTTCATGAGACCCAGCGCTTCCTTGTGCGGCAAGTTGCCCAACACCCGTACGATACTCCCGAGTCCCAGCTCCTCGACACAGTCGCGGTTTTCGGAATAGCCCGGATAATCGAACACTCCCGCAAAGCTGAGCTGCACATCGGCCGGATCGACCTGCCCCGCGTCGATCAGCTCGCGGATGGCGCGCAGGAGCAAGCGCGGATTGCGCTTTTGATACAAAATGCCGGCGTATACCGCATGGAACTTGCCAGCTGCCGTGTGGCCCGGCGTCAATCCTTCGAAATCCGCCTGATCGAAGCCGTTGTAGATCAGCTCGAGACGTTTGATTCGCTCCCCGTGCTTGCTGCGGAAGTTTTGGGCAAACGTCGCGGTGACAGTCGTAATGGCGTCAGCCTCCAGCATGACGTCGGCCTCCATGCGCTCTTCCATGCGCTCCCGCCAAGCGATGCCCGAGGTGTGCATGTTTTGCGTCCACGGATCGCGGAAGTCGGCTACCCATTTGCACGCAAATTCGCCGGCAAGCTTGCGTGCGACGAGATGATTGGTCACGGGGCCGGATGTGGAAAAGATGACATCGATCTTTTCTTTCTCCATGATTTCCCGACCCAGCTTGACTGCGTTTGGCAGCCACAGGATCTGGTCGTCGGGAATCAGCAGGTACGGCTTTGCCTTTTTCAGCAAGGAGACGACCTGTTTTTTCAATACCGTCTTCACCGATGTTCGGGACGGTTGCCCACTTTCCGCCGAGGTCCCTGAAGCGGAAGCCGCTGCGGCCCCTCTATTGGGAAGTAGCTTCCATTCCTTTGCCCGATGAATTTTCACCCCGGGCGGCAGCTGAGCCAACAGCGACGGGTCCAATGTCGCATGGTAGGCAGGCTCGACTGTCAGCACATGGACATTCCAGCCGAACTCCCCCAAATATTTGGCCATTTTCAATGGTCTCGGGACCCCGCCGCCGCCGATGGGCGGAAAGATGTAGCATATGATCAGCACATTGTGGTCATTCATGTTTGCAACCGTCCTTGTCCTATTCATTCTCCATCATACACGATACCATAAGTGCTGTCTTATTGCGAATCTATCAGCCATCTGATATAGTGAAAATGGCTTTCTTACTACGATTCGGGTGAAATTAGATGAGCAAATTACGAGTCCTCCACGTCATCGGCGGGGGGGAATTTGGCGGTGCGGAACAACATATACTCAATTTGGTTTCCACGTTTTCCAAGGAAGATGTGGAGGCCGCGGTCGTTTGTTTTTACGACTCCCTCTTCGCCAGCAAGCTGAGGGAAGCCGGAATCACGGTCTACGCGCTGAACCAATTCGGACGATTCGACCTTCGTTTGCTGCGCGCGCTGCGCGATACGTTTCATGCTTTTGATCCTGCCATCATCCATACGCACGGCGTCAAGGCCAATTTCTTTTCCCGACTGGCGTCCCGCGGCATGGGCGTTCCTTTGCTTACGACCGTCCACAGCTCTCTGCGCTACGACTACGCCTCACCGCTCGCCTACGCCATCGTCAGCCTGATGGAACGAGGCACGCGGCATTGGAATCGGCACTACATCGCCATCAGCGAAGCGCTGGCCGCCATTCTTCGCGAGCAAGGCGTTCCCGCTCGGGACATCAGCGTCATTTACAACGGGATGGACTTGTCTCCATACCGTCAGTCCGCGACGCGTGCGGCGGATCGCGCAAGGCTTCGCGCCGAGTGGGGCATTGCAGAGGACGCTTTTTTATTTGGCACTGTAGCGAGATTCGTCCCGGTAAAAGGGCTGCCCGTCCTGGTGGATGCGTTCGCCGAATTGGTGCAAGGCATGCAGACGCCTCCATCCCTTGTTCTCGTAGGGGATGGGCCGGAGCGGGCCCGGTTGGAGCAACAGGTGCGCGAGCGCGGTCTGGAAGCCCTCGTCCGGTTTGCAGGCTTCCGTCAGGACATTCCCGCTTGCTTGAACGCCTGCGATGCTTTCGTCCACTCTTCCTTTTATGAGGGGCTCGGCTACACGATCATCGAGGCCATGGCGTCCGAAGTGCCGGTCGTCGCCAGCAATGTCGGAGGAGTCAAGGAATTCGTCTTTGATGAACAGACCGGCCTTGTCGTCGATCCTGGCGATCACGCCGCTCTGTCCAAGGCCATGGCTCGCCTGCAGCAATCGGCCGACCTGCGCCAATCCATGGTCAAGCAGGCAGTGGAGAAGGTCGAGAGCTCCTTCACCATTGAGGAGATGACCAAACAAATCGTTTCCCTGTACCGGCAGCTTTTGGGTTAGGACTCATTCGCTCCGCGGGTCTTCAAAAAGCACGACGCGCAAGCCAAGGCGCAGCCGTGCTTTTTTTGATCTCCTGGTTGCCACGGGCAGGACAATCTGGTTACATAGAACTGAGGAAACGTTTTGAATCGTTCGTGAAAGGATGAAACCAAGATGAAAGTATTTCTTTCCGTCGACATGGAAGGGATCTCTGGCATTGTCGACAACACCTATATCAATCCCGATGCCGGCGTCAATTACCAGCGCGGCCGCCAGTTCATGACAGACGATGCAAACGCCGTCATCGAAGCCGCGATCGAAGCGGGGGCTACGGAAATTCTCGTGGCGGACAGCCACAACACGATGAACAACATCCTGTGGGAGTCGCTGCATCCAAAAGCGCAGCTGCTGGCCGGATCTCCCCGTGATTGCTCGATGGTTCACGGTCTGGACGACAGCTTTGACGCGGCGCTGTTCATCGGCTATCATACCCGCCAAGGCGTTCCCGGCGTACTCAGCCACACGATGTCCGGCGTGATCCGCAACTTGACGATCAACGGCCGCCTCGTCGGCGAATTCGGCTTCAATGCGATCTATGCCGGCTTGTACCACGTCCCCGTCGTCATGGTGTCCGGAGACGATCTCGTCGCCAAGGAAGCCCGGGAGCTGGTCCCGGATATCGCCACTGCCGTCGTCAAAAAGGCCGTCTCCCGCACCGCCGCACACTGTCTGTCTCGCGGAGAAGCCACGGCAGAGCTGAAAAAGCAGACGAAGCTCGCCTTGTCCAAAGCCAAGCAAATCGCCCCGGTGCAAACGGCCATGCCGCTGGAAATGGGCATCCAGTTCTCTCATACCGGCCAGGCGGAAATGGCAGCCATCGTGCCAGGAAGCCGCTACGAGACCGAGACCGGCACCGTCTACTACACGGCCCATGATCCGCACGACATGTACAAAACCATGCGGGCCATGCTCAACCTGGCCTCTGAGGCCGAATTTTTCTGATCCCGTCACCCTAAAAAACGGATGGAGCAAGAGCTTGAGGCTCTACTCCATCCGTTTTTGATTGGTGCGTCTGGCTATGCCCTGCTTTCATCCCTCTAAAAAAACCAGACTCCGTCACTCGAGTCTATCGCTTTTGGCATGGCTACACTTTTGTTACATTGGTCGCTTGGGGACCTCGTTGGCCATTTTCAACATCGAACGTGACCTCCTGCCCCTCATCCAGCGTCTTGTACCCTTCTCCCTGAATTGCGGAAAAGTGGACAAACACGTCCTCTCCGCCTTCGCGCTCGATAAATCCAAAGCCTTTTTCACTGTTAAACCATTTGACTCTACCGCGTTCCATTTTTGCCTCCTAGCATGTAACCGTTACATGGAATTAAATTTTGTCTTACCCGTTTATCTTTACCACCCGGCCAGCAATCTATACGGCATGGCCCGCCAGAATCTGGACATGATACGTGTGTGGGGGTGAACGAATCATGACTGACCGCCAGGAAAAAGGGGCGCAGCCGTTGAACAACGCTGTGCAAAACAACAGGAAAGCTGCCAGCCAGGAGAAGGAGATCGAGATTCGCCAGCAGTTTCAAATGTTTCCGACACCCGATGAAACATTCGCAGCCAAAGAGATAACGGAATTGAAGGATTGAGCCCAAAAGGAAAAGACCTCCGGAGACGTCGTGTCTTCGAGGTCTTTTCGTTGTCATTAGATTCGCATCACAGTCGCGTGGCTGTCCAGGCCTTTTGGAATGCGGTTTTTCGTATCGAACAAGATTGGAGAAGCCGCCATTTGGCTGGCGATCGCTGCCCAATCGGCTTCGGCAAATTCTTTTTGCACCGCAGTCAACATCAGGGCATCCGCGCCTCGAACCGCTTCCTCGAGACTGTCCACTTTATGTTCATAACGAGTCGGTACAGCCGGGTCATACGAACGTACATCGACTCCTTTTGCTTGCAGGAGCTTGATCACATCGCTTACCGGACTGACACGGTCGTCATTGGAGAAGTCTTTCATCGCCAGTCCAAGCACGGCCACGCGGCTTCCTGCCAGCGATTTGCCTTTTTCCTTCAAGGCTTGCTCCAGCATGCCGATCAATACTTCCGGCACGGAATCGTTGATCATCCGGGCTTGCTGCAGCAGCGGCAGAGCCACTTCCAGCTCTCTGGCCTTTGGCTGGAGGTAATACAGCGCGTTTGGCAGACAGAAGCCGCCTACGCCCGGTCCCGGGGTCAAAAGGTTCACGCGCGTATGCGTGTTGGCCACCTTGATCAGCTCGAACGTATCGATGCCGAACGCCTCGGCAAAGCGGGCGAACTCCTGCACCATCGCAATATTGACATCTCGTTGAATATTTTCAATGACTTTTGCGGTCTCCACCACGCGAATATCCGAGATCGTCACTTCAGTCTCGCTGATGACGGAGAGCAGTTCTTTCCCTTTTTCAGCGCTTTTCTCATTGATTCCGCCCAAAACGAGCGGCATGTGGATGAACTCTTCGAAGGCTCGTCCTTCTGCAATGCGCTCGGAGCAGTAGGTCAGGTAAAAATCGGTGCCGGCGACAAGGCCGCTCGCCTCTTCCAGGATCGGCAAAATTACTTCCTCGGTTGTACCAGGAACGACGGTGCTGCGGATCATCACGGTGTCGCCTTTTTTCAGGACGCTGCCGAGCGTCTGCGCACAGTTTTTCAACGGACCAAGATCCGGGTCACCGTTGTGGACTGGCAATCCTGCTGTCACGATGTAATGATTTACCTCTGCCGCCGCTTCGGCGTACGAAGTCGTCGCGCGGAATCGTCCGGCGTCGATCTGCTCGCGAAGAATCTGCGCCAGCGTTTTCCCCTGGTACGACTCCAGATGATGCGAATGCCCCGCATTGATCTCATCGACGACGCGCGGCACAATGTCCACGCCGACCACATTCGCTCCTTTCATGGCGTAGGTAAGCGCCAGTGGCAGGCCGACAAACCCCAATCCCACAACAGCTACGCGTACAGGCTGAGTCATTGTGTATCTCCTCTTTCAACGTTCTCTGAGTCTAAACCGCTTGAATGGTTCTACGCGGCTCCTTGCCAATTGGTTACAGCTACGACAGATAGTAAATGCCTGCCGCGACAAATATCACGCACAATCCGATGAGGATCTTGTACAGCGTTTCCAAGGCTGGCTCCCCCCGTGGAATCGATTCTCAGCTGGCCTGGCAGCATCGCCTACCAGCCGGTTCACACAAGGAGCTGATGCTGCACGCCGCCAAAGCCTAATTATACTCTCGAATCCGCTCACGTTCAATGTCGGTTTCACCGTGGATCATCCAGATAAACGCGGATCGGGCCCTTTACATACACCTGGCAAGCCAGACGGTACCCGCTTGCGATCGCTTCCCTTCCCAGCCGGTACTGCTCCGTTTCGGAAGGCGCTTCGGCCGAGCCCTCCGGAATGTCCATCCGCTGGCGACAGGTCGTGCACTTCCCTGTCGTGCAAAAAAACTCGACTGGCATGTTTGCCCGCACCAGCCCCATCAACAGGTTTTCGCCTGACTTCAGGGGCACGTCGGTCTGCACGTCTCCTTGCACCACTGTCACTACGAACTCCTTGCTCTCGGATTGCTCCACGTTTCTTCCCCCCACGCCTCTCCAGAATGGTCGAACTAGCGGGTCAAGCTCGCGCCGATAATATAGGAAAAACCGATGGACAACACCATGGCCGTAAATCCGATCGCCCGGTTGTCCTTGGCGATTTCATCGTCGATGTTGTAGCTGGGCGTCATAAACTCGAAAATGAAGTAACTGACCAGAAGCAGAAAAAATCCGAACGAAGCGCCGATGAGCGCTTGCCCCATGGAAGCGTGCTCCTGGATCGAGTAACGGAAAATGTTGGCAATCCCGAAAATTTTCCCTCCGGTCGCCATGGCTACCGACAGATTCCCCTTTTTCAGCTCGTTCCAGACTTGGTAGCGGGTCACCAATTCAAAAATGGATAGGAACAGGATCATCATCAGCCCTGTCACGGTAAAATAAGCAGCCGTAGCAAAATATTGATTGTGCAGCAGGCTCCCCATGGTGTCCCCTCCCGTTTTATTTCAGTTCGGCAATGGTGGCACCCACTCCGCCTTCTCCTTGGCCACCCAGGCGGAATGATTTCACGTTGCGGTGATTGCGCAAATACTCGTGTACACCCTTGCGCAGCACGCCCGTTCCGTGGCCGTGGATGATCGATACCGAATGCAGGCCGGCCAACAGCGCGTCATCGAGGAACTGCTCGATTTCGCGAATTCCGTCCTCCACGTTGTAGCCGCGCAAATCAAGATCCATCTTGATATTGTCGCTCCTGCGCTTGACCGAGGTGTACGGGGCAGCCTGCGGCTTTTGCTGGACGGAGTTCTGGACGTGCATGTCCTCGCGCTTCACTTTCATTTTCATAATCCCGATCTGCACGAGGAATTCGTCGTTCCCGACCTTCTCCAGAACCGTACCTTTTTGCCCGAAGGTCGTCACCATCACCTCGTCGCCCACTTTGATCTGCGTGGCGCGCACAGCTTTGGCCGGTTTCTTCACCTTTTCCTTTTCCAGCTCCAGCACGGCGTTGCCCAGGCGTTTCTTCGCATCGATCAGACGGTGTTCCTTGATCTCGACGCCCTCCGCCATCATTTCACGCAGTTCGCGGATGATCGTCTCCGCCTCTTCCTTGGCGAGCTGAACCGCGATGCGGGCTTCGTCCTCCGCCTTCTCCATCCGTTTGTTCTTTTCTTCCGCGAAGCGGGCCTTCTCTTCTTCCAGCTCACGGCGCAGCTCCTCTGCTTCCCTGCGCAATGCCTCTGCCTTCTGCCGCTCTGCTTCGGCGGTCTTGCGGTTGCGCTCGAGTGAAGCGATCATGCTCTCCACCTGGTTGTCTTCGTCGCTGATCGAGCCGCGCGCTGCTTCGATGATGTGCTCGGGCAGCCCAAGCCGTCTCGCGATGGCAAACGCATTGGAGCGTCCCGGCACGCCGATCAGGAGTCGATACGTCGGCCGCAGCGTCTCTACGTCGAACTCGACGCTCGCATTGATGACTTCCGGTCTGTCGTACGCATATGCCTTGAGCTCGCTGTAGTGGGTCGTTGCGACCAGCCTTGCCCCCGACGCAAGCACATGGTCGATAATCGACATCGCCAGCGCCGCCCCCTCGGTAGGGTCGGTCCCTGCTCCCAGCTCGTCGAACAGCACCAGACTTTTTTCATCCATCGACTCCAGGATATGAATAATGTTGGTCATGTGGCTGGAAAATGTGGAGAGGCTCTGTTCGATTGACTGTTCATCCCCGATGTCGGCAAAAACGGAGGAAAAGACGGTCATTTCACTCTCTTCCTCGGCTGGGATGTGCAGGCCCGCCATCGTCATCAGGGAGAGCAGGCCGATGGTTTTCAACGACACCGTCTTCCCGCCCGTGTTCGGACCGGTAACGACAATGGCCTGATACTCGCCGCCGAGCTCCACGTTGACCGGGACGACGACATCGCGTGGAATCAGCGGATGCCGCGCCTTTTTCAAATGCAGGTAGCCGCGATCATTGAGCTTCGGGCAGACAGCCTTCATGCTCCAGGCCAGCTGCGCCTTGGCGAACATGAAATCCAGCTCTGTCAGCGCGTCGATGTTTTCCACCAGCGCTTCTACCGCAAATGCGACCTGCTCCGTCAGCACGTACAAGATCCGCTCGATCTCGCGCTCCTCCCGAAGGCGCAGCTCGCGGAGCTTGTTGTTCATCGAGACGATGACCTCCGGCTCGATGAACAGCGTCGCGCCCGATGCGGATTGGTCGTGGACGATCCCGCCGAACACATGGCGGTACTCTTGCTTGACCGGAATTACGAAACGATCGCCGCGGATCGTCACGATATTTTCCATCAGCATTTTTTGGTAAGACGAAGAGCGGGTCATTTGATCCAGCTTTTCCCGTATTCTCGCTTCCAGCTGCCTGATTTCCTGGCGGACCTGGCGCAGCTCGACGCTCGCGCCATCCAATATCTCGCCGCCTTCATCCACGCAGCGGCGAATTTCCATTTCCAGCTCACGCAAGCCCTCGATCCGCTCCACCTGCCCCTGCAGCAACGGCAGCTCATGGTCGTCGCACATGTCGAGCAGGAAATGCTTGAGCTTGCGGCCTGCCGAGACAGTGCTGGCGATGTCCAAAAGCTCGAGAGGGGCGAGCATGGCATTGAGGCGTGCGCGTTGGACGGCGCCGCGAATATCGCGTATACCTCCCAGCGGCACGCTCCCTTTCAAGCGGAGCACGGTGGCGGCTTCAGCCGTTCCCTTCTGGGCGGCGCTGACCTCCTCGATGCGCCAAAACGGATGCAGCTGCGCGGCTTTTTCTTTTCCATATGTGCAGGTCGCCTTCTCTACCAAAAGGGCGACGATTTTGTCGAATTCCAATGTCTTCAATACCCGTGGTTCCACTTAGATCCTCCTTACCTTTCCTCCGTCGGCTCACACGCGCTTTCAGCCAATAAGCGGCAGGGAGCGACGGTCGAACTGCGCGGGGCCATACGATCTATCCATTATATCATGCCAGGCGTTCCAAGGATAATTTTACACGCCCTTCTCTGGCATAGTTCGACACCTAATTAGCCAGAATGAAAATGAAACAATTTAAAAAGGAGGAGTACACCTTGACGATCATGCGCCATATTGTTCGCTTTATCGTCGCTGCCGTAGTCCTGATGTTTGTCGGGTTCTTGGTTCCCGGTTTTTCCGTAAGCAGCTTTTGGACAGCGCTCTTGGCCGCTGTTGTCATTGCCCTCTTGGGTTGGGTCATCGAAGCGATGTTCGGCGATCGCATTTCGCCATACAACCGCGGGATTGTCGGATTCATCGTAAGCGCCGTCGTCATCTACCTGACCCAGTTTGTCGTACACGGTTTCCGCGTCACGATTCTGGGTGCCCTCCTTGCTTCCCTGGTCATCGGGATCATCGACCTGTTCATTCCGATCAAGACGCATATGGATATGCGCAACGGCGATGCGGGAAACAAGCAAGAGACGTAGCACAGGAAGAAAAAGGGCTGTCCTCATTGGACAGCCCCTTCTGTTTTTCTACGCTTGCATCTGCCTGTGGATCATCCCGGCCATGTACCCTGCTCCGAAGCCATTGTCGATATTGACGACGGCCACTCCCGTCGCACAGGAGTTGATCATGGTCAGCAAGGCGGACATCCCGCCAAAATTGGCCCCGTACCCCACACTGGTCGGGACGGCAATGACCGGTTTGTCAACCAGGCCGGCTACCACGCTGGCAAGAGCCCCCTCCATGCCCGCCACACAGACGATGGCCGCTGCGCCCCTGATTTCCTCCAGACGGTCGAACAGGCGATGGATTCCGGCTACGCCGACATCCGCAATCACACGGGCCTCGCTTCCGAAGCAACGGATGGTCCACGCCGCTTCCATGGCCACTCCCCAGTCGGAGGTGCCGGCTGCCACCACAGCGACGTAGCCGTCACGTACAGGCTCCAGCGGTTTTCTGCTGGATATGAGCAGGCGGGCTTCCTGTTCGTACCGGACGTCCGGCCAGCGCTCCAGCACCCGCTGCGCTTGCTCCTCACTAACGCGGGTCACCAATACGAGCTCCTGATGCTCCCGCAGCCGTTCCATGATCCCGATCAGCTGCTCGATCCGCTTGCCCGCTCCGTAAACCACTTCGGGGAAGCCGGTCCTGCGGGCACGATCCAGGTCGAGCGTGGCGTAATCCAGCTTGCCGGCTCCCTGCAAGAGCTCGCTCGCCTGTTCGACGCTGAGGCGTCCTGCCTGCACCTCGCGCAAAATCGCTTGTACGTCAGCCATGCTGCTTCTTCACGTCTCCTCCCAGCACCGCGTTCATGCTGCCTGTCTGATAGCCAAACAAATCCAGGGTCACGTAGGAAAAACCGATCTCCCTCAGCGTCCGGTTGATCTGGTCATGCTGGGACAGCAGTCTGCCGAAGTCGTCCGGACTGATTTCGATGCGAGCGATGGTATCGTGATGGCGCACCCTCACCTGGTGAAAGCCCAGGCTGAGCAGGTAGCCTTCCGCTCTGTCGATCTGATCGATTTTTTCCAGCGTGATTTGCGAGCCGTACGGGATCCGGGAAGAAAGGCAGGCAAACGACGGCTTGTTCCACGTCGGAAGCCCCATTTCCTTCGAGAGCGCGCGGATCTCTTCCTTGTAAAAGCCTGCCTCCTGAAGCGGACTCCTCACGCCCCGCTGTGCGGCTGCCACACGTCCGGGCCGGTAGTCACCCCGGTCATCCATGTTGGCGCCGTCGCAAATGACAGCGTGCCACTCGTTTTCCTCCGCCATCCGCCCGAGATGCTCATACAGCCCGTCTTTGCAAAAAAAGCAACGGTTTACGGGGTTGGAGACGAAATTCGGATTTTCCATTTCTCGAATCTCCGTTGTGACGAACCGCGCCCCGAGCTGCTTCGCAAGCTGTTTGGCTGCTTCAAACTCGCGGGTGGGAAATGTCTCGGATGCGGCAGTGACAGCGATCGCCGCATCTCCCAGCTCTTGCACGGCCCTTGCCAACAGGAAGGTGCTGTCGACACCGCCGGAGAATGCGATCAAGGCCGTTCCCATGCCGCGCAAAATCTGTCCGAGTTTTTCGTTTTTTACGCCGATTGACTCCGTGACAGGCAGACTCATCTCTTCTTCCCCCTCGTCCAAGCTCTTTTTCACCAATGTGAAAAGAGAGGCAAGAAGCCCCTCTTTTTACGAATCTATTTCTTTGCTATTTGCATCTTCCTGAAGGATTTTCAGCAGCTCTTCGTACTCCTGGCGCAAGCGGAAGTATTCATCCGCTATGTTGACAGCAGAAAGTACGGCGATTTTGGCCGTGTCCAAACGATGGTTGCCGTTCGCGATTTCGTTCATCTTGTCATCAACGAAACCGGCCACCATGCGTATGTGATTGACACTTGCCTTTCCACTGAGCCGGTATTGTTGGCCGAAGATATCCACCGTCAAACGATTTTTCCCATCACCTTGCACGAGGGGTTCCTCCCTACTGCGACCTTTGCTCTACTTGTATCCTTTTTAGGTTACTGAAAATGTCAGATTTCGTCAAGCCATGCTTACATGCGCAGTTCAGCGCCTGTGCTGGATTTCAGCGCTTCGACTACCGCGCCGGTCACCTGCTGGATCTCTTCGTCCTGCAGTGTCCGCTCGGAGTGGCGCAGCACGAGAGCGAAAGCCATGCTCTTCTTGTCCTCGGCGATCCGCTCTCCGGTGTACACGTCAAACAGGGTGAGCGATTCGAGCAGATCTCCCGCAGCTTCGCGGATTGCAGCTTCCAGAGCGGCTGCCGGCACGGCCCGGTCTACGACGAGAGCAAGGTCGCGTGTCACCGCCGGGAATTTCGGCAGCGGAGTGTAGAAGCCCACATTCGCCGCGGACTCCACTAGTTTCTCCACATCCATCTGGAATACGTACGTTTCGTTCAGATCGTACGCTTTTTCCGTTCCCGGGTGGATTTGGCCCACATATCCGAGTCGGCGATCCTGCGACCACAGTTCTGCAGTGCGGCCCGGATGCATGCCGGCGAGATCGGAGACGGCCTTGTATTGCACGTCCGTGATACCCAGGCGCGCCAGAAGGGACTCGACGACTCCTTTTGCCTGGTAAAAGTCAACCGGCTGGCGCGCACCCATCCAGTTTTGCGGCACCCATTGGCCCGTCAAGGCCCCGGCTACATACAGCCGCTCATCCGGCAGCTGGGTCAGTTTTTCTTCCGTGCTGAGGAATACGCGTCCCAATTCGAAAAGCGCGACATCATGGTTCTGCCTGTTTTTGTTGTAGGCGATCGTCTCCAGCAGGCTCGGGATCAAGCTGGTGCGCAGCACGCTTCGCTCTTCGCTCATCGGCATGAGCAGAGGGATCGGATGCACGTTTTCGGTATGCAGGCCTGCTGCGTCAGCCACACGATCCGGATGCACCAGCGCATAGGAGATCGCTTCGTTCATTCCGAGGCCGATCAGGTGGCGGCGGATGGTCCGGCGCAGCTTTTGCACAGGGGTCAGGCTGCCCTGGGTGGTCGTCCCAGCCGGCAAGCTGGTCGGAATATTGTCGTAGCCGTACAGGCGAGCGACTTCCTCGACCAGATCTTCCGGCAAGGTAATGTCTCCCCGGCGGGTCGGCACCGTGACGGTCCAGCGGTCACCCGCCACTTCATACGGGAACTTGAGGCGGTCAAAGAGCGGCGACACATCGGATGCCACGAGGGACGTACCGAGGTGCTGATTGATTTTTTCCAGACTGATGCTGACCGCTGCCGGTTTGGCCTCCGTCACGACGGCAGACGCGATGCCTTTGGAGACGGTAGCGCCGGAGAGCTGCTGAATCAGAGCAGCTGCGCGCTCTCCCGCTTCCTGGACGCGCAGCTGGTCGACTCCTTTTTCCCAACGCACGCAGCCTTCCGTGCGCATGCCCAGCGTGCGGGCTGTCCGGCGCACGGTTTTTGGCGTGAACCAGGCTGCTTCGAGGATGATCTCGCTTGTGTCGCCGGTAATCTCGGAATTGGCGCCGCCCATGACTCCGGCAATCGCCAGGCCTTTGGTCGTGTCGGCGATCAGCAGCGTCTGGGAGTCCAGCGTGCGCTCCTGGTCGTCCAGGGTCACCAGCTTTTCGCCTTCCTGCGCCATGCGGACGACAATGGAGCGATCCGCTACCTGTTTCGCGTCGAATGCATGCAGCGGCTGGCCGTATTCGAGCAGGACGTAGTTGGTGACATCCACCACGTTGTTGATCGGGCGGATTCCCGCCGCCATCAGGCGGTTTTTCATCCATTGCGGGGAGCTCGCGATCTTGGCTCCTGTGAAGTGGCGGCCATGGTACTGATAGCACGCTTCCGTCGCTTCGATCTTGACGCTGAGCGGATTTGCGCCGCCGTCTTCTTGCAGCTCGATTTGCGGGAGCACGACTTCCTTGCCCAAAATCGCAGCGACTTCATAAGCGACCCCGATCATGCTCAGGCAGTCGGAACGGTTCGGCGTAAGACCGAGCTCCAGCACGTAGTCGTCCATGCCGAGGTAGCTGGCGGCGTCCATCCCGATCTCCGCTTCCTCCGGCAATACCATGATGCCTTCTTGCTGGTCCTTCGCCAGCAGCTTGTCATTGAGACCCAGCTCCTTGGCCGAGCAAATCATGCCTTGGGATTCCACGCCGCGCAGCTTGGAACGCTTGATGGTCAGGCCCCCGGGCAGCTTGGCCCCGACGAGCGCCACCGGCACCTTTTGCCCTTTGTCCACGTTTGGCGCCCCGCAGACGATCTGGAGGTCTTCGCCTTGTCCCGCATCCACGATGCAGACGTTCAGCCGATCCGCATCCGGGTGCTTGCTCCGCTCTTTTACATAGCCGATCACGACACCGGATACGCCGGCGTTGCGCGACTCTACCGCATCCACCTCTACTCCGCTGCGAGTCAGCTTTTCTGCCAGCTCATGAGGCGTGCAGTCACTCAGATCGACGTATTCCGCTAACCATTGGTACGATACCTTCATCTTTGCCTCTCCTCTCTACTCTCGATTGAACTGACGCAGGAAACGAACGTCGTTGGTATAAAAATGGCGAATGTCTTCTACCCCGTATTTCAGCATGGCGATCCGTTCCACGCCCATCCCGAACGCGAAGCCGCTCACTTCCTGCGGATCGTATCCGGCCATCTCCAATACGCGTGGATGCACCATCCCGGACCCCAAAATCTCGATCCAGCCTGTATGCTTGCAAACGCGGCAGCCATGGCCGCCGCAGTTGAAGCACTGCAGATCGACCTCCGCACTCGGCTCGGTGAACGGGAAGAAGCTCGGGCGCAGGCGGATTTGTTGGTTTTCTCCGAACATTTGGCGGGCAAACGTCAGCAGGATCCCTTTCAGGTCGCTCATGCCGATGCCTTTGTCCACCACCAGGCCTTCAATCTGCGTGAACTGGTGGGAGTGGGTCGCATCGTCATCATCGCGGCGGTACACTTTCCCCGGACAGATGATCTTCACAGGGGTTTTGCCTTCTTTTTTCAGCATGGTGCGCGCCTGTACCGGTGAGGTGTGGGTGCGCAGCAAGATTTCATCGGTGACGTAAAACGTGTCCTGCATGTCGCGTGCCGGGTGATCCTTCGGCAGGTTGAGCATTTCGAAGTTGAAGTGGTCCATCTCCACTTCCGGTCCTTCCGCCACCTCGAAGCCCAGACCTACGAAAATGTCCTCGATCTCTTCAATGATGCGGGAGAGCGGGTGCATGCTTCCGGATGGCAGCGGACGGCCCGGCAGTGTGACGTCCACCGTCTGCGACGACAGCTTCGCGTTCAATGCCGCTTCCTCCAGCGCTTGCTGCTTGCTCGCAAAGGCCGCCTCCAGGGCTCCCCTGACTTCGTTGACCAGCTGTCCGACCAGCGGGCGCTCTTCTGCCGACAGGCTTCCCATGCCGCGCAAAAGCTCTGTCAGCTCTCCCTTTTTGCCCAAGTACTTCACGCGCAATTCCTGGAGTTGTGCGGATTCCGTGACCTGGCCGATCTGGCCGAGCGCGGACTCTTTCATCTCTTGCAACCGAGTTTGCACTTCATATCGCTCCTTTATTGTTCATTGGGAAAAAAAGAAAAACCCGCCCCCAAAAGGGACGAGTTGCTTTTTTTCTCGCGGTACCACCCTTGTTAGACAAACCACCCTCCGGCAAGTCCGAAACGACTGCCGAACAGCGTGACTTTTGTCTCACTTAAGACCACTGCTAACGGGAGTGACCCGGCGTACTCCTACTGCGTAAAAATACGGTTCAGAGCGCGGCTTTGGAGTGAATTCGGCAGCTATTGCAGTAAAGGTGCTTTCAGTCTGCGGCACCTTCTCCCTGGAAACGAATAGGTCCTGCGTACTAGTCTCCATCATCGCTTTACGTTATAATTAGACGTAGGAAAATTATAGCGCAACACAGATGAACTTTCAATTCCACAAATGATACCTATTAGCATGCCCATCCGCTCACACGCGCAAACATCCGCGAAAAACGTCCGCCACAGCGGACAAGCCTTTGCGAATGCCTTCCGCGAAGAGAAAGGGGACTCCTACCGTGATTGATAAAGCTAGCTCCCTTTACGAGAAAACGTGCAAATGCAGGCACTGCCAGGCTTCCTTTACCACCAAGCGGGTAAGAGGAGGGTCGCTGACGATGGAACATCGCGACAGCGATTTCTACACCCGCTTCAAGGAGCAGTCCCTCAACCCGATCCTCTACACCGTAAACGTCTGCCCGGCATGTGGTTTTTCCTTCACCGACCAGTTCAAAGAAAAGCTGACGCCGCGTGAGAAAGACCTGGTAAACGAGCAAATCGCGGCAAAATGGACGCCGAAGGACTTCGGACGCATACGGAACGTACCGGAAGCGATCGTCAGCTACAAGCTCGCCATCTTCGCCGCGGAATTGACCGACCAGCCGCACTCCGTCAAAGCCGGTCTGTATTTGCGCCTCGCCTGGCTGTACCGCTCACTGGAAATGACTGCGGAGGAGCTCCGTCTCATCGGGATGGCTGTGGATGAATACGAGCTCTCGTACATCCATTCCGACTACTCCAGGGGGGACAAGGAAATGTCGGAAGTGCGGCTGCTTTATCTGATCGGCGAGCTGTACCGGCGTGTGGAAAAATACGATCTCGCCATCCGGTATTTCGGGAAAGCGCTCTCATACCGGAACACGACGATCGAGAGCGGCATCATCCGCATGGCGCAGGATCAATGGCAGCTGGCCCGCGAGGAGTACAAGGAGAAGCAAAAAAGCTCAAAAATCGGCTAGGACAGCCGGTCTTTGAGCTTTTTTTTCGCTTCGTATACAAAAATGCCCGCCGCCACCGCAGCATTCAGAGACTCGGCCCGACCGTAAATCGGAATGTGGACGAGCTGGTCCGCACGATCCACCATCGCCCGGGACACGCCGCGCCCTTCGTTGCCGATCACGATCGCCGTTTGCTGTGCGTAGTCTGCCGCGTCGTAGGAAATGCTTTTCTCATGAAGGGTCGAGACGAGCAGACGGCCTCCCCTCTCCTTCCATTCATCCGCCACTTCCGGCAACGGACGGGAAAATACCGGAAGGCGGAACAAGGCCCCCATCGTGGCCCGCACGACTTTTCCGTTGTACAGGTCGACACAGCCTTTCCCCAGCACGACAGCATCCACTCCTGCCGCCTCCGCTGTGCGCAGAATCGTCCCGAGGTTGCCCGGGTCCTGGATCTCGTCGAGCAGCAAGAGCAGCTTCCCGTCGCCGGTCGCTTCCCTCTCCTGCATCCACTCCGCCCAGCTCCGCTCAGCCCGCTTCACCTCCGCCACAATCCCCTGAGGTGATTTGGTCTCCGAGAGCTTGGCCAAAACGGCGTCAGAGGCAGCTACGACCTGGACTTCCCGAGCGTGGTTGCCGAGCTCCCGTCTCAGGGCCGCATCCATGTCCCGCTCAGCGTCGTACAGAATCGTCGTCACCTCCGCTCCGCTTTTCAGCGCCTCTTCCACCAGGTGCGCTCCCTCAATGAGAAAACGGCCTTGCGCTTCCCTTCCCTTGCGCTCCAACAACTGATGGAGCCGCTTGACGAGGGGATTCTGAACCGAGGTAATTCCTTCTTGTGCCATTTCTTTACGCCCGCTCCTCGAATGCCTTCAAATCCTTGTTGTTCCCGATGACCACGAGCACGTCTCCGTACTGGATCACTTCGTCCGGACTTGGGGCGATGTTGAATTTGTCGCCGCTCTTGATCGCGATGACGTTCACTTCATACTTTTTGCGGATGTCGAGCTGCCGCAGGTTTTTGCCGACAAGCTTGGAGGAAACCACGACCTCCGCTACGCTGTAATCTTCCGCCAGCTCGATGAAATCCAGTACGTTGGCCGAAATGAGATTGTGGGCGACACGCACTCCCATATCCCTCTCCGGAAAGACGACGCGGTCCGCTCCCACCTTGTACAGCACTTGTCCGTGGCGTTCATTTTGCGCTTTGGCGACGATCTTTTTCACGCCCAGTTCTTTCAAGGTCAGCACAGTCAAGATGCTGGCCTGAATATCTACACCGATCGCAACGACGACGACATCGAAGTTGCGAATGCCGATCTCCTTCAAAGCCCGCTCATCGGTGGAATCTGCCGCGACCGCGTGGGTAACGTATTGAATGTTTTCATTGATGCGCTCTTCGTTCTCGTCGATGCCCATGACTTCATAGTCCATCTCGTACAACGTCCGGGCCACGCTGGAACCAAAGCGCCCCATCCCGATTATGGCAAATTGCTTTGACATCCACCATCTACTCCTTTTAGCCGCAACCACACATGCAAATAGGTCACTCTTTCCAATACCAAGCATTATATCACATCGCAGAGCGCGTCTACAAAAGAGGTATGAGCCATCCAAACGGAACAAATACTATGTCCGAATTCATTTCACAAGAGAGGTGTACGGTCTGCCATGAACATTGCCTCGCTCAATCTGCGTCAGGCTATCATGTACAAGATGCAAGGGTCGAATGCCAACGCCGTCGAAGAGACGATCTCCGATGCCATCACCAGCGGCCAGGAGAAGACACTGCCCGGTCTCGGCGTCCTGTTCGAAGTGCTGTGGCAAAACAGCGATAACTCGGCTCGCCAGGAAATGGTCGAAACGATTGCCGAGCATCTGCCTGCCCAAGCGCAAAAGCCTGTGCTGTAGGAAGGCGTTTCATCGATGCAAGCCAAAGCATCAAAGGGAGAGACTCTCATGTCCCTCCCTTTTTTCTGTCGCTCGGTTCATCTGCAGTTTGTTTTTTGAGCCAGTGGATCATGGCAAGAAAGATCGGCATGATGATCGTGGCGGGGTAGCCGTAGTGGGTCAGGTGCTTTGCGAACGAAAAAAACTGCACGATATTTTGCGGCAGCAGCGTGACGAAATACAGCAAAACGGCCAGCAAGATCGCCGTGATTCGCTGAAACCAGATGCCTTTGTGAAACCAGATGCGTATGCTGTACACCGTCGAATAGTACATGTTGCCCAAAGTCGTAAATACCGAGGAAACCCAGATCGCCAAAAAGGCCGACTCCAGCCGCTCCAAAAGCCAGCCGGTCCGTTGCGCGGTTTTGACCAGCTCCAGTGTCGGCCAGATCATTCGTTGCAGCTCCTCGTATCCGAATACGACAATACCCGCAACAGCGGTCAGGACGTAAGAAATAATCGTAAACACGAGGCCAAACCAGGTGGCCAGGCCGATTTTGGCCCCCTGCATGCTCAGACCGCAAAAGATCAGGAGCAATTCAAACCCCGTGTAGAGCTGAAACGTCCCAATTCCGGTCTTGAGCGCATCTTTCCACGAGTCAACGCGAACGGGAAGCAAATTGTTCCAATCCGCGCTGACCAAGGATACATACGGGATCAGAAAGACGGGGATGAGCATGATCGGAAACAGCAGCTCGTTGATCCTCACGACCACCTCGATCTCGTGCATACACAGGTACAGGACAATCAGGATGAGCGTGATGATAATCGCTTCGAGGGGGGTTTCCAGCAAAACCGCCGTCACGACCACCTCGCCGAAACCTCTTACGACCATCCCCGCGTTTAAAAACTGAAACGATACAAAAAGAAACATCCATGGATAACTAAGGATCCTCCCCCATTTCCGAGAACCCTTGCCGCCCAGAACAAGCGGGCTGTACTCGACCAAAGTGAGCCCAGGGTATTCCTTGCTCAAGTACAGGATCGCCATGATCGGAAGCGCAGCGATGAACCCTCCGATCAACGGCCCCAACCATCCCGTTTCATGGAGAGTCGTACTCACTGTTCGTGGAAGGGATAGAATGCCCACCCCGATCATGGAATTTATCATAATGGTAGTCAGTTGCCAAGTACTGACGATTCTTCCCTGGTTAGCCATGTCTGTCTCGCTCCTATTGCATCTCCATCCCTAAGCGACGAATTTTGATCGTGTAGTCGGCACTGATCGGGAAGTTTTTAAAATCCTTTTTCCAGTTATGCTTCTGCCAGTAGTCGCGATAATGATGGGCACGCAGTGAAAGCCCCAGCTTGATGACGTCACTGTCATAGTCCTTTTGCAGCTGGGTAAACAGCCTTTTGGCTCGACTTTCCATATCCTTTTTGATCAACACCTGCATTTTCTGGATGAACTGCTCAGGCTTCATCTTCATGTTGACCGTCACCTCCACGATGTCACCCTGAAGCTCGCAGTGATAGACGGCAGCATGCCCATTGCTCGCATTTTTCCCGCTTCCCTGATTTTGCTTGACTTCGAGCCTGGTCTTTACAAAGTGGGGGCGAAACATGATATAACCATTTTTCGTGTCAGGCAACGGGATGATGACGTCTCCGCCCCGTTGCTCGTTGCGAAGCTGCAGCAGCGTCCACGAATGCACATCGTTGATCACGCCTACCATTTTGTGCCCCCGGAACACGGCAATGCCCATCCAGCGAACCTCCCTCTCGCTGGCCTGTACATAGTTCAAAAACGGCTCCATCGATTTGTTTGAGGTCTGGTTGAAGTAATCGCCCAGTGTCTGGTCGGGGAGCGTCCCCATTTTGGCACCGTTCTCGATCAGATCCATCAAGAAGACGACGGGAATTTGCGCGAGCTGAGGCTTGATTTTCAGGAGAGAAGCCGCCTCGCCCTTCACGATGATGGGCCACAGCAGACGTCTGATTTGCGGCTCCCGGCGATAGCCGTCCATGATGTCCTCGATCCCTTTTCTCGCTACCTCTTCGCTGATGGCAAGCACCCGTGTATGACCGAGAAACAGCCGTTGATTCAGCCGAAGCTGAAGGTTGGTCGCCGCGTCATTGACGGTCTTGCCTGTCACGCTCATGATTTTGACCGCATTGGAGTTGCCTCCGCCGCCCTGGCCGCTGCTGCCCGCAATCTTGATGGGGATGGGGATCTGGACGGTCAGCTTGTACAAGTCCTCCCTGCCTTCCACCGTATCGATGGCCACAGCCAGAACGGAGGAACGCTCCTCGAGCTCGCGCCTGTCCCAGCAGCCCGAAAGCAGCATCACAAAACTGATGCACATGGCGAATCGCCACCACTTGTTAGCCATCCGCTTTCCTCTCCTTTGTCCCCTGCCCGAGACCGCGTGTCCACATGATGAGCAGGTATAGGGTCGGTATGCCGATATTGATCACGATGCTCAATGTGCCCAAATAAGAGCTCAACCGAAAGATTTCCACGATGTTTTGCGGCCACAGCGCAACGAAAAAAAGAGGGATAAACAGGAGTGCGGCGACGATGCGTTGAAAAACCATGCCTTTGTGAAACAGCTGGCGCAGACCGTACACGAAGGCGTAGTAGGCATTGGCTACCGTCGTGAACACAGCCGCTACCCAAACGGCCAGGAAAGCGGACTCCAGCCGCTCCAGGATAAGCCCCGGGACTTTCGTCGTCTTCACCAGCTCCAGCGTCGGCCAGGAAACCCGCTGCAGCTCCTCGTAGCCGAAGACGACGATTCCCGCGAGCACGATGAGCGTGTATATGAAAATGGTGATCCCGATTCCTGAAAGGCCGGCCTTCACCTTGCTGCTGTTCTCGTGAGCGAAGGCATAGAAAATCAGCATGATTTCGTGGCCGGAGTAGGAGTAGACGGCTTCGTACACGCCTTCATAAAGCGACTTACCCGAAGCCCGATATAGCGGAAACACGTTGTCCCATTCCGCTTTTTGAAAGGAGGCGAACGCAATGATCAGAACCGGAATCACGATGAGCGGGATCAGGAGCTCGTTGATCCTGGCCACTACCTCCAGATCGTGCATGCAGAGGATTTGCGCAAGGAGAAACATCGTGATGATGATCACTTCCAATGGTGTATCCAGCAATACGGAAGTGACCACCACCTCCCCGAATATCCGCGACACAATGGCTGTGGAAAAGTACATGTACGCCAGGTAGCCGACCACCCAAGGCAAACTCAGCCACTTTCCGACTCGCGGATTTTTGGCGGATCCCCATACGATCTTGCTGTACTCGATAAACGTCTGGCCCGGAAAACTCTGGCTGAGCTTTGCGATCATCCAAACCGAGAACAATACCAGGACACCGCCTACCATCGGTGCGATCCACCCTGCCTCATACAGCTTGGAGGAAGTCGTCCGAGGCAAGGTCAGCACGCCTACCCCGATCAGGGTGCTCGTAATCAAGGATGTCTGCTGCCACATCGAAAACGTACGGACCTCGCGACCTCCATCCTGTTTGCTCACGATTTCTCCTCCTCTCGCATCCGGACTTTGTCTTGCACGTGAAACATGCTGGGACGGGTCTTCATCAAATGGTGCGGGAAGCGTACCAGAAGGTCCCGCATCCCCAGCAAATTGAGCGGGCTAATCGGAGACATGTACGGAACGCCGAACGACTTGAGCGATGACAGATGCACCATCATGACGATCAGAAACAGCATGATGCCGTATAGCCCGAACATCCCCGCCATCAGCATCACCGGGAACCGCAGCATCCGAATGGCAATCGCTGCGCTATAGCTCGGCGAAGCGAACGAACCGATGGTCGTGACGGCTACGATGATGACCATGACCGGACTGACGAGACCTGCCGAAACGGCGGCTTCCCCTACTACCAAGGCTCCTACGATCCCGATGGTCGGTCCGATCGGGCCAGGCAGTCGAACGCTCGCCTCCCGCAAAATTTCGATCGCCAGCTCCATGAACAACGCTTCGACCAGAGAAGGAAACGGAACCGTCGACCGTCCGGCAGCCATGGCAATGACGAGCCTGGATGGGATCATCTCCGGGTGAAACGAGCTGAAGGCAATGTAGAGAGACGGCAGCATCAGCGCGATAAGGATACTGATCAACCGGATGAACCGGATCAGGGCCGCAATGTAGAACCGCTCGTAATAATCCTCGGGGCTTTGATAGAACTGGGAAAAGACGGCCGGCGCGATCAGTCCGAACGGCGTCCCGTCTACCAGAATCGCCACCTTTCCTTCCAGCAGGTTGGCGACGACCTTGTCGGGACGCTCGGTATTCTGGATCTGCGGAAAAGGCGACCATCTGCGGTCCTGTATCATTTGCTCGATGTAGCCGCTCTCGAGTATCGAGTCTACGTTGATTTTCTCGATCCGGCTGAGGATTTCCTGGACCAGCGGCGGGTGGGCAAGACCCTCGATGTACATGACGTAAATATCGGTTTGGGTGCGCTGCCCGACAACCATATGCCGGACTCTGAGATTCGGATCCTTGAGCCGGAAACGGATGAGCGCCGAATTGACGCACAGTGTTTCGCAAAATCCGTCGCGAGGGCCGCGCACGACCGATTCTGTTTGCGGCTCCTCCACCGACCGACGGTCCCATCCCCGCGTATTGTTGAGGAACGCCTGCTTTTTTCCTTCGACCATCAAAACCGCACTGCCCGACAAGATGTTTCGGATCACCTGCTTGAGCCGATCCGTCGATTCCAGCTCGTTCGTCGCCGGGCCATCATACGTTTTGTCAGGGGACGTCGTATATTGGATGATGAAATCGCTGATGACGTTGCGATCGACCATTCCGTCCAGAAACACGATGACGCATTCCTGCTCTTCTTTGTTGCGAAAGCGGCGGACGACCAGATCATCGCATTTCCCAAGCTGGTATTGGATCAAGGAAACGTTCTCGTGCACATTGTCCGTCAGCTGTGTGTCGGTGACGCTCTCCATGCTTTTCGCCGCATGCTGCTGGAGCGTACTCGATTGAAGGGCTTCCTTCCGTTTTTGCCACGCTTTCCAAAACTGGCTCAGGCGCAATCCCTCCTTATGCTCGGTCATTGATAAAGCAGTACGGATAGTGTGCCCAAGAAAGGAAATGAAAACCCAGTTTCTCGCCATTTTACGTACGCACAAAAAAACGGACCCGACTTTTCGTCGAATCCGTTTGGCCGATCCTCAAGGCGATTTCGTATTACATCCGCCCGATTCCTTGCAACAGCAGAAACACTTGCAAGATACAGAAAACAGGAACCAGGATGAGAAAGGAGGCGTGCTTCGTCTTATGGCGAAAGCCCAGCATTCCTGCCAAAGCTCCGATTCCTCCGCCAAGTGCGGCGACGGTCAGCAGGCTCGCCTCCGGCACACGAAAGCCGTGCCGTTTGGCCAGCCGCTTGTCCGCAGCCATCAAATAATAGGCATAGGAGTTCACAAGCAGCCCCCCGAGGAGGAGCAGCCACAAAAACGGGGTGGCGCAGCCCGCAATGATCAGCACCCAGCCGGCGGCAAGTGTCAGATTACGGCTCCGTCGGTGCTTAGCCAATTGTCGATGGTACATAAGACTACTCTCCTTTGGCTCGGTAAGCCCGATTGGCCAGCACGTATTTGCGTACAATCAATCCGATGACGAGCAAGACTACCAGCGTCAGCAAGGTGTAAAAGCCGTATTCCCGGATGATCCCGACGATCGTCTCGACGTGGTTGCCAAAGACGTAGCCGAGCAGGTAAAACGCGATTGTCCACACCAAGCCGATCGGATAAGAAAGCAAGGCGTAGCGACGGTAGGTCATCCCTCCCATGGCGACCAGGTACGGAACGACGTGGCGGACGACGGGAAACAGATAACTGATGCAGAGCGCCGACGTCCCGTGCTTCCTCAACAGTTCTGTCGACCGTTCGACCGCATGGCGCATCTTTTCGCTCCTTGACAGCCAATGCAGGATGGGCTTGCCAAAATATTTTCCAAGCAAAAATCCGATCGTGAGCCCGGATGCCACCCCCAGATACCCGGCCAAAAAGGAATACACCGGGTTTAGCAGGCCGATGGAGACCAAAAAGCCTCCCGTCGCGACGACCAGCTCGTCGGGAATCGGCAATCCTACGATCCCCAGCCAGAGCATGAAGAAAATGGCCAGGTAACCGTATTGCTCTATGATCGATATCAGCATGTTGATTTCCATGAGCAAAATCCCCTATCCTCGCCACACCTGCGGCTGTTTCTAGGATTGCACGCGACGGGTTTTTCACGCTTCATCGCAACTTCTATTAATACGCACGAACATGCAAAAAGGTACTTGTCTATTTTGCAATAGATGGCTCCGTTTTATCAAGCGAAGATATTTTGTCCTCGCCTTGCCTACTCCTTTATGACCAGCCTATCGCTTTCGGGACAAAACATTCCTGGTGCGCAGCCCTTTACTCAAGCGCTGGCGATCGACGCTGGACGGACGATGGTAAAGGCATTCTGCTCGCCTTCCTTGTACGGATAGTACACGACCAGCGTAAAATCCCCTTCGATGACTTCTCCCGTTTTCAGCCAGGTCGCGATGTCAAACGACACTTTTGCTGCAAGCGTGTGCTTGTAGTAATCCTTCTCCAGCGACGCGTGGCGAGCGAAATCTTCACGCAGCTGCTCCCGCTGCTCAAATACGGCGGCATACGCGTCCTGCATTTCCTGTTTGTCCATGACATCGTCCCACCAGAGCTTGCGGGGGCGATGCTTCTGGTTGTGCAGGAAGTCGAATTTCATCAGGCTGAGGATATGCTCCGGACGCTCGATATGCACAGTCTGCAAAAAGCTTCGCAGGCGGGTGAACAAATCCTCCAGCTGATGGCCGATGCGGCTCCACCCTTGTTTTTCCCAATAGTCGCCAAACGACTGAAAGAAGTCAAACGGGGAGGAAAATACCTTCTCCAGCATCCACTCCAGTGTATGATCCATCCGATGGGCGTTCCAATACTTTTCCAGTACATCTTCGACGCGCTTGATCTTCTGCATGTCGCCAAAAGACAGCACGTTGTTGCCAAGAATCTCGTACGGGGCTTCATCCATGTAGACGTATCCGTGATCTGCCGCACGGGCCCGCACCCCGGTCCCCCGCAGCATCTTCAGGAAGCCGAGCTGGAGCTCTTCGGGCCGCAGAGCGAATACGTCATTGAACGTCTTGCGGAACGATTGGTAGTCCTCTTCCGGCAGGCCGGCGATCAAGTCGAGATGCTGATCGATCTTGCCCGAGTTTTTGATCTTCGTGACGGTTTGCGACAGCCGGTCGAAGCGTTGGATGCGCTGCACCAGGCGGTTCGTTTCATCGTTGGTGGACTGCACGCCGATCTCGAATCGGAAGATCCCCGGCGGGGCGTTTTCGATCAGGAAGTCGAGGACGTCAGCCCGCAGGATATCCGCGGTAATTTCAAACTGAAAAACCGTGCCGTTGTGATTGTCGATCAAAAATTGAAAGATCTCCAACGCATATTTTTTATTGATGTTAAATGTTCGATCAACAAATTTGATCGTCTTGACCCCGTGATTGATCAGCCGAAGCAAGTCTTCCCTTACTCTCTCCAAGCTAAAGTAGCGGACTCCGTCTTCGATCGACGACAGACAGTATTGGCATTTGAATGGGCAGCCTCTGGACGCCTCGAAGTACACGACCCGGTTGTTCAGCTCATCCAGATGGTCCACGTACGGGGATGGGATGGAATCCATCTCCTCGATCTGCCCCCTCGGCATCGAAAAACGCACACGTTCGCCTTCGCGATACGCGATCCCCGCTACGTCGCGAAGGAGCGGCGGCTGTCCGTTTTGGAAGGCTTGCCGGTATGCCTCCAGCAGCTCCAGAAAGGTCTGCTCTCCTTCACCAATGACGATGACGTCGATCTCGGGATGCTTCTTCATCCAGTAGTCGGCGTCGTACGTCACTTCTGGCCCGCCCAAGATGACGGGGACATCCGGACACACTTTTTTCAGGTTGCGAATCACGTCGAGCGTCTCCCGAATGTTCCAGATGTAACAGGAAAAGGCAACGACATCCGGCTCGCGTTTGTAAATGTCGGCTACGATATTCAACGTGACGTCATTGATCGTATATTCGACGAGCTGAAGCGACGGAAAAGCGGATTGGGTATAGCTGCGCAAATAGCGCAGGGCCAAAGACGAATGGATAAACTTCGCGTTTAGGGTGGATAACAATATATTCATGGTACGGTCTACTCTCCTTGCACAATTCGGCACCGGCAAGCCCCTCTTTGGATTTCTGGAGGGTGCCAGTCTTATTCCTTTCGTAACAGTACCACAAGCAGACGGAATACGGCAAATCAGCCGCTCTTGGTGCGGCTGCTTCTCCCCACAAAAAAAGGGGCAACATTCGCTCCAGGCGATGTCACCCACTTTCACTCCTTCATCGATTCAGTTCGCGCACGACGTGCCCCAGCTCAGGCACGATCAGCTTGTTCATGGCCAGCCGGACGGCTCCGGTGGAACCAGGGGTGGAGAAGATCATTTTCCCTCGCCGCGTCCCGGCAATAGCCCTGCTCAGCATCGCTGCGGAACCGATATCTTCCGTATAGCTCAGCATCCGGAACAGCTCGCCAAATCCTGGCATTTCCTTGTCCAGAAGGCCCGATACGGCTTCAAACGTATTGTCGCGCGGGGAGATCCCCGTCCCGCCGTTCAGGAGGATCACCTGGACCTGGTCATGTGCGATGCCGCTTTCGATGGCCGCGACGACCTGTGCAGGCTCGTCCCGGACGATCCGGTACAGCGCAACGGCATGTCCGGCCTCCTCGAGCAATTGCTTCATCAGTTGTCCGCTTTTATCCGTCTCCTCCGTTCTCGTATCGGAGACGGTGATCACCATGCACGTCACCTGCTTGGGCGACAATGCCTTATGCTCCTGTGTGCTCATGGACCTTCTTCAGCTCCCATCCCTGTTCATTCGCTGCTTCCATCTTACCACGCGGATGAACCGCATCGGGAGTTTTTCTCATCGCCCTATACCCTACCGACACTTCTTTCCTATATAATGCTCATTGACTGGTATTTTTGACAGACAAGGAGGCGCAGCCAGATGGCAACCCGCCCTTTTTTCTCGTTTCACTTTCACAAGCAAGCCCATACCCCGATTTATGTACAGTTGGCGGAGCAATTGCAGACCGCGATCTTGCGCGGCGCCTTTCTCGTGGACGGACAGCAGCTCATTTCCCTGCGCGATATGAAGACCGTCAGCGGCTGCTCGCTGGAAACGGTCAAGAAGGCTTACGATCATTTGGCAGCAGAAGGCTGGCTGGAGGCTGTTCACGGCAAAGGCTACTACCTGACTCAGCGCGCCAAGGAAGCACGTCTGGAGAACCGGCTGCCGCTTACCGATATTCCCATCGCTTCGCTGGCTGACTCTTCGCCCCGCCCTGGCGAAGAGCTGGTCAAGCGATTGCGCGGAGCTCTTTACGACAGCTTTGCCGTCCTGGATGCTCCTTCCGTGCAAAAGAAAGAAAGACGCGCCCACGCCGCGAAGGTGTTTGCCGATCACTTGAGCCGCCGTGGCCTGCCTCACGACCCGGCCCGCGTGCTGGCCTTCAACCGCAGCACCAGCGGCTTTGCTTTTCTCGCTCAGCGAGTGATGAATCCGCTGGATGTGGTGTATGTCGAGGAATACAGCTATCCCGTTTTCCTGCGCCTGCTGAGCCAATGCGGCATCACCGTTCGGCCCATCCGGATGGACGACGAGGGAATCTCCATCGAGGCACTGGAAGCGGAGCAGGAGCGCTACCCTGCCAACTGGCTGCTGGTCAGCCCTCACTATCAGTTTCCTACCGGCATCAGCTACTCCCACCGACGGAAAGAGGAGCTGCTTGAATGGGCCGCGCATAAAAACGTGCAGCTGGTGGAAAACGACCATTACGGCGATCTGTGGTTTACAAGCCCCAGCTCACCTCTGTACCAGATGGCGATCGACGCCAAAAGCGCCGTGCAAGTCTATTACTTGCATTCCTTGTCCAAAACGCTTGCGAGGGATTTGCAGCTCGGCGTGTTGATGCTTCCTTCCGAGCTGGATGAGAGTGAGCTGGAACGTTTCCGACAGATCGTTTCCATGACCGGGGCCGAGCCGTCTCTGCTCGTCGTGGAAGCAGCAGTGCGCCTGCTGGACGACCCGTGGTTCTCCGAAGTGTATTTGGCTGACAGGCGCGCCTTGTTTCAATCGCGGTTTCAGCTCTTGTGGCAGGAGAAGAATCGAGCCCTTCCCGCCCATGCGCAGATGTATCCCATCACAGGCGGGCTGAATACCTGGATCCAGTGGGGGAACCCTTCGGCGAGCGCGACCGAAAGCGAAAACAGAGTCGTCGCGATACTCCTGGAAGAAGGCTTGGAGCTGACTCCCGGTCACTCGTTCCGTGTCGCGGACGAACCCGTCGATACGGTACGCCGGCCGGCCGTTCGCTTTCCGCTGACGCCACTGGAAGAGCGGGAGCTTAAGCATTGGCTGCATCGTCTCGGAGCCGCCCTCTTGCGCTAGTTCGAACCAAGGGATTCAATGCCGGACTCGGGATCTTTGGACCGGGCCTATGATATCCATTTCAAAAAGTCGAGGTAAACGCAAAAATGATTCGGAAAATTGTCGAAAGGCTTCATCTCGATCCCCCCAAAATCTTGGTTCTCGGCTTCGCCTGCATCATTCTGCTCGGCACGATCTTGCTGACGCTTCCCTCGGCTACCGTGAATGGAGCAGGCCTTCCTTGGCTGGATGCCTTGTTCACCGCCACCTCGGCCACATGTGTCACCGGACTGGTCGTGGTGGATACAGGCTCTACCTTTACCGTGTTCGGCCAAATTGTCATCTTGTCTCTCATCCAGATCGGCGGACTTGGCTTCATGACCTTCGCTACTTTTTTTGCCTTGATCATGCGCAAAAAGATTTCCTTGCGCGAGCGTCTCATCTTGCAGGAATCGTTGAACCAGATCTCCATCGAAGGAATCGTCCGGCTGGCCAAGATGATTCTCATCTTCACCGCCTTGACCGAGCTGATCGGCGGGATTCTTTTGTCCATCCGGTTCGCCTTCGACTTTCCTTTGGGCCAAGCGATTTATTTCGGTTTCTTTCACGCCATCTCCAACTTCAACAATGCCGGATTTGACCTGATGGGCGACTTCAAAAGCTTGACCGCCTACGTCGAGGATCCCGTCGTCACGCTCGTCGTCTGTGCGCTCATCGTGGTGGGGGGAATCGGCTTCATGGTCGTGAGCGAGGTGTACGACTACCGCCACACCCACCGGCTCTCCCTGCACACCAAGGTGGTCCTGGCTACCACGGCTTTGCTGATCCTCGTCGGGACCATGCTGATCTTCGCACTGGAGTACGCCAATCCCAAGACGCTGCAGCCGCTTTCGATGCTCGGCAAGGTACTGGGTTCACTCTATCAGTCGGTGACAGCCAGGACGGCCGGCTCCAACACGTTGAGTATCGGCGACATGCATCAGTCTTCCTTGTTCCTGATCATACTGTTGATGTTCATCGGGGCCTCTCCAGGCTCCACGGGCGGCGGGATCAAGACGACGACGTTCGCCACGCTGATCGGTGCCGTCCTGGCGCAAATCAAAGGGAAGGAAGACGTGATCTTTTTCCGTCAGCGCATCCTCCCGCACATCATCTATAAATCATTGACGGTGACGTTGATCGGGCTGTTCATCGTCATCGGCATCACCATGGCTCTCGCGATTACAGAGCCGAATGCGCCCTTTCTGATGGTGCTGTTCGAGGTGACTTCCGCCTTTGCCACGACCGGGTTGTCCATGGGCCTGACACCTGAGCTGTCGCACGTCGGCAAGTTTTTGATCGTGCTGACGATGTTCGCCGGCAGGGTCGGTCCTCTGACGATCGCCTTCGCCCTGGCCCAGCGTAAGCAAAAGGAGTACATCCGTTTCCCGAAAGGCAAAATCACGATCGGGTAAAGACGCTCTCTAGCAAGACAACCCCTGTCCCACGTCCCGAAGGAGTGAGGCAGGGGTTGTTCGCTTATTTTTGCACCAAGGTTTTGGAGAGTTCGTCACGCACCAGCTGACCCATCTCCACGGTACCGATCGCTTTGCTCCGATCGGCAGCGATGTCACCTGTGCGATGGCCAGCCTCCAGGACGGCCCACACGGCGTTTTCCACTGCGTCAGCCGCTTCGTCCATACCGAGCGACAGTCGCAGCATCATCGCTACGGAAAGGATGGTCGCAAGCGGATTGGCGATGCCTTTGCCGGCGATGTCAGGCGCAGAGCCGTGCACCGGCTCGTACAGCCCGAAGCTGCCTTCCGCCAGGCTCGCAGATGAGAGCATCCCGATGGAACCTGTCAGCATCGCTGCCTGGTCGCTGAGGATATCGCCAAACATATTCTCCGTGACGATGACGTCGAACTGCTTGGGAGCACGGACCAGCTGCATCGCGCATGAGTCGACCAACTGATGGGACAGCTCGACATCCGGATAGTCTGCGGCTACTCGTTCCGCGACTTTGCGCCACAGGCGAGAGCTTTCCAGTACGTTGGCCTTGTCGACGGAGACGAGGCGTTTTTTGCGTTTTCGGGCGATGTCAAAGCCCACGCGGATGATCCGTTCGATCTCCGCTTCCGTGTAGATGCACTGGTCTTCCGCTACTTCGCCGTTTGGCCCGTCGTAGCGTTTTTTCTCCCCGAAGTAGATGCCGCCCGTCAGCTCGCGGACCACGATCAGGTCTACGCCCGATACGACTTCCGGCTTGAGCGACGACGCTTCGACGAGGGAGCTGTGCATGGTAGCCGGGCGGATGTTGGCAAACAGCCCGAGCGCTTTGCGGATTCCGAGGAGTCCTGTCTCCGGGCGCAAATGACCCGGATTCTGATCCCACTTCGGACCGCCTACGGCACCCAAGAGCACCGCATCTGCCTGTTTCGCCAGCGTCACTGTTTCCTCTGGCAAAGGTGTGCCGTCCGTGTCGATCGCGATGCCGCCAATTCGACCTTCTTCGCACGTAAAGGTGACTCCTTCCCGCTCTCCGACGAGAGTGAGGACTTTGACCGCTTCCTGCATGATCTCCGGTCCAATACCGTCGCCAGGAAGAACGGCAATGCGATAATCTTTTTTCATCGTCTCTCCCGCTTTTCTGTTCTGTAATGGTTGTACGTTCTCTACCGGTTTCCTTCATCCTACCCAATGGGGCAAGGGATCCTCTAATTCACGCCGACGGGTACGGACTCGCCTCTGCGCTCCAGGATTTTGTTGATCGCACGCACGTACGCGATCGCACTCGCTTCCAGCACGTCGGTGCTCACACCGCGTCCCGTCACCGTGAGATCACCTTGCTGCAGTCGCACGAACACTTCGCCCAATGCGTCTTTCCCGTGTGTGACGGAGATGATCTTGTAGTCGACGAGGGTCACTTCTTCCCCTGTAGCGCGGTCGATCGCCTTGTAGATCGAATCAACCGAACCGTTGCCGCAAGCCGCTTCCTCGCTGGAGGTGCCGTCGGCGCGCAGCAAGCGAACGCTGGCTGTCGGCACCGAAATGTTTCCGTAGGCGAGCTGCACCGACTCGAGGCGGAAGGCTTCCTGTCCGCGTACCATCTTGGTGTCGACCAAGGCGAGAATGTCGTCGTCGCTGATTTCCTTCTTTTTGTCGCACAGCACTTTGAAGGCTGCAAACGCCGCATTCACTTCTTCTTGCTCAAGGTGGTAGCCCAGCTCGATCAGCTTCTCTTTGAACGCATGACGGCCGGAGTGCTTGCCGAGCACCAGTTTGTTCGACTTGAAGCCGACTGATTCCGGACGAATGATTTCGTACGTGGTGACTTCCTTCAGCACGCCATCCTGGTGAATGCCGGATTCGTGAGCGAATGCATTTGCGCCCACAACCGCCTTGTTCCCTGGAACGATCATTCCCGTCAGACGGCTCACCAATTGGCTGGTACGAGCGATTTCCTTCAGCTGGAGCTTGGTTGTCGCTTGATAGTAGTCCTTGCGAGTCTCCAGGGCAAGTGCCACTTCTTCCAGAGCGGCGTTGCCTGCGCGCTCACCGATTCCATTGATGGTGCCTTCGACTTGTGTCGCTCCCGCTTCCACGGCGGCCAAGCTGTTGGCAACGGCCATCCCCAGGTCGTCGTGACAATGGCAGCTGAGTCGAATGTTTTCGCACGCCGGCACCAAGCGTCTGAGGTCACTGAAGATTTGCCCGTACTGAATCGGGGTCATATAACCGACCGTATCCGGAATATTGACGGTAGTCGCTCCGGCCTTGATGACGGCTTCGACCACCTGCGCCAAAAAGTCGATTTCCGTACGCGCCGCGTCCTCTGCGGAAAACTGCACTTCCGTGAAGTACTTTTTCGCATAGGTGACAGCTTCCACGGCACGCGCCAGCACTTGCTCCTTGCTCATGTTCAGCTTGAACTGACGATGAATCGGGGACGTTGCAAGAAAGACGTGGAGGGATGCGTTTTGCGCGTTGCGGAGCGCTTCGTACGCCTTATCCATGTCGTCCTTGACGGCGCGCGCCAGGCTGACGATGGTAGCGTTTTTCACACGCTTCGCCACTTCGGCCACGGACTTTTGGTCACCAGGAGAGGCAGCGGCGAAGCCTGCCTCGATCCTCGTAACGCCCAACTTTTCCAGTTGAAGGGCGATCTCCACCTTCTCGTTCGTGCTGATGTTGACGCCCGGAGACTGCTCCCCGTCACGCAAAGTTGTATCAAAAATCTCAATGGTCCGCATGAACTTTTCACCTCCACATTTTTTCCTACATTATATATAGTCTGTGAATCGACCGATTACTGGCCGACTTTCGCTTCTTCTTTTTTCGTTTCTTTGTTCAGCCAGGACATCATGCCGCGCAGCTCTTTCCCCACTACTTCGATGCCGTGTTCTGCTTCCAGGCGGCGGCGGGAAGTGAAGCCAGGACGGTTCGCTTGGTTTTCCAGGATCCAGTTGCGAGCGAACGTACCATCTTGGATCTCTGCCAGCACTTTTTTCATTTCTTTGCGAGTCTCTTCGGTGATGATGCGGCGGCCTGTGCTGTAGTCGCCGTACTCGGCCGTGTCGGAGATGGAGTAGCGCATGCGAGCCAGACCACCTTCGTACATCAGGTCAACGATCAGCTTCAGTTCGTGCAGGCACTCGAAGTAGGCGATCTCAGGAGCGTATCCGGCTTCAACCAATGTATCGAAGCCCGCTTTTACCAGCTCGCTTGCGCCACCGCAGAGAACAGCTTGCTCGCCGAACAGGTCTGTTTCGGTTTCTTCGCGGAAAGTCGTTTCGATCACGCCTGCTTTCGTGCAGCCGATACCGCTGGAGTAAGCCAGCGCGATGTCTTTTGCGTTGCCGGTCGCATCTTGGTGGACAGCGATCAGGCCAGGTACGCCGAAGCCTTCTTGGTACACGCGGCGAACGAGGTGACCCGGGCTTTTCGGCGCGGACATGATGACGTCTACGTCAGCCGGCGGAACGATTTGCGCGTAGTGGATGTTGAAGCCGTGGGAGAAGCAGAGCGCTGCGCCGGATTTCAGGTTTGGAGCTACCTCGTCGCGGTACACTTGCGCCTGGCGCTCGTCTGGCATCAGGATTTGGACCACGTCGGCGCGCTTGGTTGCTTCCGCTACCGTCAGCACTTCGAAACCGTCTTTTACCGCAACATCCCAAGACTTCCCTGGGCGAAGACCTACGACTACTTTATAACCGCTGTCGCGCAGGTTTTGCGCTTGCGCGTGTCCCTGGCTGCCGTAACCGATGATTGCGATCGTCTTGCCGCGCAGTGCCTCTTGTTTTACGTCTGCTTCATAATACATTTTTACCATGTGTATAGCCTCCCTAAAATTTTTTAGATCGAATTTTTATTCTGAATTTTGCAATTTAAACCGTTGCGGCGGCTGTTGCTGGAACTATACTGCGGGCCATCGCTACGGACCCCGTTCTCGTCAGTTCGAGAACACCGTAGCTTTGCAGCAGGACGAGCAGTGCATCGATTTTTTCCGTGTCCCCTGTGACCTGTACGATCAACGAGCCGGGACCCACATCGACGATCGCGGCGCGGAACGGTTCGACAATTCCGTTCAGCTCAGCCAACTGGCTGGGGGTTGCGCTGACCTTGATCAGGGCAAGCTCGCGAGACACGTATGGATTGGCGCTGAGATTCGTAACGGAGATGACATCGATCAGCTTGTGCAGCTGTTTCATCAGCTGGTCGATCTGGCGGTCATCCCCCCCGGTCGTAATGATCATCCGGGACAGGCCCGCTTCCTCTGTTCCCCCGACGGTAATGCTGTCGATGTTGAAGCCGCGCTGCCCAAACAAGGTGGCGACCCTTGTCAGCACTCCGGGGTGATCGTTGACGAGTACGGCAATGGTATGTCGCTGCATCTTAAGCGTCCCCCAATTCCATCTGATCTAGTGTGTCTCCGGCCGCTACCATCGGATAGACGTTTTCACCCTGCGCGACACGGAAGTCGATCACGACCGGACCGTTGTGCGCGAGCGCCTCTGCCCACACCGCTTCCGCTTCCTGCGGAGTGGTCGCCCGCATGCCTTTCACGCCGTATGCTTCTGCCAGCTTGACGAAGTCCGGGCTGCAGGTCAGGTCGATCTGGCTGTACCGGTTGTCGTAGAACAGCTCTTGCCACTGGCGAACCATGCCCAGGCACTGGTTGTTGATGATGGCAACCTTGACCGGGATGTTGTACTGGGAGACAATCGCCAGCTCCTGATTGGTCATCTGGAAGCCGCCGTCTCCTACGACCGCGATTACCGTGCGATCCGGGTGAGCGATTTGCGCGCCGATCGCGGACGGGAAGCCGAAGCCCATCGTGCCAAGTCCGCCGGAGGAGATGAAGGAACGGGCGTTTTTGAACTTGTAGTACTGCGCGGTCCACATCTGGTGCTGTCCTACGTCCGTCGTGACGATCGCTTCCCCTTCAGTGGTGCGGTACAGCATTTCGATTACCGCCTGCGGCTTCAGGATGTCTCCTTCCGTCTTGTACTTGTACGGCTGCTTCTGCTGCCAATCCTTCAGCTGCTTGATCCATGCTTCGGAATCGCAAGCCGTCACCAGCGGGATCGCCTTTTCCAGCGTGCTCTTGACATCGCCTGTGACCGTTACCGCCGTCGCAACGTTCTTGCCCAGCTCGGCAGGATCGATGTCGACGTGCACGATGCGGGCATTCGGAGCGAATTCCTTGGTCCGGCCCATCGTGATGCGGTCGTCGAAGCGCACACCCAAACCGATAACGCAATCTGCGTTAAGCAATGCCTGGTTGGCCGTAAAGTTGCCGTGCATTCCCGGCATGCCGAGCGACAGCTCGTGAACCCCCGGGAAGCCGCCGAGTCCCATAAAGGTATTGATGACCGGGATTCTCGTCTTTTCTGCGAAAGCCCGCAGCTCCTGATCCGCACTGGCAGCGATGATGCCGCCGCCCGCCATGATCACCGGACGCTTCGCCGACTTGACCGCCTCGACAAAATCGTGTACCTCTTCATCGCTCGGCACCACGGAAGCGCGGTAGCCGCGGATTTCCACTTTCTCCGGATAATAGAACGGTGCGATGGCGTTGGCCACGTCCTTCGGGATGTCGATCAGCACGGGGCCCGGACGGCCGGTCGTCGCAATGTGGAACGCTTCTTTCACGATGCGCGGCAGATCGCGTACATCCCGGACAAAATAGCTGTGCTTCGTGATCGGCACCGTGATTCCCGTGATATTCGCTTCCTGGAACGCATCGGTTCCGATCAGCGACTGGGCCACGTTCCCCGTGATGCACACCAGCGGTACGGAGTCCATCTGCGCCGTCGCGATTCCTGTTACCAGGTTGGTCGCTCCGGGACCGGATGTGGCGATGCATACTCCCGGTTTGCCTGTTGCGCGGGCGTATCCGTCAGCTGCGTGGATCGCTCCCTGCTCGTGGCGGGTCAAGATGTGCTTGAAATAGCTCCCGTAAAGCGAGTCGTAGATCGGGAGCACTGCCCCGCCTGGATAGCCGAAAATGTATTCTACTTGCTCGAGGATCAAACACCGGAGCAATGTTTCTGCCCCTGACACCTCTTCGCCGAATTGAATCGGCGGAATACTGTTCTTTTTCTGCAATTCGGCCATTTCAACACTCATGTTCCTCTCCTCCTCCCACTTTCCAACAGGTATTGAAAATACCTATAACAAAATAGAAAAACCCTTTCGCCCCGACACGGTTCTATTTCCATGTCTTTTGGGGCGAAAGGGTTCGCGGTACCACCCAACTTCATCGGCGCCTCACGGTCGGCCGATCTCAGCCAGTCACAACGGACTGTAACACGCTAACGGGTGTCAGACGGTTTTGCCTACTAGCTGCTGGCAGGTTTCAGCAAAACGGCTCGGAGGCGAGCAATGCGAGTGCTCTTTGCCCGGTTCTCAGCCTTCCGGGCTCTCTGTAAAAGAGTGGACGCGCACCATCCTCGTCATAGCCTGCTATTATAACAATATTTTCAATATTGTTGTTGTCAGAAAATAAAGTGTTACGTCTGATTATAGCTAGGCACCTAGGGGGTGTCAACGAAAAGAACCACAAATTTTTCGACTTTCGTCCGAACGAATGCTCAGCAGAAAACGGCTTCGGAGCAACAGATTTGGGTGAAAGCGCATACACGGACAACCGGTTTTGTCCCTCAAAAAACCAAGAAAAAAGAACGGTCGCACCGTTCTCATATCTCCCTATCAACCTTGCAGCTCTCTTTCGCGCAGTCCCTCGATCAGCACCTGCGCCACTTCGGGACGGCTGAATTGCGGCGGCGGCGTCATGCCGTTTTTCAGCATTTCCCTCACTTTTGTCCCCGACAGCGTCACGTGACGGCTCGTATCGTGCGGGCACGTCTTCGTCGTCGCCATCCCTTCGCAGGCGGTGCAGTAAAAGCTGTGCTCGAAAAAGAGCAGCGAGATGCCCAGCTCTCCCGGCTCAAACTCGGAAAAGATGTGCTGTGCGTCATAGGTCCCGTAATAGTTGCCGACTCCGGCATGGTCCCGGCCCACGATGAAGTGGGTGCAGCCGTAGTTTTTGCGGACCAGCGCATGGAACACCGCTTCCCGGGGACCGGCGTAGCGCATGGCTGCCGGAAATGCCGCTAGCAGAACGCGCCCGGCCGGGTAATAATTCGCGAGAAGAGTCAGGTAGCTTTTCATCCGTACCTCCGCAGGCACGTCGTCTGACTTGGTTTCTCCCATAAGCGGATTCAGAAACAGCCCGTCGACGATCTCGAGCGCTGCCTTCTGGATGTACTCGTGGGCGCGGTGCACGGGATTTCGCGTTTGAAAGCCGACGATCGTCTTCCAGTTGTTCTTCTGAAATATCTCTTTCGTTTGCGCGGGGGTGAGGTAGTATTCGGCAAACTGCCCGGGTGCCGGCCGGCGAAGCACTTCGATCCTCCCGCCCAGGTACAGATCGCCCTTTTCAAACAGCTTTTTCACACCAGGGTGCGCCATGTCTGTCGTGCGGAAAACCAGCTGTGCCTCCCGCTCTTTGTCCGGACGGTAACGGCTTTCCACGTGCAAGATCGCGTAGTTGAGACCATCTTCGCCACGCAGCAGGACACGGTCTCCCGGGCCGATGTCTCCGCTGCTCCTCCCGTCCACAGCGAGAGTGACAGGCAGCGGCCAAACGGCGCCATTCGCAAGGCGCATCGTCTCCACCACCGACACATAGTCGGCTTCGGACAGGAAGCCGTTCAACGGTGAAAAGGCGCCGATCGCCAGACAATCGATATCGGATAAAGTCCACTTGTCTATCTGGATGCATCTTGCTGGCATCATTTCGAAAGCCATTTCCTTTGCCTCCCCATGCATCATTTATGCAGTCCGCATTCCGTTTTCTCATGCCCGGCCCATCGTCCAGAGCGCGGATCCTGGCCGGGGAGCACCGCACGTGTGCAAACACTGCAGCCGATGCTGGGGTAATTGCGGTCGTGCAATGGGTTGTAGGGGACACCATACGCATGTATATACTCCCACACCTGCGCCTGGGTCCAATCTGCCAGCGGATTGAACTTCACCAGTCCGAACTTGTCGTCCCATTCCACTTTTTTGGCGTTGGCGCGGGTCGGGGACTGCTCCCGGCGAATGCCGGTGATCCACGCCTGGTAGCCGGAAAGCACCTTTTCCAGCGGCTTCACTTTTCTCAGCTGGCAGCAGAGGTTGGGGTCGCGCTCCCACAGCTTGTCGCCATGCTTTTGGGCTTGCTCTTCCAGCGTCAACTCCGGCAGAACCTGGATAAACGACGTCCCGTACCGCTCCGCAAGCCGATCACGGGTATCGTACGTCTCGGGGAAGTGTTTGTTCGTATCCAAATAAAAGACGGGGATGGTAGGCGCCAGCTTGTGCAGCATGTCGATCAGCACGACGTCTTCCGCACCAAAGCTCGATGCGAGTACGAGGCCGCCCGCGTAATTTTCCACGGCCGTCACCAGGACGTCCATCGGCGCCTTGGCCTCCAGCCGGTATGCCCACACTTCCAACTCCTCATCCGCCATCCTATGGCGTTCACTCATCAGCCAATCTCCCTTCTTGCTTTGATTCACCCAACATCATATGTATAAAATAGGCAAGTGGCGCTTCGTCCCGTGAAAAGAATAGCGCTGCCGGACCTGTTTCGGCCCGGACAGCGCGCTTTTTTGTCACTTCTTGCTGTTTTCGTTTTCCGGGATCAGAAAGATGCCGGCAGGGCCGCAATTCGGCAATGGCGTCTCTTTCTGCTCGTACGCAATCCCCATTACGCTGGAAGGCGCCACGTAAGATTCATCGCTTTCTTTCGCAAACGCACCTGGCGCCAGCCATGCGGCACAGACTACGGCGGCAGCGCCCAGTGTCATCCATTTTTGTTTGTTCATCTCGTCTCTCTCCCTCTATCCATTGTTTTCCTGCAACGCTTTTAGTGTATGGCGTCAGGGTACTTTCCTGACACCGACGTTCGATGGTTTTTGCTTTCCATCTGAAGAAGGAGATGCTCTTAAGCCCTTGTCCAAATGGAGACGGGAGCCTGGAGAAAAAAGAAACGGCACCCGGGAAAGCTCCCGAGTGCCTGCACTATGTTATCGTTCAATGATCAGCGCGATTCCTTGGCCCCCGCCGATGCATGCCGTAACCAATCCGCGGCTTCCTCCCCTGCGCTTGAGCTCATAGGCGAGTTTCGTCACCAGCATGGAGCCAGTTGCCGCAATCGGATGGCCGTGGGCGATGGCCCCGCCCGTCACGTTCACGCGCTCGGGATCAAAGTGCAGCTCGCGATCGCATGCGATCACTTGGGCCGCAAACGCTTCGTTGATCTCGATCAGATCCATGTCGTCCAGGCGCAGCCCCGTCTTCGCGAGCAGCTTTTGCGTGGCAGGCACGGGCCCGATGCCCATGATGTTCGGATCGCAGCCGGCAACCGCCCAGGCTGTCACGCGAGCCAACGGTTCCAGCCCACGCTTTTCCGCTTCGCGGCCCTCCATCAAGACGAGTGCCCCCGCCCCGTCATTCACGCCGGAAGAGTTGCCTGCCGTCACGGTCCCGCCTTGCTTGAACGCCGGCTGCAGCTTTGCCAGGGCCGCCAGCGTCGAGTCCGGTCTGGGATGTTCATCGGTGTCAAACATGAAAGACTCGCCCTTTTTCCCCGGGACGTTCACCGGAACGATCTGCTCGGAAAACAGCCCCGCCTCCATCGCCATCTTCATCTTTTGCTGGCTTTGGTAGGAAAATTCGTCCTGCTCCTCGCGGCTGATCCCGTAGCGCTCCGCGAGGTTTTCCGCCGTGATGCCCATCGGCGGATTCCCGATGTCCGGCGGAGAGAGCTCGCGCCGGACGAACTTGGGCGGAGTGCGGTCGTACGCCTGGCTGGACGCCTCCATCAAAAACGGAATGCGCGTCATGCTTTCCGTCCCGCCTGCGACCAGGATGCGGGCGCTGCCTGCCATGATCGCTTCCGCTGCCAGCGCTACGCTGTTGATCCCGGAGCCGCACTGACGGTCAATCGTCAGTCCCGGGACCGTGACGGGCAGACCCGCCTTTAGCGCGGACAGCCGCGCAATGTTGCCGCCACCGTGGAGACAGTTGCCGAAAATGACGTCTTCCACTTCCTCCCCTTGCACGTCTGCACGCCTGAGTGCCTCCTGGATCACCAACGCTCCGTATTCGGACGGCTGCATGTCCTTCAGCGCTCCCCTGACCTTTGCGATCGGAGTGCGCACTGCAGAAACCAGAACCGCTTCCTTCATCCGACTTCTCCCCCTTTAGCGAGCTTTCGCTGCTGCTCTTCCTCCAGCAGTGTCCGACGGAGTATTTTCCCGACGGTCGTCTTGGGCAGCTCCGCGCGAAACTCGACGATGCGCGGCACCTTGTACCGGGCGAGCCGCTCATTGCACCAGGCGATGATCTCCTCCGCCGCCACCTGCGTGTTTTGACGCGTGACGATCGCCGCCTTCACCGTCTCTCCGCGGTAGGAGTCAGGCACGCCGTAGACGACCGCCTCTGCCACCGCCGGATGCTGGTAGATGACCTCCTCGACTTCGATCGGATAGACATTGTACCCGCCCGCGATGATCAGGTCCTTTTTCCTCCCGACGATGTAGAAGTACCCATCCTCGTCCATTGTGGCCAGATCCCCCGTGTAAAACCAGCCGTCTCTCAGGACAGCCGCCGTCTCCTCCGGCTTTTTCCAGTAGCCTTTCATCACCTGCGGGCCTTTGATGATCAGTTCACCCGGTTCGCCTGGCGGCAGCTCCCGCATGCCGGTCTCCATGTCCACGATCTTGCTGTCGGTATTGGGCAAGGGGATCCCGATGCTGCCCGGCTTTCGCCTCGTGGACGGATTGACGTGCGTGCCGGGTGAAGTCTCGGACAAGCCGTAGCCTTCGATGATCGGCACCCCTGTCTTGCGCTCGAACTCCTGCATGACCTCGACCGGAAGCGGGGCGGAGCCGCTGCCGCAGGTCTTGATGCAATCGAGATCGCCCGGCTGCAGGTCAGGATGGTTCAAGAGCGCGATGTACACCGTCGGCACGGCGGGAAAACCGGTGGGGCGGTGCTTGCGAATCAGCTTCAGGACCGTATCCACATCAAAGCGCGGGAGGCAAATGTACGCTTGGGCGTTGAAGATCGTTCCGTTCATCCGGCTCATGCCGTAGACGTGAAACAGCGGAGGCATTCCCAAGATTCGCTCCTCCACCCGCCTCACTCCGCCGCCGAAGGTAAAGCCTTGGTAGACCGTCGCCACCAGGTTGTGGTGAGTGAGCATGACGCCTTTGGACCGTCCCGTCGTTCCCCCTGTGTACTGCAGGACGGCGATGTCTTCCCGCGGGTCTACCTCCAGCGGTGGCATGCTGTTGTGCCGCTCGCTGATCAGTCGGTACAAGCTGTCTTCCTCGAACGATTCCGGATCAGCCCAGATGGTGAAGAGCTTTCCCGCGTACCCGATCTGCTCCAGTTTGGCTGCCTGTTCGCGATAGGCGATGAACCACTCGGCCTCCGAATCCTGAAGCAGATAGTCCAGCTCCGACGGCTGATACATCGGATTCACCTGAACGACGATCCCGCCCAGGCGATGGACCGCATAGTACGCCAGGATGTACTCCGCGCTGTTGGGCAGCATGATGGCAATGCGGTCGCCTTTGCGCGCACCGCGGCTGTAAAGGGCGGCAGCCAGGCGCTCCACATCGGTCTGCAGCTGGGCATAGGTCCATTCCCGGTCGCCGTCGATGACGGCCGGCCGCTGCGGGTAATCCTGTGCGGAGCGCTCCAGGAGCTGGTACAGCGAAATGCACGGAATCTCGACTTCCGGGAAGACCCCTTCCAAATACCAACGATGCCAAGGTCTTTTCACTTGACTCCCTCCCTTGTGTCATTTTTGTGATCGCTTGGCGGCTGCTGCCAAAAATAGTCCACGTACTCGCCGTGCATGCCGTGTACCGACAGGAACGACTGGTAATAGTCGTGAATCGGTTCGCCATGCTTGAGCAGCCGTCGCAGATGTTTGGCTACGCCCATTTTCTCAAAGGTCAGCAGGCGCGGTGTCTCGCGCACATTTTTGTGCAGGTAAAACACTTCCTGAAAAATGAGATCCTCTGGCGGCAATCCACTGCGTACAGCCTTCCGCACTTTTTCTTCCCGTCTGTCGACAATCGCCATGTACGTCTCCAGCATCCGCTTGTAATCCGCCCGGCCCACGACCCCCTTTTGATGGGACGTGACGTACGTATCTGCGTCGACGAGCAAGGTCCGTTTTGCCGACTCGATCATGTCGTCGACGTCGCTGTCCGCATTGTTGTACCACGGGCCAAACGAGGTCAAATCGAAATCGCCGACGTGCAGGACGCCGTGCTCCGGAAAATACGGACAGCAGAACCCTTCGCAGTGACCGGGCGCGTGCAGCATGACCGCCTTCACACCCGCCAGCTCGAACGGCCGGTCGTACGGATACACGGACTTTTGTACGCCGAGGATGCTCGACCATGCGATCTTTTCCCTGACGGCTTCCTCTCCGGACCGGGGCTGCCTCTCTTCGCGGATCATCTGTTTGGCCTTCTGCTCACCGAAGATGGCGTAGTAGCCGTTTGCCCTGGCGATCTCATCCAGATCGGAGAACTTGCGGACGTCACAGCCGTTGATCCACGCTCTGGCTTCGGGAAACAGGTACAGACCCCAAATGTGGTCGAGATGGTAATGCGTCAGGTAAATGTCGCGGATCCGATGCTCCTTTTTCAGGTGATCGAATACGGGGCGCCCAGCCCCGCAATCGATCAGCGCATCCTCTTCCTTTCCCTTGATCAGCAGGGACGTCGAATACGGCGTTCGGCTTTGCTTCTCCCCTATGAAAATTTCTATCGGACCGATCTGCAGATGGCTCATCGCTTCTTCCCTCACGTCATCTGCAGCGCTTTCCTGCACTCTTCGGTCAAAAGCGGCACGACTTCGAACAAATCGCCGACGATGCCATAATCAGCCACCTGGAAGATCGGTGCTTCGGGGTCTTTGTTGATCGCGACGATGACTTTGGCGTTCGACATCCCGGCCAGGTGCTGGATCGCACCGGATATCCCGCAGGCGATGTACAGGTCGGGCGTCACTACCTTGCCTGTCTGGCCGATCTGCAAGCTGTAATCGCAATAGCCCGCAT
The DNA here is from genome assembly GCF_031583145.1 of Brevibacillus brevis. Classification (NCBI taxonomy): domain Bacteria; kingdom Bacillati; phylum Bacillota; class Bacilli; order Caryophanales; family Paenibacillaceae; genus Brevibacillus; species Brevibacillus brevis. Next base: position 1,872,655 of record NZ_CP134050.1, on the reverse strand, counting down.
CGCACGCTCCCCTGGAGGCGCCGACTGCTCCCCCGAGCACGGCTGCCAGCTCCTCAAGCGGCCGAAAGCCCTCCGCACTCTTGACGCCGCGTCCGCCGGAGATGATGATTTTGGCTTCGCTCAAATCCACTGTGCCTGCCGTTTTCCGTACGACTTCCCGCACGATGGTCCGCAAATCGGGAACAGTAGGCTCGAACGGTACGATTTTGGCCGCACCTCCGCCTTCCGCGACCGCAAAGTTGTTGGCCCGTAGCGTGGCAAAAACGGTGCCCTCTCGAAACACTTTTTTCTGGAATGCCTTCCCTGCGTAAATCGGACGAGTGAAGACGAGCTCCCCGCCCTGAACATCCACGCCGGTGCAGTCCGAGATGAGCCCGATCTGCAGGCGGGCAGCCACCCGCGGTGCAACGTCTTTTCCGATTGCCGTATGGCCCGCCAGGATCACGTCCGGTTGCACCTGCTCGATCAGCTGGACCAGCGCCCCCGCGTACGCGTCAGGCGTATATGACTTCCACGCCTCCCCCGCGATCTGAAAGAGGAGGCCCGCTCCGTGCTGCCCGATTTGTGCTTGAAAGGCAGCGGCTTGCTCCGAAAACAGGACGGCCTGCACCTCCCCGCCATCGGAGAGCTGCTTCGCCAACGTAAGCGCTTCCAAAGAAACATTTCTTAATTTTCCGTCTTTTTCTTCCGCCAATACGAGAATCCGTTTTCCCATCTTCCACTCCTCCTGTCTCTATAGCACTTTGGCTTCGGTGCGCAGCAGCGTGACCAGCTCGATTGCCTGGGCGGAAATGTCCCCGCTGAGGACCCGGCCAGCCTGTTTCTTCGCTGGCAAATACTGCTCAATCACGGCTGTTTTCGCTGTCTGAGTACCTGCTTCCAGCACCAGATCGGCGGCCTCGATATGCTCCACAGGCTTTTTCTTCGCTTTCATGATCCCCGGCAGCGAAGGGTATCGCGGTTCGTTCAGCCCTTGCTGTGCTGTCGCGAGAAAGGGAAGACCGACTTGGACCGTCTCCAGATCGCCTTCCACATCGCGTTCCAGGGTGGCTGCACCCTCGTCGATGCTCAGCTTGGTGATCGTCGAGACATGAGGAATTCCCAGCAGTTCGGCCACCCGAATTGCCACCTGGCCCGCACCGGAATCGACAGCCATGTTGCCGCCCAAAATCAGGTCGAAAGGACGATCCTTGATGCTTGCCGCAATCAGACTGGCTGTCACGTGTTCGTCCGCCGCGTCGGCCTGATGAATCAAGATCGCGCGGTCCGCTCCCATCGCCAAAGCCGTCCGGAGGGCTTCCTCCGCCCGCTGTGGGCCAACCGTGACCACTGTCACTTCGCCGCCGTGCTGCTCCTTGATGCGGATGGCTTCCTCGATGGCGTACTCGTCGTACGGATTGATGATGAATTTCACGCCGTCCTCCTGGATGAGGCCGCTTTGTATCACGATTTTTTCTTCCGTGTCAAACGTCTGCTTCAACAAGACGAAGATGTTCATGACGGTTTCTCTCCTCTCCAAAAACGTGCCCGATTTGCAAGGCCAAGGCTACTGCGCCACGGCTTCCGCCTGCTTCTTGGACAGCCATGGACCTTTTGTCATAAAGAGCAGCGGAATGTAGATGATGACTCCGACCGCCACCGCGACGGCGACCCATGTGCTCCACCCGCCCGAGGCGACGACGGAAGGCAGAACGAGGTTCATGATGACCGGCACCACGCGTATGATCGCGCCGTGCAATCCCCATGCGGACGACTGCAGCGATGCTTTCACGTCCTCGACATTCTCCGAGAACAGCGCATTCCACGGTCCGTACGTCACACCCATGAGGCCGCCCAGGATCGAGACGTAGACGATCATGGCCCCTTCGCTGACGTCGGTGCCGAACAGGCTGACGAAGTAAATCATGTAAACGGCAAAGAGTACAGCTCCCGTAAGCGAGACGATCTTGCGCAGCTGCAGCCGGTCTGATACCCAGCCGGCTACAAGCAGCGTGAGCAGGTTCAGGAACCAGAAGTACTTGGAAATGCCCGCAGCCTGATGCGCTTCAAATCCAAAGGAGTCGACCAGGATTTTGGGCCCGAAGCTGGCCATCGTAAAATAGGTGAGCAAAAAGAGCGAAATGCCGATGCTCGACAGCCACAGGTGGGGGACCTTCAAAACCTGCAGCATCAGGGAGCCTTCTTCCTTCTTCTCATCAAGCGCTGCCTTCTTGTTGATCTCTTTCATCGTCTCCTTCGAGTGAATGATTTGGGCCCGCAGCCGCGGAGAAAGGTCGCGAATGGTGAACAGGATGACGAGTGAGGATACGAGGGCGACGGTACCGGCGATGTAAAACTGGGATTGCCAGTGGCCGTAGATCGGGAGAGTCCAGCCCGCGATCGCGGCGGCGAAAAAGTTGGAGCCCACCGGACCAAACGTCCAGAAGCCGTATGCCAGCGCACGTCCCATCCGCGGTGAAAAGTCGCGGACGAGTCCTGCCGTCAAACCGAATGCGACGCCATCAACGAAGGATAAGACCACGCGAAGCACAAACAGCTGGGAGATCGTCTCCACGAAAGCCATGCCGTAGACGCAGACTGCCGTCAAAAACAGGCTCGGGACGAGGAACAGGACGCGGCCGTGACGGTCCGCCAACGGGCCGAAAACCAGGGAGGACAATGCCGCCGCGAGGATACAAATGGCGGACAAGATGCCGTATTGATGCAAATCCATGTGGAGATCGTTCAGCAAGAGCGGAAGCACGGGAGCAATCTGCGATTCATAAGAGGCAATAAAGTTCGCCAGGATGGCAATGAACAACAGCCAAATCCGAAAACCTCCCGTCGGATACGTATCTAGCCTACGGGAAAGAAAAGCTCCACCTCTCGACATGATCTCTCCTCCTTCAAATCATCCTTCCTCACGCCTGCTCCGCTCTTGCAGACAGCTTTTCTTTGACGCCCACCCGGATCATAAGTACGGCCAAAAGGAGCAAAGCGCAGGCAAAGAAATACGGAAAACGCTCGTGATAGGCAAACAACCAGCCGGCTATCAACGGACCAATCGTTCTTCCCAAACTGTTGAAGGTCATCTGAGATCCAAAACTGCTTCCCTGCGAATGAACCGTCGTCCGAAGAGAGATCGCAGAGGTCATTGCCGGAAATGCAAAACCCCGACAAAAGGCCAAGAGCGTAATCGCCACGAATACCCAGCCCACATTGGTGGACAGCCCGAGCGTCAAATAGCCGAGCGAACCGAACAGAAAACCCGTGACGATCGTCGCCCTCTCTCCCCACTTCTGATACATCATCGAGAACATCGCCATCTGGATCATGGCACCCACTCCGCCGTTGACCATGAACGCCCAACCCGCCATCGCCTGTGTGGAATGCAATGTATCCGTCAGAAAAAAGGACAGGGTGGACGTGATCGTCGCATCCGCCGTGGTGAAAGCAAGCGTTCCTCCCAGAAACGGCGCAATCGTGCGGTTGAACATCGCAGACAAATGGTTTCCCACTTGCAGGAAGGCCCATGGAGAAAGCCGCGCCCCTCCGCCTGCCTTTGCCGCAGGAGCCTCTGCCGGCAGCAGCCAAAAAGCGACAATGCCGTTTAGCACCGACAAGAACCCGACAGCCGCAAACGGCACCTGCAGCCCGAACACACTCAAAAAAGCGCCCAGCGGCGGACCGACGATAAAGCCAATCCCGTTGACAGATCCCATGTACGCCATGACGCGCGGCCTCATTTCCGGTTTGGACGCCGCGGCTGCCAGACTCAGCGACGACGGCATTACGGCGGAGCAAAGCGCCCCCGACAGAAACCGCAGCAGGAGCAGTACCCACACGTGGGGCGACAGCCCGACGAGCGCCGAGGTCACTCCGTATCCGACAATGCCCAGGATCAGGACCGGCCGTTTTCCCACCCGATCGGACAACGCCCCCCAAAACGAACTGAACAGCAGCTGGGCAATCGCGAAGGCAGACAGAGCCAGGCCCAGCTCAAATGTGCTGGCCCCTACATGCCTGGACAAGAACGGGAGTGTCGGCAGGATAATCCCGAATCCGATATTGGCAATAAACATCGTGGACATCAGAAACAGCACAGTCGTCGGCATCGCGTCCACTCCTATCCCCGAAGCGCGTTTTTCTGCTTCTCTCTAACGCAAAGTCAATGTGGCTTCCCCGCTGGTCAACGCCTTGCCCGGCTCGCGCTCTACGGCGAGCGAAAGCACGATTTTGCCGCCCTCTTTGCCAGTCACCTTTGCCCTGCAGGTCAGCACATCGCCGGGGAAGACCATTCCGGCGAAGCGAACCTTGAGCTCGCTGACGAACGCCGTCGTTCCCGCCAGCATGCCGGCGTACTGACCCAAAAAGCCCATACTCAGCATCCCGTGCGCAATCGTTCCGGGCAGCCCAACCTCCCGCGCCGTCTCTACATCCGTGTGAATCAGGTTGAAATCTCCTGAGGCACCTGCGTACTTGAGCAGCTGCACCTTGCTAATCGCAGGCTTTACGAGCGGTTCCAGCTCCTGCCCGACCTCGATACCCGACCAGTCCATCCGTACCTGTTGCATGGGGGATCCCTCCTCTCACCGCAAAATGACCGTGCTTTTTCCGGTAAAAACCAGCTGGCCGTCCAAGTCTTCCCCTCGGACTTCCGTCACGAGAAAGGTCATCTTTCCGCCCTGCTTGCCCTCTCTCTCGTATACGTCCGCCACGCGGCTGACACAGCGCAGCACATCGCCCGCGACGATCGGCCGCGTATATCTGTACTCTTGCCCGCCGTGCAGCACGCGGCTCAGTTCAAAGCGCACGTTTGGATTCGGAATGCGAAACGTGGTAGGAAACGTGGGTGGCGCCACGAGGCTGGCGTAACCATGGGCACGGGCAAAACCTTCGTCCGTACACAGCGGATTGTCGTCCCCGATGGCATGGGCGAATGCCCGGATCGCTCCCTTTTCCACCTCGACCAGCGTCGCTTCGCTGGTACTGCCTACAACTTTCGGATCGATCAGCATGCCTTACCCCTCCTTGTCGTATCGAAATTGCCGTCCGCCGTCACGCCAGCAGCTCGCCTACTTTGACGTTGCCTTTCAGCAGGTTGCGCGAAATGATGTAGCGCTGGATTTCATCGGTGCCCTCAAAGATGCGCCACAAGCGAATTTCGCGGTACCAGCGCTCGATTGGCAGCTCCTTCGTGTAGCCCATGCCTCCGTGGATTTGCAGGACGCGGTCGACGACGCGGTCGGCCATGTTGGAGCCGTACAGCTTGGCGATGGAAGACTGATGGCGGGCGTCCAGTCCGTTTTCCGCCATCCAGGCTGCGCGCAGCACGATCCAGCGGGTCGCTTCGATCTCGACCGCAGAATCTGCGATCATCCATTGGATCGCCTGACGCTCTGCGATCGGCTTGCCGAACGTATGTCGCGTATTGGCGTAGTCGATCCCCATCTGCAAAAGCCGCTCCGCTGCGCCCACGGCACGTGCCGGAATGACCCAGCGGCCTTGGCCGATCCACTTCATCCCCAGCTCAAAGCCTTTGCCGAGTTCGCCCAGGATGTTTTCCTCCGGCACTCGCACATTGTCAAAGACCAGGGAGGCCGGTCCCCACTCGCCCATCGTATGGATCGGCTCCGATCTCCAGCCCATGTCGCGGTCGACGAGGAAGCAGGTCACGCCGCCGCGCGCTCCTTTTTCCTTGTCCGTCACGGCGAACACCATCGCGAAATCGGCCTCGTTGCCGTTGGTGATGAATACTTTTTCGCCGTTCAGGATCCATTCGTTGCCGTCTTTCACTGCCGACATCTTGATGTTCGCAGCGTCGGAGCCGGCTCCTGGCTCGGTCAGGGCAAAGCAGGAACGGCGCTCTCCCTCAATGGTAGGGATGAGGTAGCGCTTCTTTTGCTCTTCGTTGCAGTAGTACAGAATGTTGTCGGCCGAACCTCCGAAGCTGAACGGAACGAAAGTGCGGCCCAGCTCCATCGTAATGAGTGCCGTCATGACCGGCCCCAGGTTGGCACCGCCGTATTCCTCGGGCGTATTGATTCCCCAGAAGCCTGCTTCTTTCGCTTTTTGGCGGATTTGCCGGATCTCTTCCTTGGTGATTCCTTCCCTGCCTTCGCGCTCGTTGCGGAGCACCTGCTGCTCCAGCGGCATCAGCTCGCGCTGGACGAAGTCACGCACGGTTTTTTGTACCATTTTTTGTTCGTCGCTCAACGTGAAGTCCATGTTTGCATCCCCCTAACGGTAATTTGGTTGGTTGGATTGTCTGGCTCTGTCGCCTAGCGGCTCCCGCCGTTTACGTAAATGACCTGTCCGGATACGTAGCTCGCGTCGTCGCTGACGAGGAAAGCGACCACATTCGCCACATCCTCCGGCTGGCCTACCCTTCGGAGCGGGATCCGTTCGGAAGCCAGCTTCTTGTTTTCCTCAAAATCGATGCCGATTCTCTCGGCAGTCGCACGGGTCATGTCTGTCGCGATAAAGCCGGGGGCGACTGCGTTCACGTTGATGTTGAACGGGCCCAGCTCGATGGCGAGCGTTTTCGTAAAGCCTTGCAGCCCTGCCTTTGCCGCCGAGTAGTTGGCCTGACCGCGATTGCCGAGGGCGGACGTGCTGCTCGTATTGACGATCTTTCCGTAGCCTTGCTTCACCATGTGCTTTTGCGCCGCTCTGCTCGCCAAAAAGCTGCCTTTCAAATGGACGTTCATCACGGTATCCCAGTCGTCCTCGGACATTTTGAACAGCAGATTGTCGCGCAAGACACCGGCATTGTTCACCAGAATGTCGAGTCTCCCGAAGTGGCCTACCACTTTTTCGACCGCCTGCTCCACTTCCTCGGCGACTGCCACGTTGCATCCGACCGCGACTGCTTCTCCGCCAGCCGCCTGGATCTGCTCCACGACCTCCAGACACGCTTCCTCTTTCAGATCCAGCACGCCTACCTTGGCGCCATCCTGCGCCAGCCGCTTGGCTGTCGCGGCCCCAATCCCGCGTCCCGCACCGGTGACGATGGCTACTTTCCCTTGCAATCGACTCATTCGCTGCCTACCTCCCTCGTTTTACACTGCGTAATACCACAGAATGCCTTCGTGTGGCTCTCCCGCTGCACGTCCCTGCTCCACGAGCAAGTCCAGATGCCCTTGCACCTCCGACAATCCGAGGAACAAGGCGTTTTCTTTCAGCCAGGGGAACAGCTCCCTGCATATTTTCAGGACCGTCCGCGGCTGCTCCGCCAGCAAAGACAGGATTTTTTCGCATCGCGCCGCCTGCTCCTCCCGCCGCCGGTCAATGAGCCCCTGATGGCCAGCAAACGGCTCGCCATGTCCCGGATATACCGTCGCAAACGGCATATCGTATACCCGCGAAAACGACTCTCTCATCTGCAAAAGCGGCTTGGGCCGCTCTCCGCTCGGCGGCTCCGGCGGAACGATAAAGGCGTTGGAGGAGATCTCCTGCAGGAGAAAATCCCCGACGATCGCATCGCCCGACGCCTGATCCCACAGGCAGATGTCCGACTGGCTATGGCCCGGCGTATGCAGAATGCTCCAATCCCTGCCCCCCGCTGCGATCGTGTCGCCGTCTTCCAGATAACGCACGTCCCGCCACTCTTCCGGGTGGTACTTCCGCTCGCGGTTCAAGATGTGGGCCGCACCGCACTCCCTGATAAATGATTGCATGAAGCTTTCCGTCCGGGCGAATTCCTCCTGTCCGTCCGTCAATGCCCGTTTCGCCTGACTGTGCACGAAGACGGCCGCTTCCGTTTCCTGAAGAATCGCCTGAACCCCTCCGTAATGGTCGGTGTGCATGTGAGTGACGACGATTTGCTCCACATCCCCAAAAGTGAGGCCCACAGCGTCGAGGCCTGCCCGCAGCTCCTGAACGGATGCCGGCCAATGCGTCCCGGTATCCACCAAGGTCACAGGCTCTTCAAGCAAAATGAATGCGTTTACATTTCCTTTTGCAAAATTCGTGGTCAGTTTGATCGGAATGACTCTCGTACCGATTCACCCCCTCCCATCGCGATCCCCGCCGGCCTGGTTCCCTTTCGAACTGGCTGGTTGATTTGTTTTCAATATTCAAACTATTGCAAGCGGCATGCCAATCTCCAAACAGGCAGAAAAAAACAGGAGCTGGGCCCCTGTCGCGAATCGTGATTCATTTTTGCATCACGAATCCGTCTCTGACGTGATTCATTTGTGAGTTTGCAATTCATTTTTGTATCCCCCTGGCAGACGCAGCCCCATGCGGCATTTCCAGCGGCTCGATGAAATGGGAGGTCGTCAGGTTGTACTTCTTGAGCTTCCGGACGATTGTCGCCTGGCTGGTCCCGAGCTCTTCCGCCAGCTTGTACGTGCTTCGGAACTGCTGCACAGCGAGCGCGAGCAATTCCTTTTCGGCGATCTCGGCCGCTTCCTTGAGCGGGATCAGACGGGAAAAGCTGATCGTCTTCTTTTCCTGCTCCTGATACTCATCCGGCAAGTCCTTGAGCGTGATGACCTTCGATGGCACCGTCAAGATCAGTCGTTCCACCAGATTGGACAGCTCCCGCACATTCCCGGCCCAATGATGGCGGTAGAAGAACTCCTGCATGCAGGAGCCGAACTGCTTGGACAGCTGGTATTTATGGTTCAGCTTTTGCAGGAAAAAACGGACGAGCGGCAAAATGTCCGGCTTGCGCTCGCGCAAAGCAGGGATGACGATGGGGATGACGTTCAAGCGGTAGTACAAGTCCTCCCGAAACGTACCTTCCCTGACCATCTGCTTCAAATCCCGGTTGGTCGCCGCGATCAGGCGGACATCCACTTCCTTGGACCGCGTGGCGCCGATGCGCTGGATCTGCTTTTCCTGCAAAACCCGCAGCAGCTTGACTTGCAGCGCCATGGGGAGCTCACCCACCTCGTCGAGGAACAGCACGCCTTTGTCCGCCTGCTCGAAGATGCCGCGCTTGCCCGTACGGCTGGCCCCCGTGAACGCGCCCGGCTCGTAGCCGAACAGCTCCGATTCCAAGAGGTCGTGGGGGATTGCTCCACAGTTGATCTTGACGAACTCCCCTCGCTCCCTGCGCTGGCTCGACTGGTAGATGTACCGAGCCAGCACGTCTTTTCCGACGCCGGTCTCTCCCAAAATCAGGACGGTGGCATCCACATTCGAGATGCGGTCTGCCATGTCGTAAATTTCCGCCATTTGCTTGCTCTCCACGATCACATCGGGGTCTTTGCGGCTTTTCGTCTTCAGCTTTTCCAGCTCTTTCTTGTACTCGTGGTTCTCCTCCAGTGCCCGTATGAGATCCTGATGCAGCCGGTTTTGCTTGGACAAGTCCCGCACGTAGGTGACCACCTTTTCAATCTGTCCTCGCTCGTCAAACACCGGGATCGCCGTTTTCAAGGTGTTCTGGTTGACGTCGTCCACACGCGGAGCCGTCCTGACAGGCTTCCCCAGCTCGACGACCCGAAAGGTGAGCATTTCCCGCAAGATTCCTGCGGCCATCAGATCCCGTACGTTCTTGCCGATAAACGCCTCCTTCGGCAAGCCGGTAAACCGCTTGATCGCCTTGTTGGTCCGGAGCGTCATGCCGTCCGGGCTGGTAATGTAGATCACGTCTTCCGAACTCTCCATGACGGCGTCCAGCTCCCGCGACAGCTCTCGCGCCTGCTGCTTGAGGCTGCTGGCGCCCTGGCCGTCCAGGACGACCCACATCGTGTGACCTTGCGCTAACGAATTCGCAGGCGCCGGCTGCCTCGCAAGCAAATACGAATGGGTACCGTCCCCGGCCAGGATCATGCCCGGCCCCCATTCCTCCCAGGAGGCAAACACCTCCGGCAGCGCGATCCCCGCCCCCGCCCTTACTCTTTCCTCCTGTTCCTTCATGACCGCAAGCTCTCGGAACCGCTCGTTTTTACCCACGATTGTCAAATCGCCCTCGGTCATCGCTATGGGAAACGGAATCGCTTCCAACCAATCTCGGACTTGCATCATCTACGCTCCCTCCTTCACCTTCTCGCCAAGTGTCACGGCCGCAAGTCGGCTTCATCGACAGCGAACGGGAAAGGAGCCTTGAACAGGCTCCGAAAAAATGGTCTTGCGGTTTCAGCGGATCAGACGTCTACCGCTGCCTTCGACTGCTTATACAGCTCCTCGATCGTCTGGCCTTTCGCGCGGGCCAGCACTTCCATGCGCACAGCCAATTGCTTTTTGGCGAACTGCTGGAGATCGTCGACCCTTACGCCGAATGCGCTCGCCTGCCTGGCCGGATCCACTCCGGAGTAAAGCTGGCTGGCAAGCGGGGCCAGCTCCGCCATTTTCGCCGCCACGACATCGTAGATGTGCGGATGCTCGCAGATCAGCCTTTGCAGCAGGAAGGTCCCGTAGCTGATGTGGCGGGACTCGTCGGTCTTGAGGTAGCCCACCCCCTTCATCAGGCCCGGCATGACGCCGGCTTTGTTCAAGCCTTCGTAAAAGGCGTAGTACCCGGTCTCCGCCAGCACGCCTTCCACAAACATGTTGTACACGGTCGAGGCCTCCGCTACCGCTTCCGGCGATTTGTCCGTCAACAGGCGCCCCAAAGCTGCGGGAAGAATATCGTGAAAGATCCGCTTGTACACATCCCCGTGGTACTGGTTCAAGTCGCCCTTTTCCCCGATCGTGTCCAATACGAGTCGGAAAAACTCCATGTGCTTCGCCTCTTCGAACAGGAATGTCGTCAGGAACATCTCTTCCTCGAGGCGGCCTTCCTGGGCGATGACCATGATCAGCGGCAACAAATCCAGCGTGACTGCTTCCTCTCCCCCCAGGAAGCCCGCGATCCGCCGCAGTGTCTCGTCCTTTTGCTCTGGCGTCATGCGTGCGTAATCTTCACGATCCTGCGAGAAGTCGATATCCTGGGGGTTCCAGATGCCGTACCGCTTCGCCTTCTGATACAGCTGATAGGGCAAAAGCTCCGTGTTCAGCCCGCGCTGGCTGGTCGAACCAAACTCCTGTCTCATCGATCGAATCCTCCCATCGGTTATATGGTGTGTGCCCGCTATCCTCTCGCATCCACCCTGGCCTGAACGGACAAAAATCGGGCGATCGCTGCTACGACCTGTTCCGTCTGCTCCAGTGGAACCAGGTGTGCCGCCTGATCGATCAGCTCCAGCTCGGAGCCGGTGATCCGCCGCTGAAATTCGCCTGCGTACGAGACGGGCATGAAGCGATCCTGCTTGCCCCAGATCAGCAGCGTCGGCGCTTTGATCCGGTGCAGCCGGCGCTTCAGCCCTTTGTCCGGAATCGGCCAAAGGAACTTGGCCGCAGCCTGCATGTTTTGCATCTGGTGAATCGTCATTTCGATGCGCTCCTCTGTCTGGGTCGGCATGTACCGGAGCCGCTCTGCCACGGGCGAAGCCGGGTCCGCCACCATCATCGCTGCGAGCTCGTGCGGCAGCATGGCGAACATGTCCGGAACGGGCTCCTCTTCCCGGAACAGTCCCGCGGGTGCGAGTGCGACGATTTTTTTCACCCGGCTCTGGTCAGTGGCAGCCAGCTCCAGAGCGATCATGCCCCCCAGCGAATGCCCAATCACGGTCGCCGACTCCAATCCCAAGGCATCAAACAAGTCGTAGTAACAGAGAATCAAATCCCACAGGTCGCGGATGCTCTCCAGTCCGGAAGACTGGCCGGTACCCGGGAGATGCGGCGCATACACCTGATAGCGGTCGGATAATTCCGCGAGAAACGGATCCCATACAAGGCCGCCGGCACCGTGCAAGTAGACAACCGGTTCCCCTTGTCCTGCGATTTTTACGGCGAAGCTGACCTGTTCATTGGCCTGAATCAACTGCTCTCTTGGCTCTGCCACTCATTTTCCCCCCCCTTGCGCATTTGGCGAGCAAATCACGCGACTAGGTCTGTACGGCAGGCTCCTCCAACGGCTCCTGGGCATAGCCCTTGGGCCAGTACGGGGAGTGGTCCCACTCGCTGAAAAGGGAGCTCAGGTGCGGCTTTACTTCCTGGGCGAAAAGCTGCATGTTCTTTTGGACGAGCCAGTGCGGCATCGAACCGATGTGCAGCAGGCAGACGACGTTGCCCACCCGCAGATCCCGCAGGCTCTCCTGCATGATGTCGCGAACGGTGGCAGGAGAGCCCGCGACGATAAACCCGTGATCGATCAGGTCTTGCCAGCCCATCCCTTCCCTCAGCATCTGGCCCGCACTCTTTTGCGTGCCGTCGAACTGCGAGGTCAGGCCAGCCCTAAGGCTTTTCACCGTGCGGTAGCCCGGCGCTTCCGCCACGCGTCTGTCCACATGCAGGCACTTGTTGAAGAAGTAACGCACGTGCTCCTCGTAGTCGATTTGCGCCCGCTCATCGGTCTCGGAGACGCAAACGATCTGGCAATACCCCGCCTTGTACGGGTTGCGGTCCGCACCTAGCTCGTCGTTGCGCTCCCAGAACGGTCCCATCACCTTTTTCGCGTACTTGTGTCCGAAATAGCTCAAATAGGAGAACGAGTAGTTGTGGCTGATGGAAAAGTCGTACGTCTCGACGCTGCCGCCGCCGGGAATCCAGACGGGCGGGTGCGGGCGCTGCGCAGGGCGCGGCCACGGATTGATATACCGATACTGGTTGTACTTGCCGTTGTAGGTCAAAATTTCATCGCTTTTCCACGTCTTCATGATCAGGTCGTGCGCCTCGTAGTAGCGCTCCCGCAGTTCGGCCGGATTGATGCCATAGGCGTAGTTCTGGTCCATCGAGGTCCCGACCGGGAAGCCTGCGATAAACTTGCCGCCCGAGAGGACATCGAGCATGGCCATCTCCTCTGCCACTCGAATGGGCGGATTGTAGGAAGCCAGGCTGTTGCCGAGGACGATCAGGCTCGTGTTTTCGCTGTGGCGAACCTTTCGGGAGAGGATGGAGCCCATCAGATTGGGCGACGGCATCAGACCGTACGCATTGCTGTGATGCTCGTTTACCCCGACTGCGTCGAAGCCGAGATCCACGGCAAATTCCAGTTCATCCAAATAGTCGTGGTACATGCGGTGTCCCTTTTTCGGGTCGAACAGCGTCTTGGGCGGCGTGACCCAGACGCTCGGGTACTTCACTTCAAAATCCGCCGGCAAGTCCCGATACGGCATCAAATGAAAGGCGATAAACTTCATCCACAGGTCCCCCCTATTCCCTTGATCCGGACTTTGCTTCGCGGATTACAGCCGCGGAAATACCGACCGCAGCCGGCTCGCCACCTGGGTGATGGCCTGTGCGCCTTTGTCCATGATCCCCGCCATCCAGAAGAAACCGTGAATCATCCCGTCGTAACGGGTCAGCTCGACCGGCACTCCCGCTTGACGCAGCCGCTCTGCATACATTTCTCCTTCGTCGCGCAGCGGATCGTACTCGGCCGTAATCACCAGAGCGGGAGGCAATCCGCTGAGGTCTTCGGAGAGCAGGGGGGAGGCTCTGACGTCCGTCTTCTCCTCCTCGGCATTCAGGTAATGCCGGAAAAACCAGTTCATGCTGTCCTTCGTGAGGAAGTAACCCTCGCCGTTTTCCCTGTAGGACTCCGTGTCGCAGCCGATTTGGGTGACGGGATAGACGAGCACTTGAAAGGAGATCGCGGGACCGCTCCGCTGTTTGGCCAGCTGAGAGACGACTGCAGCCAGATTCCCGCCTGCGCTGTCGCCTCCTACCGCGAGACGGGACGGGTCACCGTTCAGCTCTGCGGCGTTTCGTGCCACCCACTCTACGGCCGCGTAACAGTCCTCCACCGGAACGGGAAATTTGTGTTCCGGAGCCAGACGGTAATTGACGGAGGCGACGACGCTATCCGCTTCGTGGGCGATGTTGCGGCAGACGGTATCGACGGTTTCCACATCGCCGATCACCCAGCCCCCTCCGTGGAAGTAGACGAAGAGCGGGAATGGACCGACGCCTTCCGGAGTGTAGATGCGAAGCTCGATCTCTCCTCCCTCCACCGGGATCATCCGGCTCTCGGTTTTGGCCAAAGCCTTCGGCGGTCCGGACAAAGCTTTCATCCCGGCCGTCCGTTCCCGGTTTTGTTCCGGGGTCAACGTGGACATGGGCGGTTCGCCTGCCTCTGCGCCCATGTCTAGAAACGCCTTTGCCTGTGGATCCAGTGCCATCTCATTTCCTCCTTTATGGTAGAAATGGCGCCAACTTTCGTTTCGTTTTTCTCTGGCGGGCAGTGGCGCCCGAAGCCTCGTACTTGAAGGGAATGCGACCAAAGCCTTGTTGTTATTGTCGAATTATTCCGAATATAGTTCCTTTACGCACGGATAAGCCTTTTGCTAAAATGAAAGCGCTACAATATTCATTATACGTCCAGTCATAAACCGGATATATCCCCAAAAAACAGGTGTGTACGACCCTACATGGAGGGAGGATGTCACTCCAATGGTCAGTCCAGCTTTGCGAGAGTATATCCAGCGTATCGAAATGGCGCCTCGCCATGAAGAAAAGCTGGCGCTCGCCGTTCGCGGCTTCATCGACCTGTTTCCGTTTATGGGGGCGGTTCTGTACAACTACTCGATGCTCAGCCAGATGGGAGAAGGCTTGCTCGGGGCAAATGCCCAGGGTCTCCGCCCCATCCGCGATCAGCGCGAGGATATCCGCAACATGCCCCCGATCTATTCCGCCATCCGGGAGAAGCGAGCGGTTCTGCTCGACTCGGAGCTCATCAGACAAATACCCGAAAAGTACGTGCAGGGCGTCACCTACGCACTCGTCGTTCCCATCCTGCATGGGGGAAGCGTCATCGGCTACGCGGGCATTTCCGGCCATCCAAAAGGCCGTGAAGGGATCAGCAGCAGCCTGATTCAGGCACTCAGCCTGTACGGAGAGCAGGTGGGAAAAGCCCTTGCCACGGAGTCTCTCCTCCCTCCACCCGTCAAGCTGACCAAGCGGGAAATCGAGATTTTGCAGCGGATGTCGTGGGGAGAGAGCATCAAGGAAATGGCCGACCACATTGGCATCAGCGAATTTACCGTACAAGATTACGTCAAATCTGCGCTGAAAAAAATCGGGGCGCAAAATCGGACGCAAGGGGTAGCAGAAGCCCTCCGTCGCAAAATCATTCACTAGGCAAAAACAACCGGCATCCCGCTGCGGATGGCCGGTCGTTCTTCTTCTGCCCAGGTCCTTACGAATCGACCGCAGTCGCGGCCGCTTTGGAAACCGGCCGCCTGAACCAGGGGCCCTTGCCCATACAGAGCAGCGGAATGTACAGGATAGCCCCGATCATCGTGATCCACAGCCACAGATCCCAGCCGTAGCGGACCGCAATCAAGTTCAGCGGAACAGCGGACAGGATCGAATAGATGCGAAGGACAAAGCTCCAGATCGCCCATCCCGACGCCTGGATTCCGCCGTGCAGGTCCTCGAGGTTTTCCGAATAGAGTGCCATCCATGGGCTGTAGGCAAAGCCCAGGAAGCCGCCCATCAGCGAAATGAGCAAGATCATCTTCCCTTCGGAGACCGGTTGGTGCACCGAGCCAATCCACACGCTCATTACGGCGATCATCCCCAACACGCCGATCAGCGAGATCAATTTGCGCAGCTGGAGTCTATCCGAAATGTAACCGCTTACAATAAGGGTCACCAAACTGAACAGCCAGAAAAATTGAGACAGGAACGCGGCTTTTGCCGGCGTGTACCCAAATGCCTGCACGAGGATCAACGGGCCGTATGCAGCGAGCGTCAGATAGAGCATCAAAAACAGCGTACACCCCACAGCCAGGGCCCAGATGTGTCCGTGCCTCATCGCCATCCGCAGCGTTTCCATGGGCGTCATTTCCGGCTTCGGTGAATCGGCCTTAGAGCTCTTGGGCAAGGAATGATCGTCTGCCCCAGCCCTCGGGATTTCCTGTGCACGGCTTTCCCCTTCGTTGACCAGCTGTGCGGTCTGGCTGCTGTGGATCACCTGTTCCCGCAAGCGAGGCGACAAATCGTGGATCGTGAACATGACGAACAAGGCGACGACGAGACTGAGGAAGCCGGCAATGTAAAACTGCGACTGCCACGTGCCGAAATAAGGGAGCGTATATCCTGCGACAAAAGCGGCGAAAAAATTGGAGCCCGCTGTGCCGTAGCTCCAAAAGCCGAAGGACATGGCTCTGCCCATCCGCGGAGAAAAGTCCCGGACCAGGCCCGCTGTCGCGCCGATGAATCCTCCTTCGATGAAATTGAGCACCACCCTCATAAACAGCAAGGAACCGAATGAATGCACGAAAGCCATGCCGAACACGCAGACGACTGTCAATAACAGACCGGGAACGAGAATCAATGTGCGTCCGTACCGGTCAGACAGCGGTCCTCCAAGCAGAGCCCCAAAAGCCGAAGCCAGCACGGACAGAGAGACGATGAGTCCATATTCCGGATTCGAAAGGCCGATGTCTTTTAAAATCAAAGACAGGACCGGGGCGATCTGGCCCTCATAGTTGGCGACGAAGTTGGCGAGGATCACCACAAACAGCAAAAAAATGCGCTTCCTGCCCGTCGGATAAGCATCCAGCTCCCGAATGAAAAACATCCACTTCGCCCTTCCCATCCGAACCAATCCTCCTTTACCGGTTTATTTTTTGAATTTACTGAATCTTTCATCATTATAATTCCGTATGGGGGAGAAAAGTATTCCTCTAAAACAGGGGGCTCCTTTTGTCTTGATTGCACAGAAAAAAGCCGATCTCTCCAGCGGAAAGATCGGCTTTTCATAAAAGGCATTCTTACGCGTTCAGTTTGCCTTTTGCGACAGCAGCCAGGTCGTTGAACGCTGCTTTGTCGTTTACAGCCAGGTCAGCCAGCATTTTGCGGTTTACTTCGATGCCAGCTACTTTCAGGCCGTGCATGAGACGGCTGTAGGACAGGCCGTTCAGGCGAGCTTGCGCGTTGATACGAGTGATCCACAGTTTGCGGAAGTCGCGTTTCTTTTGGCGACGATCGCGGTATGCGTACAGCAGGGATTTCATTACCTGCGCATTAGCGGATTTAAACAGGCGATGTTTGGAACCGAAGTAACCTTTCGCCAGCTTCAGGATTTTCTTATGACGACGGCGTGATACAATGCCACCTTTTACTCTTGGCATACTAAACTCCTCCTGGTCTTTCCAGCATGGCGGCCATCTTTCAGGCGCTTAGGGAGCTCATGCTGCGATATGGTGTGTAATCAAGCAAAACTTACAGGTAAGTGAGCATTTGCTCCATGCGTTTTTGGTCGCCTTTGGATACCATTGCAGCTTTACGCAGGTGGCGTTTCGCTTTTGTGGATTTGTTGGCGAACAAGTGGCTACCAAAAGCACGGTCACGCTTCAATTGGCCGCTCCCAGTCTTTTTGAAACGTTTCGCAGCAGCCCTGTTGGTTTTCATTTTAGGCATCTGAAAAATCCTCCTGTCTAAACTACTATCTTACTTTTCCGCTTTCGGAGCCAGAATCATGATCATGCTGCGCCCTTCGATCTTCGGCTTACGCTCAGGCGTAGCGAGATCTTCGCACTGGGCAGCAACACGTTCCATAACAGCAAGTCCGATTTCGGAGTGGGTGATTTCACGTCCACGGAAACGGATCGTACACTTCACCTTGTGATGATCCTCCAGAAACTTGCGGACGTTGCGAAGCTTCGTTTGAAAATCGTGTTCCTCGATGTTGGAAGAGAAACGCACTTCTTTCAGCTCGATGATCTTTTGGTTCTTGCGTGCTTCCTTTTCCTTCTTCGCCTGCTCGTACTTGAACTTACCGTAGTCCATGATGCGGCATACAGGCGGTTTGGCTGTAGGAGCAACGTTCACCAGATCCAGCTCGGCTTCTTGGGCAATGCGCAATGCTTCCCTAAAGGGCACGACTCCCAATTGGCTCCCGTCAGCACCGATCAAACGGACTTCACGGGCACGGATCGCTTCGTTAATTAACATTTGATCCTTGCTAATACTTGCCACCCCCGTCAATTTCGAGAAGGAACAAAAATGTGCGAACGCATTCTGCGCCCGCACATATCTCACCTAGCAAATTCATCAGATCGAAGGATCTTTGCGTAAGAGTTACCTGTCAACAGTCGAAAATGACGTCGACCCAGGTGAGAAGCTGGGCGCCTCTGCTTGTTCTCGAAGTATGAAGTGTTTATACACGCTCTTTATAATACAGGGCGAATCTCCCTTTGTCAAGGACTTTCCCTGCATCCCTAGCCTCCGATGTGGGACATTTCCACTTTGGCGCGGCCCGCGAGGCCTGGCGTATCATTCAAACGAATCTCGGAATACCGATCGTCGCGCTGCTCCCAGATCTTGCGGATCAGCTCCCGGATCTCGGCGTCGCTCTGCCCTTCCCGCAGCGGCGCTCTCAGGTCGCTTCCCGTCGAAGCGAACAGGCAGTTGTACAGCTTGCCTTCCGCGGACAGCCGTGCGCGCGTGCAGGTGGAGCAGAACGCCTGGGTCACCGAAGAAATCAGCCCGATTTCCTGCTCGGTGCCGACATACCGGTAGCGCGAGGCCACTTCTCCGTAGTAATTCGGATCGATCGCCTCAAGCGGCATCTCCTCGTGGATCATCCGCACAATCTCGCTGGAGGGGACGACCTGATCCAGCTTCCAGCCGTTGCTGTTGCCCACATCCATGAATTCGATGAAGCGCAGGGTGTGCTTCTGCTCCCGGAAAAAGCGGGCCATCGGCAAAATGTCCTGATCGTTGACACCGCGCTGGACGACCATGTTGATCTTGACGGACAGTCCCGCCTCCACTGCCGCCTCGATCCCGCTCAGGACATCTGTCACGCGGTACCCTCTGCCGTTCATTCGCCCGAAGCGCTCTTCGTCGAGGCTGTCGAGGCTGACCGTCACCCGATCCAGGCCTGCCTCCTTAAGCGCCTTGGCGTGGCGGGATAAAAGCGAGCCGTTCGTCGTCATGGCGATGTCGCTGACGCCTTCCACTTGTCTGATCATTCGGATTAATGCAGGCAAATCTTTCCGCATCAACGGCTCGCCGCCCGTAATCCGGATCTTCCCTACCCCCAGAGAGGTGAATATTTCCGTCAGGCGGGTGATTTCTTCAAAAGACAACAGCTTGTGCTGCGGCAAAAATTCAAAATCCGGTCCGAATATTTCGGCGGGCATGCAGTACTGGCAGCGAAAATTGCAGCGGTCTGTCACGGAAATACGCAGATCTCGGAGAGGGCGTTTTCGTGTATCAAGTACTTGCTCAGTCACTGGTGGTCACTCTCCTTTTCCCGGTGGTCCTGTCATCCGTATATTTATCAGGCATGAGTCATAGAAGAAAATACGATTTTGCCACTGTCGCGACAGCTGTAACCGCCCAGGGCCTCCATCTCGGCTGCGAACTCGGCGGAGCGGATGCAGGCGAGCAGCTCTTGTCCTTCCTGGCTGCGGTAAAACGAAGCGCTCATCAGCAAGTCGTACCGCTCTTCCGCTACCGGAACAAAGTCCAGATCCATCGCCGCAGCCGCCGAATAAATGCAGAGTCCGGCGTCAGCCGTTCCCCCGGCGACTGCGGCAGCCACGCTCAGATGGGACACTGCCTCTCGTGAATAGCCATAGATGCTCTCCCTGTCCACCGCCTCCTGTTTGAGCAGGTAGTCGAAGAGAAGCCTCGTCCCCGCCCCCCGCTGGCGATTGATGTAGGTGACGCCATCTTTGGCCAAATCGTGGACGGACGTGATTCCAAGCGGATTGCCCTTTTTCACTGCCCATCCTTGCTGCCGGTATACGAGCTGGACCAATACGACTTCGTGATCCCGCAAATACTTTTCCACATAGGTCTGATTGTATGTGCCTCTCTCTTCGTCAAACAGGTGGACGCCTGCGATATGGGCCTCCCGTTTCTGGATCGCCAAAATGCCGCCCATGCTGCCGACGTGGGATGAGACGAGGAACCGTCCCGGATTTGCCTTCCTGAGCAGCGTATGCAGCACATCCATGGAGAGGTCGTGGCTGCCAGTGGAGACGATCGTGTTTTGGATCTGCTCCAACGGGCGGTACAGCTCCACCTCCACGACTTCCCCCTGCTCGTAGCCGAGATCGCCAGGCGGGATGCGCAAGAGGCCATCCGCCCGCACCATCGACATCGTCACACCAGCTGAGCGAGTGAGCGGATTGGCGATAAACTGCCCGTCGATGCAGCCTATGGTGACGCGGATAAAGTCTTCGGCCCCCATGACCGAGACGATGCGTCGGCCGACTGTCGCCTTGATCCGCTGTCTCTGCGGCTCCAAAAGACCGTAGTAATGGGAGACGAGAAAGCGGGCGAACCACTCCAGATTCAGATACGCCGACACGGGATACCCGGGCAGTCCGATCACCGGCTTTTCATCGACGATACCGACGACCACCGGCTTGCCCGGACGAGTCGCGACACCGTGCGTCAGCACTTCTCCCAGTTCTTCCACTACATGGACGGTGAAGTCCTCTCGTCCTGCAGATGATCCTGCATTCAAGAGTACCATATCCGCATCCCGAATGGCTGTTTTTACGGCACTTTTGATCAGCTCGTAATCGTCCTTCACAATGCGATGACAGAGAGGCTCCGCACCCCATTCCTGCAGATAGGCAGCGAACACCGCTCCGTTGAACTCGATGATTTCCCCCTCCGCCACCGTTTCGGTCGGCTCGATCAGCTCGCTGCCCGTCGGAATGATGGCTACACGCGGCTTCCTCAGAACCGGCACCGTGACGTTTCCTCCCGCGAGCAACGCCCCCAGATCAACCGGACGCAAACGGTGCCGATCCGGCACAATTACCTCGCCGACCACCACGTCTTCGCCAATCGGCCGTATATGCTGCCAGGGAGCTACCGCTTCCAGGATTTCGACGGTCTCCTCGTCAATCTGATGGACGTGTTCGATCATGATGACCGCATCGAAGCCTTCGGGGATCGGGTCTCCCGTATCGACCTCCACGAAGTCTGCCTGCCGTCGCAGACGCACCGGATGCTGCTCATCGGCACCGTACGTTTTTTCCGCTTTGACTGCGATCCCGTCCATGGCGGAAGCGTGGAAGTTCGGCATGGACACTTTGGCGTAAACGGGCCGGGCTGTCACCCTCCCCAGCGCCTCGCGTGTCGGGATGATTTCCACCGTCGGCTCGAAACGGATCCGGCTCGCAATTCTCTGCTGCGCTTCCGCCAGCGGCGTGTCTTCCAAGTAGATTTTGCGCATCGTACTCCTCCTGCCATAGCTTCGTCGTTCTATTTTTCAGGCTCGTGTGGGCTTTTAGCGAAAAAGATGCACCTGGACGACTTCGCCTTCCAGAATCCCTTCCTTGTTTGCGGATATTTCCACCATGCCGTCACTTTTGACCAAAGTCGAGATCAATCCGGATTTGCCGAAGACAGGAGTAGCCCACAAGCCGTCCTCTCGCTCCTCCAGCTTAACACGAATGTAGTCCGAGCGTCCCACTGCCGATGCAACATTGCGCGAAATGCGCGCCGGCAGCCGCCGATCGTACGGCGACGGACTCTCCCCCTGAAGCCTTCGGATCAGGGGAGCGACAAACAAGTGGAAGATGATCATTGCGGAAGCGGGATGGCCAGGCAGCCCCATGACGGGCTTTCCCCCAGCCTTGGCGATGATCGTCGGCTTGCCGGGCTTGATCGAAACGCCGTGAACCAGCACCCCCGGCTCTCCGAGCGACTGCATGACCTGTTCCGTATAATCGCGCGTTCCGACCGAGCTGCCGCCGGACAGGAGCAGCAGGTCCGCACGGTCATACAGTTCTTTTGCCCTTTGGACGAACAGGGGGTAGTCATCCGGGACGATGCCTCCGTCTATTACTTCCGCGCCGCATTGTCTCGCTGCGGCCGCTATGGTGATGCTGTTGATGTCGCGGATTTCTCCGGGAGCCAAAACCTTTCGATCCGCCGGCACGATTTCATCTCCGGTAGACAGGATTGCGACGATCGGGGACGGGTACACGCGAACCTTTGTCTTGCCGATCGCGGAAAGCACGCCCAAGTCCTGGGGACGAAGCCGCTTGCCAGCCTCGATGACGAGCTCCCCTGTCTGTACATCGTCTCCTGCCCGGATCACGTTTTCACCCGGTGCGACTTGCCGATAGACGTTGATCAGGTCATCCACTTCCTCGACGTGCTCGATCATCACGACGCTGTCTGCGCCATCCGGCAGCATGCCGCCCGTCGGAATCGACTGAGCCTGTCCTTCCTTCAAATACGACGAAGCCTCCTTGCCCATTTCGATCTTACCGGTGACATCGAGAAAGGCGGGCAACGAGTCGGAGGCGCCGAATGTATCCCGGGCACGCACCGCGTATCCGTCAACGGTCGACCGGGCGAAGTGCGGGACCTGTTCATCCGAGACGACGTCCTCAGCCAGCACCAAATCGAGCGCATTCGGCAATGACAGCTCCACAGGCGGACGAATCGGTTCAAATTCGCGTGCGATGACATCCAATGTTTCCGTTACCGTTTTCACATGAAAGAATTTCATGACAGCCTCCGTTTATCCACGACGTTTGCTTGGTCGTTAAATCCATTATAATAGAGAGAAAAAGGAGAATTTTCAAATATGAAGGTAAAGGTCTTCGCCAACTTTCGAGAAATCTGCCAGGCCAAAACGGTTGAAGTGCCCATGGAAAGCGGCGATCGGGTCATCGATATTCTCGAATCGTTAATACAGATGTATCCTGCTTTGGAAGAAGAAATCTTTACACCGGAGCGAACATTCAAACCGTTCGTGCACGTTTTCATCAACGGTCGCAATGTCATTCACGCGAATGGCCTCGAGACCAGGGTGCAGGAGGACGACCAGTTTGCGCTGTTCCCGCCGGTGGCAGGAGGGTAGGGGATGATCGAGCAAACCTTGGAGCTGCGCGGCATTCCCCTCTCCCATTTGCTGTCCTACCTGATCGAGTGCGGAGGGACGGCAAAGTCGGATACGCTGCCGATCTTCGTGACGGGCGACGGCTGGCAGGCGGAGATTTTGCGGGAGGAGACGGTCACTATCACCTCCCGCTTTCGCGTCACCGCCGTGTTCATCCATTTTACGGCTGCCGATGAAGCGAGCTTCACCCGACTCATGGAGCGGTTTCGGCTCAAAGTTTTGCGCGTGGGCGGATAGGACTGGCACACGTCTCCCTATGTTGTCCGTATACCGGTTACGAAGCTTGTTCATTCTTGGCTGTACAAAAAGGCGGAAAGCACTTTTCCGCCTTTTTGCCGCTTCCCCGTCCGAATTTATACGATGTTCAGTTCCTTGAGCTTTTCCTGCGGAACGACGCCGTCGACCCAGCCCCTCACTTGATAGTACTCATCCAGCATGACGTCCATCCGGCTGACATGTCCCGCGCTGTTTCCGCTTGCCGGCTCCTCCGTGAATCGCTTGGGCAAATGGTCGTCCTCGCGCTTGTCGAAGCCGGCGAGATTGTTGAAATGGCGCTCCAGGTTGTAAATGCGCTCGCCGATTTTCATGACGTCGTCTGCTGTCACGGTGGCACCCGTCATCGTGGAGTACTGCTCGGCGTAATGCTCTGCATTCTCCGAGAAGGAGGAGAACTTGCAGATGTTCATGGAGTCCGAAAACGCCAGCAGATCCTGGAACACCTTGAGCAGCTCGCCTTTCCCTTCCGGTACCAGACGGTCGGTCGGCATCGGAATTCCCGCGATCTCGCTCGCTACCGTATAGCCGCGGAGGTGACAAGCACCGCGATTGCTGGTCGCATAGCCAAGCCCGATTCCCTGAATGCCGCGCGGATCGTAGGCCGGTATCGCTTGGCCCTTCACGCACATAGCCAGGTTTTCATCCCCGAAAGCCTTTGCCGCACGAGCTGTTCCTTCGGCGAGAATGTTTCCAATACCTTTGCGGAAGACCAGCATTTCGGTCAGCTCGATCATCCTGTCGGCGTCGCCCCAGTCGATTTTTTCCTCCGTCAGTCCCCGCTCAAATGCCTCCATCATGCAGGACAGCGTGTTCCCCAGTTCGATCGTGTCCATGCCGTGCTCGTTGCACAGATTGATCAGGAAGGAAATCGGCGCAGCGTCGCTGACGCCGCAGTTTGCCCCGAGCGCCCAGCCCGACTCGTATTCGAAGCTCTCTACCCTCGTCTTGTACTTGCCGTCTTTCACTTCGACTTCCTTTTTGCACGCGACCGGACAGGCGTGGCACGTGTTGTCGGCTACCAGCAGCGTGGCATTGACTGTCTCGCCGCTATGCCCTTCGGCACCGTCCCAGTGCGTGTACTTGGAGTTCATCGTGGGCAGCGCTCCGACCTCATTGATAATGCTGGTCAGGACGTTGGTACCGTAAACAGAGAGGCCGCCTTTCTTCGGTGCGGTCAGACCGCCCTCCATGATAGCCTTAAGGGCTTTCTGGTTTGCCTTTTTGTACTCCTCATCCTGCGCCGGCTGCGGCATGTTGCCTTTTTGTCCGGCCTTGATGACGATAGCCTTCAGCTTTTTGTACCCGGCTACCGCTCCAGTGCCGCCGCGTCCCGCTGCGCGGTCGTTCTCGTTGATGAAGCCTGCGAACCTCACCAGATTTTCTCCCGCTTGTCCGATGCAGACGACACTCAGGTCATCTTTCCCGTAGCGCTGTTGCATCGCAGCCACTGTGGCCCGCGTGCCTTTTCCCCAAAGATCGCTGGCATCCCGCAGTTCACCCTGTCCGTTCTCGATGAACAGGTAGACGGGCTTGTCGCTAGCGCCTTTGAAGATCACGTTGTCGATGCCGGCCCATTTCAGTCGGGCAGCCGACCATCCTCCCATGTGCGAGTCCGTGACAGTGCCTGTCAACGGGGATTTCGTGACCATGCACAAACGTCCGCTCATGGACGAGCGGGAACCCGTGACCGGCCCCGTCATCAGGCAAAGGATGTTGTCTTCCGAAAACGGCTCCACCAGCGGGCCATTATCGTACACGTACTTTACTCCCAGGCCGCGGCCGCCGATGTATTTCCGGGCCAGCTCCTCGTTGATTTCACGGTAGCTCACTGTGCCTGCGGAGAGGTCAACCAGCATTTCCCGATTTTTGAATCCTCCCAGCTTCATCGTTTGTTCCCTCCTGATTCTTCATTTGAATTGAACATCAAAATATACGTACTCTTTCGACTATTATATGGGCAATCCTTCCTGGATACCACGGAAAAACAGCAATATTATCAATTTTTCGATTATTTTCTTGCCTAGGCCGCCGTTGGTAACGTATGTTATTTATAGACCAGAACTTGTCAAACAAACAAAACCAAACTAGAACCAATTCAACCAAACTAAAAAAGGGGGTGACACATTGGAAAGCGATTACCTGACCCCGGACGAGGTTGCCGTGGAGTTAAAGCTCACCCGGTATACCGTGTACGAATTGATCAAACGCGGAGATTTGCCTGCCTCGAAAATCGGACGGACCCTCCGTATCTTGCGCTCGGATCTCCATGCCTTCATGTATAAAAGCAAGTCTCGCGAGGATCCGCTTCTACATGCGTCCGCGCCTCCCCATCGCGGGCAAGCGCAGCCCTTCGAGATTATCTTTGCAGGCAGCCACGACCTCACCATCGATCTGCTCGCCCGCAAGCTGTCGGAACGAGGAATTACCCTGCTGCCGGCATTTTGCGGCAGTCTGGACGGGCTCATCGAACTGTACAAAGGCCGTGTCGAGCTCGCAGGCACGCATCTTTTGGACAACATGACGGGGGAGTACAACCTTCCTTACATCCGCTGCCTGCTGCCGACTGATGGAGTCTCGGTAGTCAATCTCGTCAGCCGCTGGCAAGGCTTCGTCGTACCCAAAGGCAATCCGCGGATGATCACCAGCTGGGACGAGTTTTTGAGCGGACGGCATCGGATTGTGAACAGGCAGCGGGGCTCCGGCACGAGGGTGCTCCTGGACTTCACGATGCGGCAAATGGAGGTTTCTCCGGAGGCGATTCCCGGATACGAGGTAGAGCTGACCACCCACTACGCGACTGCTGCAGCCGTCCTGCAAGGTACAGCTGATGCGGCGCTGGGGATTGAGAGCGTGGCGCGCGGACTTGGCCTTGATTTTTTCCCGATCCAGGAGGAGCGCTACGATCTCGTGATCCCGGCCCGCTTTGCCCGGCAGGAGCGTTTTTTGCAGCTGCTAGACGTGCTCCGCGATCCCGCGTTTAAGCAGGCGGTGGTCGCCCAAGGCGGCTACAACGTATCTTCCACGGGCAAAGTAATAGACAGAATGGTTTGACGATTTTACCTTGAACATGGGAGTGGAAATGATGAAGCAATTGCGTTTTTTCACGGCATTTCTCCTGTTGTCTCTTCTCTTGCTGATCTCCGCCTGTTCCTCGCAGGCGCCGCAGTCTTCCACCTCGTCTGCTCCGGCGGCTTCCTCTTCGGCTGCTCCTGCCCCCGCACCCGCTCCGGGGCCCGCGACAAAAGAAGCCAAGGAAATCGTCCTGGCGACTACGACAAGCACCCAGGATTCCGGCTTGCTTGACTACCTGCTCCCGATTTTCGAGAAAGAGTCCGGGATCAAGGTAAAGGTCGTCGCAGTCGGTACCGGACAAGCCATCAAGCTGGGGGAAGACGGCAATGCCGACGTCCTGCTGGTACACGCGCGCAAATCGGAGGATGAATTCGTCGCGAAAGGATTTGGGATCAATGCTTATGACGTGATGTACAACCAGTTTTACATCGTTGGTCCCTCGGACGATCCCGCCGGCGTCAAGCAGGCGAAGACCGCCAAGGAGGCCTTTGAAAGAATCGCCGGGAAAAAGGCTGTGTTCATTTCCCGCGGAGACGATTCCGGCACGGACAAAAAAGAAAAAGGAATATGGAAAGAAGCGGGCATCACGCCGGACAAGTCCTGGTATCTCTCCTCCGGACAAGGCATGGGAGAGACACTGCAAATGACCGACGAAAAAGGGGCGTATACATTGACCGACGAGGCGACCTTCCTGTCCCGCAAGCTCCATCTGGATATCGTGATGCAAGGCGACAAGTCTCTTTTGAATCCGTACGGGATCATCCAGGTCAAATCCTCGACGAAGCAAGAGGAAGGAATGAAGCTGATCGAGTTTTTCACTGGGGCAGAAGGCCAAAAGCTGATCGGGCAGTTCGGCGAAAAAGAGTACGGGAAAGGCTTGTTCGTTCCCGACGCGAAGAAGCGCTAGGAGCCGTTTTCCATGATGCTTACCCAGGACGTCTGGGAGGTCATTTGGCTCTCCCTCCAGGTCACGACTTCTTCGGTTCTGATCGGCATGGTGATCGGCATCCCCTTGGGTGCTTGCCTCGGGCTGTACACCTTCCCCGGAAAACGGCTGATCGTAGCGCTCATCTACACCTGTATGGGACTTCCGCCAGTCCTGGTGGGCGTGGTGGTGTACCTGCTCCTCTCCCGCTACGGTCCGCTCGGCTCGCTCGACCTCCTATTCAGTGCCGAGGCCATGATCATCGCCCAGGTGGCGCTTGTCACCCCGATCCTTGCCGGTTTGACGATGTCTGCCGTACACGGAAAAGAGCGCACTTACTGGGAAACGGCCAAAAGCCTCGGCGCCAGTCCCTATCAGCTGATGATTACAATTGTCAAGGAGGCTCGGGGAGGGATATGGTCGGGTGTCGCAGCCGCATTTGGCAGAGCCATCTCCGAAGTGGGAGCAGTCATGCTCGTCGGGGGGAACATCGAGCACCATACCCGTGTCATGACGACGGCGATCATCCTGGAGACGAGGACCGGGAACTTTACCGCCGGCTTGCAGCTGGGGCTCATCCTGCTGGCCATCAGCTTTTTGTTCAACAGCTTTTTGATCGCGGGCGTGCTGAATCAAATGAAAACCGGGCGGAGGTGAAACATGAACCGATTGGAACTGTGCGATCTCGAGGTCGCGTACGAAGGACGGCAAGTGCTGCTGGTGGAACGGGCCCGGTTCGAACAAGGACGTTTCTACGGTATTGTGGGGCCAAGCGGAGCGGGGAAAAGCACGCTGCTGCGGGTGGTAAACCTGCTCGTGAAACCGTCACGGGGGAGCATGCACCTGTTTGGAAGCGAGGCGGACCTTTCGTCCCTCTCCTATCGAAAAGGCGTGCCGATCCAACGAAAAATGGGCTTTGTCGCCCAAAAGCCTTCCATGTTCCAGACGACCGTATTCGAAAATGTCGCACTGGGTCTGAAGTATCGAAAAGTGGACAAAGAGAGCATACGCCGGCTCGTGATGGAAACCTTGGAACTGGTAGAGCTCTCCCACCTCAGCGCACAGCGTGCCCAAACGCTGTCCGGAGGCGAAGCGCAGCGGATCGCCCTGGCTCGGACACTGGTCTGCGAACCGGAGCTGCTGCTGCTGGATGAACCGACCGCCAGCCTCGATCCGTACAATATTTCCATTTTCGAGCGGGTGATCCAGACCGTCCACCGCCAAAAGGGGACGACCATCCTGATGATCACGCACAACCTTCCCCAGGCAAAGAGACTGGCCCAAGAGTGCCTCTTTTTATACAAGGGGCGAATCGCGGAATGGGCGGGAACAGATGCATTTTTTCAACGCCCAGCCACGAGCGAGCTCCGGGATTTCGTATCCGGTCGGATGATATGCTGAAGGATGGAAAGGAGCTGGCCTATGGATCTAAACAACACCCGCTACTCCCGGCAAATGCTGTTTGCACCCATCGGTGTGAGCGGCCAGGAACAACTGGCGAAAAAAAAGGCCGCCATCGTCGGGATGGGGGCCTTGGGAACGGTGATAGCCGATCATCTGGTTCGGGCCGGCGTCGGACACGTCCGGATGATCGACCGCGATTTTGTAGAGGAAAGCAACCTGCAAAGGCAGATGCTGTATGACGAAAATGACGCACAAGAGCATTTGCCAAAGGCAGTCGCCGCGGCCCGCAAGCTGCGGCGGATCAACTCCGGCGTGAACGTCGAAGGCATCATCGCCGACCTGCACGCAGGCAACGCCGAGTCTCTTCTCGCTGATGTCGACCTCATTCTGGACGGCACTGACAACTTTCAGGTACGCTACTTGATCAATGACGTCGCCATTCGCCATGACATTCCGTGGATATACGGGGGGGCTGTCCGTTCTCGCGGCATGTTCGCCGTCATCCTCCCAGGCGTCACTCCCTGCTTCCGCTGCCTGTTTCCCCACGCCCCTGCCGGAAGGGGAGAGACGTGCGATACGGTAGGCGTCCTCGGTCCGCTCGTTTCGATCGTCGCTTCGTATCAGGCTGCGGAAGCGCTCAAGCTGCTGGTCGGGGCCGCCAGCGAGCTGAATCCTTACCTGGAGCAGATCGACATTTGGCAAAACGACCACGACCAGCTTTCCATCTCGGATGGACGCAATCCGGACTGTCTGGCCTGCGTGCGAAAGCAATTGGACTATCTGGATACGCCGATGGTCCACTCGGAGGAATTCGCCGTACTCTGCGGCCGGGACACGGTTCAGATTCGGCCCGCTCGACACAGCCCCATCGACTTACCTTCCCTGGCCAGAAGGTTTGAACCGCTCGGCCCTGTGGAGCACAACCGCTTTTTGCTCCGCTTTCATATAGAGGGACATACGCTCGTATTTTTCCAGGACGGGCGCATGCTGATACAAGGCACAGATGACCTGACGGTTGCGCGCAGCTTGTATGCGAAGTACGTCGGTCACTGAACAGCCCGTTCGCCAGGTCAGCGTGCTTCACGAACTTCACGGCCGCCCAGGCATTCGTCGACATACCTTCAGGCAGACTCTCCACCTGCCACAGTCTCTGCGATTCTCTGCACATGGCACAAAAACCGGTGAAAGGCGCTCGTCCTGAGCAAATCGCGGCGGAAGACGAAGCTGACGATGGAATTTCGGTACCGCTCGGGGATGCGATAGCTTTGCACCTTCCCGGCTTGCTCCCAGCTGCGCACGGCAGACCGCGTGAGCAAGGAGACCCCCAGCCCTGCCGATACGCCCCCCATGATCGCCTCCAGCGTCCCGAATACCATGATGTTCAGCGGGCCGACATTCTCTTCGCGCAGCCATTGTTCCAGCCGGTCCCGGTGAAAGCAGCCCTTGCCAAAGAAAAGCAAGGGCTTTCTCAGCACCTCTTGCAAATCCGCATCCGTCGGCTCCGAAATCAGGACAAGCTCTTCCTTGAAGGCACAGAGCGTCTCCAGATCGGGATGGTCCCACTGCCCGCTTACAAATGCTCCATCCAGCTTGTAGTCGAGAATGTCTTGGATCAGCTCCGACGTATGCCCAGTGACCAGCGAGAGCTTTACTCCCGGATACCGCTTGTGGTAATCCAGCATGATCCCCGGCAAATGGACGGCGGCGGTCGTCTCCAGAGAACCGATACGCAGCTGTCCCCCGACTTCCTCCCCGTCGTCCTGGGTGGACAAACGGGCTTCCTCCAGCAGATGGAGGATCTGGTCCGCGTACTTCAGCAGATTTTGACCGGCTGACGTGAGAATGACCCCTTTGTTGGAACGATAAAACAGCGGCGCATTCAATTCCGTCTCCAATTGCTGAATCCGCGCGGTCACGTTCGACTGCACATATCCGAGCCTTGCCGCCGCTTTCGTGATGCTCCCCTCCTGCGCCACCGCCTGGAAAATTTTCAAATCCCCGCTCTCCATCGCACTCATCTCCTTTCCCGCTCTTGCCATCATCCTGGTTGATACCTACCATCTTAACTGATTATTTTGCGTGATGGAAGGTCTGAACTACACTGTGACTATCCCAAGACGCAACCAAGGAGATGACGAAATGAATCCTCGACTTTTGATGATGACGGTATCGACGATGCTGGTGGCAGGCCTGAATTTTCCGATCGGCAAAATGGCTCTGTCGTTCGGCTCTCCCTTTATTTTGTTGGCAATTCGCTTCATCGGGGCCGGTCTCCTCATGCTTCCCTTCATCCTGAAACGCCCTCACCCGCGCAGCGCCGTTTCCTGGCTGAAGGTAGCGACGATCGGCCTGTTCCAATCCGCCTTGGTGATGACGGGCATCTACATCAGCATGAAGACAATCACATCCGGGAGCTCCTCGATCCTTTCCTCGACGAATCCGATCTGGTTTATCGTCTTCAGCGCCCTTGTGCTCCGAACCCGTTATCACGCCTTGCAATGGGTCGGTGTCGCCATCGGTTTTGCAGGCGTAGCGATGTCCCAAGGGTTTCAGCTTGATTGGCAAGTGGGATTCTGGTACGCCCTCGGAGCAGGTATGGCCTGGGGCTTGGCTACTCTTTTGACAGCACGCTGGGGCAAAGCGTACGATTCGTACGTCCTCGCCGCTTATCAGATGCTCTTCGGCGGGATCCTTCTCCTGATCGCCAGCCCGTTTTTTGAACAGCCGTTCTTCGTCTGGGATCCCTCCCAGCTCTTCCGGGAAGTGTTCATCATCGGCTGGATGATTCTCATGAGCTCGATCTTCCAGTTCATCACCTGGTATTACGTGCTGCGAAACGCCGATCCGGCGAAAGCCAACGCCTTTCTGTTCCTCATTCCGATGTTCGGCGCCTTGTCAGGCTGGGGCTTGCTCGGCGAGACCTTGCACTGGTACACACTGGCAGGCATGCTGTGCATCTGTCTGGGAATATATCTGGTGAACCGGCCGGTAAAAAACGCCTTGACGGCCGCCAAAGAGGGAGGTTTCCGTACTCTGGAATCGGCGAAGTAAACGAGGCGGTGCAATGAACAAGATGCTAAGGCAATAAAAAGGGCAGCCCTCCGTGGGAAGGGGCTGCCCTTTTTTGTTTGCGCCGGACGGCGTTATTTCATTTCGTTGATTTCCGCGCGAATTTTTTCGATGAACGCATCTACGCTCATCGCACCTTCGTCGCCTACACCGCGTCTGCGCACAGACAGGGTGCCATCAGCCATTTCTTTCTCCCCGATGACCAGCATGTATGGGATTTTATCCACTTGTGCTTCGCGGATTTTATAGCCGATTTTCTCGTTGCGCGCATCCAGCTCGACGCGGATGCCTGCTTGCTGCAGCTTCGCCTTGACTTCTTCCGCGTACGGAACGTGTACCTCGCTGATATTCATGATGCGAGCCTGGATCGGAGTCAGCCACACCGGGAAAGCCCCAGCATAGTGCTCGATCAGGATGCCGATGAATCGCTCCATGGAACCGTACATGGCACGGTGCAGTACGACAGGGCGATGCTTCTCGTTGTCCTGGCCCACGTAGGTCAGGTCGAATTTCTCCGGCATTTGGAAGTCCAGCTGGATGGTACCGCATTGGTGGCGGCGCTTCAGCGCGTCTGTGATCTGGAAGTCGATCTTCGGACCGTAGAATGCGCCGTCCCCTTCCTTGATATCGTAAGGCATGCCGGATTCCTCCAGCACTTTTTTCAGGGAGCTCTCCGCGATTTCCCACAGCTCATCGGAGCCCATCGAATCTTCCGGACGAGTGGACAGAGCCACGCTGTACTCGAAGCCGAACACTTTATAGATCGTATCGATCAGTTGAATCATGCCCTTGATTTCGCTCTCGATCTGGTCAGGACGGACGAAGACGTGGGCATCGTCCTGGCAGAAGGTGCGCACACGCAGCATCCCGTTCAGCGCACCGGAATATTCGTGACGGTGCACCTGCCCGAATTCGGAGTAGCGGATCGGCAGGTCGCGGTAGGAATGCATCTCGTTTTTGTAAATAAGCATGTGGCCCGGACAGTTCATCGGCTTCAATGCGTAAGTCGCATTGTCCACCTCGGAGAAGTACATGTTCTCATGGTAGTGATCCCAGTGGCCGGATTGATGCCAGAGGCGTTCGTTCATGAGGAACGGCGTACGCACCTCGGTGTATTGCGCCAGCTGCTGCAGGCGGCGGGAGAATTGCTCCAGCTCGTTGCGGACCGTAAAGCCTTTTGGCAAATAGAACGGCATTCCCGGAGCTTCTTCAGAGAACATGAACAGCCCCAGCTCTTTGCCCAGCTTGCGGTGGTCGCGTTTTTTCGCTTCTTCGAGGAAGTGCAAGTATTCTTCCAGCTCGGCTTTTTTCGGCCAGGCTGTGCCGTAGACGCGCTGCAGCACCTGGTTATCCGATTTGCCGCGCCAGTAGGCGCCCGCTACGTTCATCAGCTTGAACGCTTTGATGTAGCCAGTCGACGGCAGATGCGGTCCGCGGCAAAGGTCGAAAAATTCGCCTTGCTCGTACAGCGTGATGGTTGCGTCCTCCGGAAGGTCGCGGATCAGCTCCAGCTTCAGATGATCATCGATTTCTTGGAAAATTTTCGTCGCTTCCTCGCGGCTGACCACTTTGCGGCGAATCGGCAAGTCTTCCTTCACGATTTTTTCCATTTCCGCCTCGATTTTGCCGAGGTCTTCCGGAGTCAGGGACACCGGGATATCCATGTCGTAGTAGAAGCCGTCTTCGATCACAGGACCGATCCCGAATTTGACTTCCTTGCCGTAGAGGCGTTTCACCGCTTGAGCGAGCAAGTGCGCGGTGCTGTGGCGATACACTTCCACACCGTCCTGGGAATCCAGGGTCACGATCTCGATCGCCGCATCCTCGTGCAGAGGGGTGTACAGATCCACTACCTTGCCGTCTTTCTTGCCGGCAACGGCTTTCTTCTTCAAGCTGGCGCTAATGGAACCGGCAATGTCTTCGATAGTAATCCCGGCCTCGTACTGCCGTACTGCTCCATCCGGGAAAGTCACATTGATTTGTGCCACGATTGGTTCTTCCTTCCTGTTTTGAAATTGAGATTGGTAAAAGAAAATAAAAAAACACCCATCCCAAAAAGGGACGAGTGTCATCTCGCGGTACCACCCTACTTCAAGCCTGTCGGCATAGCCGAAACAGACTCCTCATGGAACAATAACGGTTTTACACCGGCGCACCGATACTGGAAGGCGTCGCCTTCGTTCCCGGCTGCTACTCAAAGGGGGTAGATCCATATGGGTTCGCAGCGGGCTTCCAGCCAAGTCCCGCCTCTCTGAAGCGACCTTCATATCGTCCATGTCCTTCTCATCGTATTTATCCGTGATGTGAAGTTGTTGATGCTATTATAGTTTAGTGGGATTGTGCACGTCAAGTAGACGTCTGCTTGTCAAACAGAGAGGACAAGACTGGCAGGTGCTCAGCCTGCTTTCGAAAATGCTGCGGATCGTCTGAATCAGCCCAGGCCTGTCTGACGCAAGATGCAGCACGATCGTCTCCGGTGCGAGCGTCACCAGCGCGCTGATCAAATAATCCTCGTCCCGGCATTTTTGTTCGTCCATGCTGAGTACGACATCCAGCTGGTCGAGCCAAAGCCGCTCCCCTTTTTTGTCATAGAGATGGAAAGGTTTGTCCACACTAGGAACGACGTGCACTACTTCCTGCTTGGTTTCCTGAACCGCGATGAAGTATCGCAGCAGCTCGACAAATTCCTGGTATTGCTTGTCTTCCAGATAATCGTCAATTCCCGACTCGACGAGCTCGAACAGCTCATTCCAGTGATCCTGCAAACGAAAACGGACAAATCCGAGAACGTTGATCGTCCGCTCCTGCTCCAAAAACGTGAAAGCTTTGCGGTATACGTTTGCCTTGCGGGTCGTCGCCGCAAACAGCTCCCTGCCATCGGGTTCATGCTCCTGGCAGCTTCTCGTCACATACGGGAGGATGTCGGCCCATTCTTCTTCCAGCTGCTCGGCCTCAAGCAAATCAGCCGCCATCTCCTCTACGATCTCCGGTTCCTTGACCTGCATGATCCATTCGGCCAAGGTCAATGCGACAAAGGCTCTGGCCCAATCAATGGTCTGCGCATCGTATTCCTCTTCGCACCAGCTCTGAAAGTGGAACAGGCGGTATTCGTCCTGTTCCTGCTCCTTGTATGTAATGCGCACCGGTGCAGTGTTGACCCGTTCCGTCATCTCTTGCAAGATGGCGCGATACGTGCCACAATGCGCAGGGACATTCTCCAGCAATACGCGGAACGTCTGCATAACCATCCCCCCAACCGCAATTGTAGTTACAGTATATGTCCACGGGGGAGCGATATACTTTTAAACGGTTGGAAACAAAGGAAGATAAGAAAGCACGCTCGTCTATCGGGATCTCCGAGGAAATCACGATCGAGAAGCGTGCTGGCATCCTGCTCTTTAGCTGGTTAGTTCTGCATGACGAAATCTTTCTCCGCCATCTCGCCGTCCTTGAAGACGCGCAGGATGTCGTACTGGGTGTTGCGCTGCGCAGGGATTTTGCCGGCCCCGCGGATCAGCTCAAGGATTTGGTTCGTATTGACCTTGTACGTACATGCAGCGGCCGATACGACGTTTTCTTCCATCATCGTCTGACCGAAGTCGTTCGCCCCGTAAGACAGGGACAGCTGGCCGTATTCTGGGCCCATCGTCACCCAGGAGGATTGGAAGTTTTCCACGTTGTCGAGCATCAGACGGCTGATCGCCAGCGTCTTCAGATACTCCTCAGGCGTGTTGTTGACCGCCTTCATGTTGGTGTTGTCAGGCTGGAACGTCCAGACGATGAATGCCTTGAAGCCGTGCGTCTCATCCTGTGCTTCGCGGATGCGCAGCAGGGAAAGAACGCGCTCCTCCATTTCCTCGCCAAAACCGATAACCATCGTCGCGGTACCTGGCAATCCGGCGCGGTGGGCTGCTTTTTGGGTATCGATCCAATCTTTCCACGAGCCCTTCAACCGGGAAATCTTGCGACGGGTGCGGTCGTCCAAAATTTCTCCTCCGGCTCCCGGCAGCGAGTCCAGTCCGGCTGCCTTCAGTTCACGCAGTACATCTTCTACCGACATCTTCGAAATCTCGGCAATTTTCATGACCTCTGCCACGGACAGGGAGTGCATGGTGATGTTCGGAAAGCGCTCTTTGATGGCACGCAGCAGATCCGTGTAATACTCGAGCGGCAAATCGGGATTGGTGCCGCCCTGCATCAAGATTTCCGTCCCGCCCACGTCGACGGTCTCCTGAATTTTTTGGAAAATGGTTTCTCTGGGGAGAACGTATCCTTCGGAAGATCCAGGCGGACGATAAAAAGCGCAAAAACGGCAATACGTGTCACAAATGTTGGTGTAGTTGATATTTCGGCTGATGACAAAGGTCGCGATCGGGTCCGGATGGTGCTTCTGCATGATCAGGTTGGCGTAGTGCCCCATCTTTTCAATCTGATCGCTTGCAAACAAGGCCAAGCCATCCTCCAGGCCCAGGCGTTCGCCTGCGAGTGCCCGCTCCAAAATGCTGTCGATCATAAGGATCACTCCTTGTTTCCTACGTAAATTCCACTCCACATGATAACACACTTGGACCACCCCGGCTATAACCGGGGGTGCAAAGCGTGTAAAAACTTACATAGCGCCTTACAAAAAAAACAACCCTGCCTTGAGGCAAGGTTGTCTGTTCAGGAATCCCTGTCTTATTCGAATCCGATTTGCTCGTAAACTTCCGGTTCCCAGTAAATAACCGTTTGCGCAAGCGGAAGATTCGTCTCCCGTGCACCATTCGGCTGTCCGTTAAAGTAGATGATTTCCGTCACAGAGACGCGATCTCCGCGCACGTCAATTTCTCCCGTCAACTGCAAATGGGTGCCATCCGGTGCATAAAAGGTGACTTTCCCCGAACCCAGCGTTTTCATGTGCCCCTCCCACGGTTGTATGTCCTCTATCTTTCTTTATAGTAGTGGATAATCTTTCCTACCGTCAACGAAAAAACGGGACTTATTAACCAAGGGGAGAATCGGAAATCGGATTTTTTTTGCGACTCCGGGTCTGTTTTCCTTCCGTTTGCTGGTAGATGGCTCCGTCCATCTCTACTCCTTGGGTCTGAACGGCCTCTGCAGCCAACGAAGTACCCTCTGTTCCTTCGTACTCTTGCCGGTAGGAGGAAGGAGAAAAAGCGGGAGCGGCATTGACGGGAGTAAGGGGCTGTTCCATGGGCTCCACTCTCCCCGGTCCAGCGGCTTCCCGCATGAGTTGGGCGGAAACGGGGTTTTTCTCCGCGGCCGACTCCGCCGGGACGGCTTTCGCCGGCTGCTGAGCGGCTTCCCCCGGTGACCGCAACGGTTGATAGCCTCGCAGGAGCTGCGCGTTCGCAGCTTCCGGCATCGCAGCCCACATGTAGTACCCTTTGCGCTGCATGTATCCCCACACTTCGTACGCCTGGTGGGCGCAGTTGACCGCCCCTTGCAAGAGCAGGTCGCGGATTTGCGGGTGGCCGGCCTCCAGCGCCGCCGCCATTTTCAATTTGGCACCGTTTTTGTGCAGGGAAAGCAACACGGAAGCAACATCCCGGTCATCCATACCTCCGGGATTTGGCTGGGGCACGCCCGCTTGCGGGGAAAACGCCTGCGCGATGCCTGCCGTCGGGAACGTGCGGACAGGGCGATAGGCGAGCTGCTCCCCTGCTCCCAGGCCTTGTACCGTGTAGACCAGACTATTGTACTCTCCCTGCATGAACTGCAACTGGTGGTGTGCCACCTGCATGAGCTCGGGGTCGCGAATGAACGGAGCGTACAAATAAGCGGTATTGATGGCGTCTATCGCTCCGTTCAGCACTTCATGCAGTTCGATCACTTCGTGCGCTCCGTACGGATGGGTATGCATCAGTGTTTGCTCCTCCTTTTTCTCGCGTATACGGAAAGGAATTGGAAAATCTCTAACAGTATGTCCGAAAGTGTCCGGTCCTAGAAGCTGGTGCTGAGTTTGGACAATCCGGCATATCTTAACTACTGAAACCTGAATCTTTCCTGTATAATGGCAAGATAGGAAATTTCGTGAGGAGATGCCCATGCTGGAACAAATCACGCAACTTTTTATGCATTACGGAATATGGGGACTCTTCGGCATGGCATTCCTGGACTCGTTTATCAGTCCAATCCCGCCTTTTTTTATGCAGATTGCAATGAGCCTGCTCGATCCCGCCTCCGCCCTGCGGTATGCGACTGTCGCTTTTACGGCTTCCATCCTCGGCGCACCGATCGGCTACATGCTGGGAAAATGGCTGGGAAAACCACTGTTGCGCAAGCTGCTTCCCGACAAATGGACGACTCTGGCAACGGAGCAGTTTGCCAAAAACGGGGATGCCGCTGTCTTGATCGGCGCCTTTACGCCCATCCCCTTCAAGGTATTTACCGTGCTGAGCGGCGTTTTCAACTACTCGCTGACCAAGCTGATGTTCTTCGCCATCATTGGGCGGGGATTGAAATTTTTTCTGATCGGCACGCTGTTTCACTTTTACGGAAAACATGCCAAAATTCTTCTCGACGAATATTTGGAAGTCACCATTTTAGGAATTGGCGCACTGGTCGCCATTGCCTGGGTCATCTGGAAGAAACGCAGGAAGCGGTATTCGTGACCGATGCCCGTGACGTGCAGCCGTAAAAAAAGCGTCCAAGCCGCCTGATGCGGATGGACGCTTTTTCCTATTGAGCCGCCCGGGCCGTCTCCGTCGCTTTTTTCAAGACGGCAGCTAGACGGTCGGCTGCCTGTTTGACCGCTGCAGCATCCCCTGCCTGTACCGCTTCCGCCAGGGCTGGCAGCGGCTGTGCCGCATAGCCGGTCGTCAGTCCCGGCGCCCAGATCTGGTGCTTGTACCAAGGTCGGCTGGGCAGCCCTTCCGATACGATCAGATCGCGCTCCTGCTTCATCAGGGCTTGATTGACCTGCTCCAATCGGCTTTGCTCCTCCGCTGTCACGCCATCCGCAATCATTCGCTGGGCCAGCGATTCCAGCTCAGTGGATGCGGCTTGCCATTCGCGCGCTTGTGCGATCACCAAAGCCAAATCTACGCCTAGCGTCCCCTTCGAGGCGAACTCTTCCAGCAAGCTCACGACGTCCGCAGCGTATGCGGAGTATTGGAGCGGGATGACCTCGGCGTTCGCCAGACGCAAAGCCGCGATGCCCACGAGCTGGGAGCCCGCTGCCTGGTGCTCGTAGCCGGGATCGATGAAGCGGTCCATCAGATCCTGATTGTCGTAGGCGCTGTGATAAAGTCCGCCCGACACGCCGAATCCCAAATCCATGGAAGGAATGCCCAGGTGTTGAATAAACGGGGTGTAGTCCGAGCCGCTGCCGAGCTGCTCGACGGAAGGCTCTTTGCGGCCGGAACGCACGAACCAGTCATCGTAAATGGAAGATCCGCTTCTCGGTTCCTTCACTTCCTTGGTGACGTCGTAAATCAATTGCTTCAGTGACGGTACCCCGCCTGCACCGAAGAACTGGCCGCCCGTTCCATCCATGTTGATATACGCGACTGCATTTTCCGTCAGTTCTTTTCGATGTTCTTCCGCCCATTCCACGGAGCCCAGCAGCCCGTACTCCTCACCATCCCAACCCGCCAGCACGATGGTCCGATCCGGCTGCCAGCCCTTCTTCACCATTTCCCCCAGCACGCGAGCGATCTCCAGCGTCGTCGTCCAGCCCGACGTAT
Organism: Brevibacillus brevis; assembly: GCF_031583145.1. Taxonomy (NCBI): domain Bacteria; kingdom Bacillati; phylum Bacillota; class Bacilli; order Caryophanales; family Paenibacillaceae; genus Brevibacillus; species Brevibacillus brevis. The sequence continues at coordinate 1,833,417 of NZ_CP134050.1, read as the reverse complement.
TGTCGCTGGTCCCGTATGCCCACGCATCGCGATGGGCGCCGATCACCACGGTTTGCTCGGGATGCTTGGCTCCCGGTATGCGCACGATCACGTCGTTGACAGGCTGATTCTTGTACTCGATATTCAAATCGATCCGCACTTTGGTCTTTCCAGGGCCAATTTTGTAGGTGAACGGCAAGCCGCCTTGCCAGGAAGCGGGAGCCTCTTCCCCTTCCATCGCCTCAAGCAGGGGGCGTGCCTCGCCGTAAGACAGAGGTGTCGTCGGAATTCCCGGCAGCGACGCCGCTTCCGCGGGATCGAGACGTTTGGTCCCCTCGGTCGATGGCTCGCCCGGAGTCAGCGGATCGCCAGGATAACGGAATATGTACAAAATGCTCCCGCGCTGAATCGCATCAGCCGGTCGCCACGGCCCGTCGGGATAGACAATTCCTTTGCTGTATCCGTCGTCGGCCGGATCGCTGTAGATGAGCATGCCGATCGCTCCGCGCTTTTCCGCTTGCTCCGGCTTCACTCCACGGAAATTGGCGCCGTAGCGAGTGATGACGATTTTTCCTTCGACGGAGATGCCCCGCTTCTCCAGCTCCGCAAAATCCTCCGGCCTTCCGTAGTTGGCATAGACGATCTCCGCTTCGACTGTTCCGGACGCCGAATAGGCGTTGTAGCCAGGAATGACATCCGATGCATAGCGCGTCCCTTTCGGCAGGTTTTCCATGACTTGGAGCTCCCGCTTCTGTGGGTAGGTCTGGGTGACCGCAATTTTCTTCGGTACGGACATGTACACGTCATACGTCTTCACTTCCGGCTTGAGTCCCGCTTTTTTCAGCTCCCGCACCGCATAATCGACGTTGGCGGCATTTCCGGGGGTACCCACGACCCCAGGGCGTACGCTCAAGTCTTTGGAGAACTTGGCGACGGACTCCTTGCTCACCATCCCCGCAAACGCCTTTTCATAGGAGCGCTGCCACTTCTCTTTTTCGGGTGAAAAACCTGCCATTTGGCCAGGGGCCGCCAGTGCCTGCGAAGGCAGTACGGCTGTCAGGGCGAGCGCTGACAGGATGGACATTCGCAGCAGCAATGGGGCATGTCCCCCTTTGGATGTTGATCGAGCTTTGTCATCGGTCAAGGCAATCCCTCCTAATTATCTGAATTATTTGATTAATACAAATCTACTATATGCGGCGTCGTTTCAAACATAGTCCGTTTTTCTTATTTTTTCCATAAAACGAAAACGGATCTTTCTTGCGTCTTTTTGACGTCGTCCGACAAGCCGCCCGGAAAAATTCTTTCCGGCAATCACCGATCACACTCCCGCCCATATATTGGTATTGTCAGTTTTGGAGGAGGAGGTGAAGCAATGGCCGTAATCAAAGCGAACTCCAGCGATGTGGATTTGCTGGCCCGATTGCTGCGGGCAGAAGCGGAAAGTGAAGGCGAGCTTGGCATGCTGATGGTCGGCAATGTCGGAGTAAACCGGATTCTTGGCAATTGCCTGGACTTTAAAAACATCCGGACTATGCGCGACATGGTGTATCAATCTCCGGGCGGGTACGAATCGGTACAAAAGTCGTATTTCTACCAACCTGCCCGCGAAAAAGATAAGCGTCTGGCCAGACGCGTCATCAACGGAGAACGGACACACCCCGCTACCAATGCCTTATGGTTTTTCCGCCCTCAAGGCGCCTGTCCGCCAACCTGGTGGGATCAACAAAATGTCGGACGCTACAAAGCACACTGCTTCTTCGTTCCAAAACCGTCAGAATGTCCACGCGTCTACTAGAGAAGGCTAGATAAAGGAGCGAGTTCATCATGAGTCAACAAATGCCATACCCTTCGTACCCGCAATACGGATATGACATGTACCCGTCGACCCAGTATCCGTTCGGGATGCAGCAACAGCAGCAACAGCAGCAGCCCCAGATGGTGCCCATGCAGCCCAGCGGTTCGGCTATTCCCGGCGTCCCTTTTGCCCCGGGTCAATTCGTCGAGGAGTCTTACATCGAAAACATTTTGCGCTTGAACCGCGGCAAAGTCATCACCGTGTATCAAACGTTTGAGAACAACAGCCAATGGAACGCCAAAATTTTCCGAGGCGTGCTGGAGACTGCGGGACGCGACCACATCATCCTCAGCGATCCGCAAACAGGCAAACGCTATTTGCTGCTCATGGTACACACGGACTACATCACATCCGATGAAGAGCTGAACTACATCCCGCCTGCTCTTCCGCCAGGCATTCGGTAATGCCATGCGAAAAGACAGACTCCCTTCTGTACCGCTCCGGGAGTCTGTCTTTTTGTGTCTGCCTGTTCTGCTATAATAGGGAAAACCGACCCTATGCAAATGCAAAAGGATGAATCGACGTGGCTTTTGGAATTACACGGGAAGAACTGAATCGCTGGAAGGAAGCGGTGACGAGAGAAGAGATCGCCTATCTGACCCATTACTGGATCGATCCCCGCTTTCCCGGGATCAAGACAGTCACCAAGGTGGGGTGTGCGAATCGCCGCACACTGACGGAATGGTGCCTGGCAAACGGATTGAATCCAGCCTACATCCACGACCGCCCTCCCTTTCCCCATTATGATCTGATCGGCCAAAAGCAAAAAGAGATTTTGCTTCGCGAAGGGCTGCGGGACCAGCTCGAGCGGTTCCATCTGCTTGACGATGGCGTTCACAGGGACGAGGATGCAGAAGACAAGGCCAAGCCTTCCAGCGGATAGCACCTTCTTATTTCCCCCCTCCTTTTTACGGAAAAAAGGCTGCCACAAAGGCAGCCTTCACCGCTTCTTCCTCTCGTTGTAGCCTTGCTCTCCGTAAGGCTGGAGCTTGTTCAGCCACTTTTCTTCCAGCTTTTCCAGAGCGTCTGCAGCGTCGAAATACGGATCGCTTTTTTGCTCCAGCACTTCCAGCACCTCGAATGCGAATGCCTCTTCTCCGTATTCGTTCCACTCTTTTTGCAGCGCTTTGCTCGGATGGGAACCGTGCTTGAGCATGAACTGCTTCCCGTTCATCGTCTTCAGGTTGATCGTCCCGTCGATCCACACTTTTCCATTGACCGTGTTGCGAATTTGGTAGACTCCCGCCTCCGTTTTCGCTTCCTTGTACATCTGCTTCAGTTCTTGTTTTCGATTCATCGGGGTCTCTTGCTCCTCTCCTTTGTTTATCACCCAGTACTGGCTTCCATCCGGCTTCCGGCCCAGAAACGAGTAATCAACCAAGTATCGCCGCACCGTGACGTAATCATCATAGATGGCTTCGAGAATGGCATTGACTTCCTTTTCCGTGTAGGTTCTACCCGGATCAAACCGCTTGGCGATTTCACCAAGCACCACCAGCCGCTGTTTCTGCTTGCGCGGGAATGCGGCCAAAGGGCCAAACTCGCCTTCCGGAAAGTACTTTCGCATGGCTTCTGCTTGCTCCGCCTCGGTGAATGGCGTCTGCCGCTCCTGTTTTTTGCCCGGAGCCGCATTCCCATGAGCCGCTTTTTTGCCCGTCTCTTTCAGCAGCTCCATCATCAACAGAAACACTTTCGCTTGCCTTTCCTTCTCTTTCAGGGCAAAGCGGTGATTGCGGATCGTGGATGCGCTCCCGATCCCCAGCTCCTTTTGCACCTCCTGGTCGCTCAAACCGCGGTAAAACAGGCGCATCAAGCTGTTTTGATGATCGGACAGGCCGGTGATCCGCTTATCCAGCCGGCTTACGTAGTCAAAAACCGAGCCGTGCACTTCCTCGATGTGGTGCGCCATGTACCTCGCCGCTTCGTACAAGCGTTCTCCAACCGGGTAGATGATCCCCTTCTCGACGGTTTCGCCGCAAAGCAAGCAGAAGTAGTCGTGTTTCCGTTCCTGGTACCCCGCCTTCCATTCCTCCATGGAAGCTTCCCAAAACTGTTCAGTTAGCGCCACTTTCCAAACACTACTTTCTTTTGTTTGTTTTATAGTAGACAATTTATCATTTCGTTTAATTACTGTCAAACAAAAAAGCTCCTCGTCGGGATTTCGTGCCCGACGCAGGAGCTGATTGTCTACGAATGGTTGGTTTGCATGGAGAGCTCGGCCTGCTGATCTAAAAATGCGCGCGGGTCCCCCCGCCAAAACGGTCCGTCTCCGAGCTCTTTCCGATTGCGGTATCGGATGGCCAGCCGGTTTACCAGACGGTTGATTTCGAGATGCTGGGCTTCCTCCATCGTAAAACGTACTGCGTATTCATAATAGCGTTCTTCCCAAGCTTGGGTCCGCACAATATGGCCGTACATTTTCAACGGCTGTCCGCAAAGAACCGTATCAAACTGCAGAACGAGCTGATCGTTTGCCGGCATCTTCAAATGGGAAAAGAAGCGCAATCCCCCTGCACCCAAGTCATCGATCAGTACTTTGGCACTGCCAATTTCCATCGTTTTTCCTTTGATGAGCACGATCGTCATGTCGGCGCAGAGAGGATGATCCAGCTTTAGACGAAAGTACTCCCGCTGATGTCCCTCGGTTCCTCCATTCATATCGCTCACCTTCTTTTTTTGGGAATCACCACGGCCAGCCTTCTGCGGAAGTCTGACGCAGCCGAAGCATTCGTCCTGGCCAAGCCAGGCAGGAGAGCGCCCATGATCGGCATCGGCGCTTCCCTCACCCTTTATTTTTTCTGCTTCGGAAAACGCATGTCCTGCTTACTCACATCATAATGTTCCCACAGCTGACGCTGGTCGTACGTGATTGAATCGCGGCGTTCCAGGCGGAAGAGGAGTTTGACCACAAACCAGACAACCAGCAAGAAGGCGAAAAAGATCACCAAGGTCAAATAGATCACGAAAAGGACCCCCTCCCATTTTGTACCATGATATGGAGGGGGTCCAGAAAAGATGCCGCTTTTGTGTCTATATTGTGACAATTCCTGTTTGATCAAAACGGGGTGGTACTGCGAGGTTTTTCCGTTGCCGCGAAAAGTCTGTCCAGCACAGGGACCGCTTTTTCCTCATCGACCTCTGCGAGCCCGTACATGTGCAGCTTGCGCAGGCTGACCGCCCCCATCGCGAGGGAGGAAAAATCCGAGATGTCCATCGTCAGCTCGACATCGGCCTGACCATTCTCCACCAAATGGGGACGGCCCTCCCGAAAATCGACCAGCCAGCTTCCTTCGTTTTCCGGCAAAAACGAATCGCGGATGTTCAGCCGCAAGAGACAGCTTTCCCTGCCAAAGCGCTGCTCGGACAATTGATGGAAAAACCCCGGAACATCGATCACCCGGTACATCAGTCCGACGCCGGAGACATGACTCTCATGGTAGACGCTGGGAAGCAGTCTGTTCGTGCCATTGCCCGGATCGGCGAGCAGCAAGTGAAAATCGTCATCAGCCGTCGTCAGTTCGATGCGGTGCACCTGATCCGCCTGGCTGTGCAAAAAAGACAGCAGCTGTGCCATCGCTTCACGGTCCTCGTACAAAAACTCTTTGACGACGATGTCGTTTTGCAGCCTATTCTGTTCATGAGAGCGGCGGAACTGGAATACCAGGTAGCCTGTGATGCGGCCATCCCTTTTGCACCCGACGGCGATTTGCTCCGGCTGCTCCAGAAAAGCCTTCAGCTCGTGCTCCGTTTTTTTGATCATGCCATGTGTCTGTCTTACGATGCGTTGATAGCAGGCGAGGATTTGCTCCCGGTCCCCTTGTCCCAGGTAGACGACCTTGTCTTTTGCCGTAAAAGGAAGGCTCGCGGGCAGGATCTGGTATTGGTGGACCTTGGTCCCTGCTCCGAACCCCATCTTCCTGTAGAAATCGACGCGGAACGGATACAGCGACACCAGGCTGATCCCGCGCTCGCGGTACGTCGCAAGGAACCCCTGCAGCATGGCCTTCGCCGCTTTTTCCTTTTTGTGAAGCAAATCGACCGCGACGCTGCCGATGCCTCCCGTGAGCATCATGCTGCCACGGACGTTCATCGAGAAGTCGTACCACTTCATGACGCCGATCAGGCGCCCATCGCGAAAAAGGCCGTGAAAGCTGGCCGTCTGGTCGTTCTCCAGCGTCTCCCGCACACGCGCTTCAAACCTTTTCCCGTTTTCCGGCGAAAGGAGATTGCTTCCCGGATACGCCATCGCGGTAATGTTGACAACATCCTGGATATCCTCAAGTGAAATCGGCCGAATTTCTTCCATCGTCCCCTGCACCCCTATCCGTCGTATTGTGGACATCGCCATCAGGAAAATAGTACCCAATATTTGGGCGATTCGGCAACCCCTAGAAAAAGCCCATCTGCGCAAAAAGACGCCGGCATGATGGCCGACGCCTTCCTATCCGTTTTCGCGCAACCGCTCCCGCTGTCCGCGCGCGATCAGCAAAGCGAGAGCCAGGCTGCCTGCCGCCACGACCAGCGTGCCCGTAAACACCGCGTGCACGCCCGAAGCAAGTACGTCACGAGCCTGTTCGAGCTGCCCCTGTACAGCCGCGCCGTGCTCGAAGGAAGAGCCCAGATTGGACAATCCGCTCGCTACGGTCACCATGTTGAAGAACATGCCGAACACCGCTGCTCCAAAGGTCTGGCTGAACGTACCCGTGAAGGTATTTAAAGCAACGGCCGTCCCCCGTTTGTCCACCGGGACGGACGCCTGAATCTTGACCATGACGATCGGACTGATGAGTCCCATGCCCAAGCCGATCAAGCCTACCGCCACGTAAATCAGGAAGCCTGGCGATTGGGGGGAAAGCAGGAACAACAGCAGGGATGCGACCGAAAGCACAGCCGTGCCTGCTGTGATCAACTGTTCGGCCCGCAGCCTTCCCAGCAGGTTGCCTGACACGACGGCTCCGAGCGTCCAGCAGACGGACATCGGCGTAAGCACGAATCCAGCCATTGTTGCGCTTTCTCCTAGCACGCCCTGGCTCCAGATGGGCAGGTAAACGACCAGGCTGATGACGATCGCATTGACCAGCAGCGTCAGCAGATTGATCAATGTGACGTTGCGGTTCGTAAAGAGCGTGAGCGGTATCAGCGGCTCCGGCGACTTTCTTTCGACGGAGAGAAAAGCCAGATAGGTGACCAGGCTGAACACGATCAAGGATACGGTCGTCGGACTGAGCCACGACTGGTTTTGGCTTCCCGTCAAGAGCGCGTACAGCAGCGCAATCGTCCCGACGCTAAATACGAGCGCCCCCTGGTAGTCGATATGGCGCTTGGTCTTGCTCCCCAGCTTTTCCTTGTAAGACAGGACCAGCATGAAAAACGACAAAAGGCCGAACGGCAAATTCAGAAAGAAGATGTACCGCCAAGTGAGTGTATCAACCAAAAAGCCTCCAACCAGCGGACCCGCCACGCCGGACAACCCCCAGACGGCGCTGATCCAGCCCTGGGCTTTTGCCCGTGAAGACTGATCGTTATACAAGTCTCCGATAATCGTCATCGTGATGGGCATGACCGATCCCGCTCCCAAGCCTTGCAGCGCACGGAAGACGATCAACTGCCCCATCGACGTCGCAAGTCCACAGAGCGTAGAACCTGCGAGAAAAATGCCGATGCCCGCCATCATCACGTTTTTTCTGCCGAACAGATCGGCCAGCTTTCCGTAAATGGGTGCCGAAACAGCTGTCGCCAGCATGTAGATCGCGTACACCCAACTAACCTGCTCGAATCCAGACAAATCGCTGGTGATGCGGGGCACTGCCGTACTGACGATCGTTCCTTCCATTGCGGCCAGGAACGTCGAAAGCATCAGCGCCATCATGATTTTTGCCCTCATTGCAATCTCCTCTCTACCTACCAAAAACGTCTCTATCTAGAAAAGCATTGTTACAGTATAGCACAGAACGCCCTTCCCATAATATTGAAAATCTGCTGCTTCGCAAACAAAAATGCCTGCCCCGTGAAGCCGGAACAGGTATCGCGAACAAGCCTATTTGTTTATGCCGAACCAGAGGCGAGTCTGCGCACGGCGGCAAAAACGCGCCGGTAGTAATGCGACTCATGCGGGACGAAGGCAGCCTGGGCCACTTCGAGCACGACGTCCTTCTTCGTTCCGTCGGCCTCGGACAGAAAGCCCTCTGCCGTGATCCGGGAAAGCTCCCCCGCAAACAGCCGTTCGAGCTCGTCCAGCCGCACCCAAAAGAGCCCCGTCACTTCTTCGGGCTGCAGCCGGTAGTCGTGCAGCGGCCTGTCGGAAGCGCAGGCGTATACATGGCACAGCTCCTTGTCGCAGATGCCGGGAGAGACCATCACATCCTTGATGACACCGACCGATTGGAGCGCAGCGAACGGAATCTTGATTCCCAGCTCCTCCTCCAGCTCACGCACACCGTCAGCGGGCCCCTCGGCCGCTGCCAGATGTCCGGCGGAGGTAATGTCCAGCAGATTGGGGCACGTATCCTTTTCGGGGTGGCGCTTCTGAAACAACAGCTCGATCCCGCCTTCTCTCACCGTGTATATCCAGCAGTGGAAGGTTTGATGCCAATGCCCCAGTCGGTGCACTTCCCCTCGGGCGGCCACTCCGATCGGGGCCCCTGTTTCTTCGTCAATGATGTCGAGCATCTCTTCGCGCATGCCCTTCTCCCTCCTCGTCTTTATCCCTGTCTCTATCCCTGTCTCTATCCCTCTCTCTCTATCCTCCTCTTACCTTACCAGCGATCGAGCCCGTTGGCTACAACAGCGTATAGTAGCCGTCCACGAACACTTTCCCGGCGAAGTAGAGGAAGAGCAGCGCCGATACGAACGAGAAGCCGCGCACGAGGCGCTGTCCCAGCCACTTTCCGCCCTGGCTGGAAACGCCCGCCATGAACAGCGACCAGGCGATGGACGCCGAAAAAAAGCCGCCAAAAAACATGAGCAGCGCTGCGGAAGACTCGGCGCCGGACGAAGCGATGACGCTGCCGCCGATCGTAGCGAACCAGAGAATCGCGGATGGCGAAGCCAAGGCAAGGCCAAGTCCCGAGGAGAAATCCTTCCAATTGCGGGTGCCAACCTGCTCCTCTTCCTCTTGAAGCTCGATTGTTTTCGGCTTGCGGAATTCCTTCAGCATGTTCCACGTCATGTACAAAAGAACCACTGTCCCTCCGAGCCACAGCACCCAGCGGATGATCCTGTTTTCTAGGAGAAGAGAGATCCCTGCCATGGAAAGCAATGCGTAGACCAGGTCGCCGATGCTGGAACCGACCCCGATCAGAAAGGACGGGAGCAGCCCCCTTGCGACGCCTGCGCGTAGAATCGCGACATTGACGATCCCTAGGTCCAGACAAAGAGAAAGCGAGAGAAAAAAACCGGAAAGAAACCAGCTCACATGAAATCCCCCTCAGTTACCTTCATGTCAGAAAATATAACATATTTCTTCCATCCGAAACAGTCTTCCTTTATCCGATCGTGGGATTTTTTTCCTCCTGCGTCCATATACATTACGATCGCCGGCATTCTGCCGACCTGCGAGAAGCCATCCTTCAGACGAAAACGAGGATGGCTTTGGGCCATCCCCGCTTTCCCCTATGCTTATTGAATCGTGACATCGTCCAACATCAAATACCCTACCGGATTCAGCCAGAAGCCGCGCACATCCTTGGATGTCACCGACACGTGATCAATCGTGCGGATCGGAATGACCGGCGCGTCGTTCAGTTCGATTTCCTGCAGCTTGGCGTAGATCTCGTTGCGCTTTTTCGCGTCTTTTTCGCGACGCCCCTGCTCAATCAGCTGATCCACTTCAGGGTTGTTGTAAAACGCGAGGTTGCCGGCGCTTCCTTTGGACGAACTATGGAAGACATTGTACTGGTTGTAGTCGCCGTCCCCGGTCGCATTGCCCCAGCCCCCGATGAACATGTCGTGCTCGCCTTTGTCGGTGTATTCGAGATAAGCCCCGTACTCCATCACTTTGATGTCCACGTCGATCCCGATTCCTTTCAGCTGGGACTGAATGACTTCAGCGACGTTCATCCGCTCTTTGCGGTCATCGGTTACGATGGTCGTCTTGAAGCCGTTCGGATAGCCCGCATCGCTGAGCAGTTTGCGCGCTTCGTTCACATCGTACGCGTAGTCCTTCAGATCGGGATTGTAGCCGATGACTTTGGAAGACATGGCGGACACGGCTTCCGTGCCTACGTTGTTGTACACGCCTTTGACGATGGCTTCCTTTTCGATGGCATGGGCGACCGCCTGGCGGACACGGACATCGTCGAACGGCTTTTTGGTCACATTGAACCCGATGTACTCGACACCCAAGCCCTCCGCGCGAACCATCGTCATGTTCGGAGACGATTGGGCGCGTTCGACCTCCGTAACCGGGAGCTGGTCGGCGATATGGGCTTCTCCCGCTTCCACCATCGCGATGCGGGTCGTGTCTTCCGGTACGACCTTGTAGACGACCTTGTCTACCTTCGGCTTTTCTCCCCAGTAGCTGTCGTTTTTCACCAGTGTCATTTCCTGGCCCGGTGTCCACGATTCAAATTTGAACGGCCCGGTTCCGACTGGCTGCTTGGAAAGCGTGTCCGCATGCTCGCTGATCGCTTTCGGGCTCAGGATGCTGCCCTCGGAGCTCGCCAGGATGGAAAGAAGCGGAGTGAACGGATATTCCAGGACAAATTGCACGGTTTGTTCATCCACCACTTTGATTTCCTTGATCATGGAAAAGTTGGAAGCTCGTGGCGAAGCGACTTTCGGGTCCAGCACCCGGTCGAACGTCTTTTTTACCGCTTCGGCATTGAACGGAGCTCCGTCGTGGAAAGTGACCGCCGACCGCAGCTTGAACTCCCACGTCAGGTCGTCCACCTGCTTCCACTCCGTCGCCAGAGCAGGCTTGTACTCCGAGTTTTTGTCGCGAGCCACCAGGCTTTCATATACTTTGCCGTAAATGTAGTTCGCGGATGGAATGTTGGAAATGAAGTGCGGGTCGAGATTGTTGGCATCCGCCTTGCGAGCTACGATCAGCGTGCCCCCTGCTTTTGGACTTTCCGCAGGCGCTGCGGTACCTGAACCGGCTTGATCCTGCCCCGCTCCGCAGCCGGTCAGTACTGCTCCGACGGTCAAAGTCAGGACGAGCAAGGATCCGAACAAGCGTGCTTTCTTCATCTGTATGCCCCCTGTGAGATGTTGTCGAAATTTCTGTGTTAGGTTCTTATCTGCATTATAAAGCAAGGGGTCAAGCAAGCCTTTCAGCATCTTTACATCTATTTATAATATTTTTACACTTACTTTATTTTTGACTCTTCCTTTTCCTGCACGTACTCCGATTCAGGGCAGCAATGCCTCCAGCCTTTCATGACAAGGCTCCCCGTGCACCCCCCTGATTGCGAATTTGCCTGATCGATTTTCCTTCTCCGAGCATTTCCCAGGAAAGTTTCCCCCTAGAAGAAAAGGGCAGCATGGCTCGATCCCCTCGGGAAGTCTCGCGATGCTGCTCCTGAGCGTCATGATTATGGAAGAGTTACCTCGTCGATTTCGATGTGGCCGGCAGGGCTGATCCAGACGCCCTCCACACCTTTCTCGATAGCAGCGAGATTCTCGGAGAAGCGGTACGGAATCAGTGCTGCCTCGTTCATTTCGATCTGTTGGGCCTGCTCGTAGATTTGTGTACGTTTCGCCGGATCCTTTTCCTTGCGGCCGTCCTCGATCAGCTTGTCCACCTCCGGATTACTGTAAAACGAGTGGTTCCCCGGCGCGCCTTGCGACTTGGCGTGGAACAGGTTGTACTGGTTGTAGTCGGCGTCGCCCGTAGCATTGCCCCAGCCGCTGATGAACAGGTCAGTCTCCCCCTTGGAGGCCGCATCGATGTACGCCCCGAATTCCAGCACCTTCACTTGCAGGTCGATCCCGATTTGTTTCAGCTGCTGCTGCAATACCTCCGCTACGCTGATCCGGGCTTTGTTGTCATTCAAGTAAATCGTCGCTTTGAGTCCGTTGGCGTAGCCTGCCTCTGCCAGCAGCTGCTTTGCTTTTTCCAGGTTGTAATCCAGCCCTTTTACATTTGGACTGTAGCCCACCATCGTCGGGGTGATGGAGGAGTGAGCCGGTGTCCCTACATCGTTGTACACTCCTTTGATGATGGACTCCTTGTCGACGGCATACGCGATCGCCTGGCGTACCCGCACGTCGTCAAACGGCTTCTTCTTGGTGTTGATCCCGATATGGTCGCTGGAGAAGGATTCAAAGCGCCCGAGCGTCATGCTGCTCGAATTTTGCACGCGATCTACTTCCGTTACGGGCAGCTGCTCGGCTACCTGTGCTTCTCCCGTCTCTACCATGGCAATGCGGGTCGTGTCCTCAGGGACGGTCTTGAAGACGACTTTGTCCAGCTTGGGCTGCCCGCCCCAATAGTTCTCGTTTTTCACGAGGACTACTTCTTGTCCGGGCGTCCACGATTCGAACTTGTACGGTCCGGTGCCCGTCGGGTGTTTGCTCAGATCTTTTCCGTACTGATCGATTGCCTTGGGAGAAAGGATCGCCCCTTCCGCACCGGCCAGCACAGACAAGAGCGGAGCATACGGATAGTGCAGGATGAATTGGACGGTTTGGTCATCCACGGCTTTTACTTCCTTGATCGCCTCAAACAGATTCGCCCGGTTGGAGCCGACGCTCGGGTCCTGCACGCGGGCAATCGTTCTTTTGACCGCTTCCGCATTGAACGGTGCGCCGTCGTGGAAGGTGACGCCCTGGCGCAGCTTGAACTCCCACGTCACGTCATCCAGCTGCTTCCATTCCGTGGCAAGCGCTGGCACGTACTTGCTCTCCTTGTCCATCCGGACGAGTCCTTCGTATACCTTGTGGTGAATGATCGCAGCCGAGTTGATCTGGGTGAGAAAATGCGGGTCAAGGTTATTCGCATCGGACAGCCGTGCAATCACGAGCGTGCCGCCTGTTTTGCCCGATTGCGGGTTGGCTGCCGGTTGAGCCGAACCGTTGGCGGTTTGACTTGCCTCTTGGCCAGACGAGCAGCCTGTCAGCGCAGCCGATACCGCAACTGTCAGCGCAATCAGCGTCTGAAAAAAGCGCGTCCTTTTCATAGTGATGTCCCCCTTTTTCGCGCGCTGTATTCTTGTGAATTTTTCCATCATTCGCGCTCGTTTCATTTTACCTACAATTCTGCCTATAATTTTTCACTCTCTTTACTTCTATTTTCAGTATTTTTACTAGTTTGCAGCTAATTCATCATCCCCCTTTATCCGATATAAATGATTGGCGAAAAATATCACTTTTTTCTATCCATCATCAGAGAGGATGCTTGCAAACATGAAGATTCGATTATGGAATGTCCGGCGCGGAAACTTCAAGACGAAGCTCATCACTACGTTTCTCTTGATTCTCATCCTTCCTTCGCTCGTCATCGGAACACTGGCATACACCCAGTCGAAAGCTGCGATGGAAAGCCAGATGCTGAAGAGTGCCGGCGAAAACGTGGAGCTCGTCAATACGGTCGTCAATTCCACCTTCACGCCCAAAATGGACGACGCCACATACTTGGCTTCCGTCATCAACAAAAGCATGTACCATCCCGGCGAAAGCCCGGACGTCATGCGTTATTTCGAAATGTACATGGGGATGCACCCAGAGGTGGCGAGCATCAGCATGGGGACCGAGGAGGGCTACTACTACCGCTACCCGAAGCAGGAGGCCAAACCCGGTTTCGATCCCCGTACGAGAGACTGGTATAAAAATGCTATGGCCAACAAGGGGACAGCCATCATTACGCCCCCGTACCTGTCTGCTGTGACTGGGGAAGTCATCGTGACCATCGCCAGAACGACGGATGACGGATCCGGAGTCGTCGGGATCACGCTCGGCATCGAACAGATCAAGAAAGCCGCTTCTTCCGTACAAATCGGGAAAGACGGATACGTATTGATTTTGGACCAGGACAAAAAATACGTCGTCCATCCGACGATGAAAGCCGGTGAAGTCGCACAGGAGAGCTTCTACGACCAGGCGTATCAAAGCGAGTCCGGCAGCTTTTCCTACACGCTGAACGGCGACGAGAAAAGCATGCTGTTCACCACAAACAAGCTGACTGGCTGGAAAATCGGCGGAACCATGCTCATCCGTGAAATCACGGAAGCCGTCCAACCGATATTCATCAACACGGTCATTACCATCGTCGCATGCCTGCTCCTCGGCGGTTGTCTGATTGCCGTGATCCTCCGAGGCGTCATCCGCTCCATCAAGCTGCTACACGCGCAAGCGGTCAAAATCAGCAACGGCATCCTGACCGAAACGATCGAGGTGCAGTCCAACGATGAGATCGGGGAGCTCGCCCAGGCGTTCCAGCAGATGCAGTCCGACCTGCGGACGCTGATCCAGGATGTCGAGACGCGGGCGGAACAGGTAGCCGCGTCCTCCGAACAGCTGACGGCGAGCGCCCAGCAGACGAGCGCTACCTCCGAGCATGTCGCGGCTGCGGTGCAGGAAGTGGCCACCAGCGCGGAAAAGCAAACGAGCGGAGTCGACCAAAACGTACAGGCCCTCGAGGAAATCTCTTACGGGGTCGAACGCATCGTAGACACGGTCCGCGTGCTATCCGACCTCTCGAAAGACACGACGGTCCAGGCCGACGAAGGCGGGACGTCCATCCAGCAAGTGATGGGACAAATGAACTCGATTCACGAGTCGGTGGAAAAATCCGATACCATGATCAGATCGCTGTATGAGCGTTCGAAAGAAATCGGCACGATCTCCGAAGTCATCAGCGGCATCGCCCAGCAGACCAACCTGCTTGCCTTGAATGCAGCCATCGAGGCGGCACGTGCTGGCGAGCACGGAAAAGGATTTGCCGTCGTAGCGACTGAGGTACGGGTCCTGGCGGAACAATCCCAGGCTTCCGCCGCGCAAATCTCGGAGTTGATCGCGGAAATTCAGCGGGAAACGAAAGAGTCCGTGCTGACCATGGAAAAGGTCAAGCAGGACGTGGCAGGAGGGCTGGAAGTCTCTACGGATACGATCCACAAGTTCGAGCAAATTTTGCAAAGCACGCAAAAGACAGCTCCGCGGATCGAGGAAGTATCCAGCATCGCGTCGCAAATCTCGGCTGGCGTAGGGGCTGTGAGCGAGGTGGCAAAAGAGCTGGCGCAGATCGCCAAGAACAACGCGGAATCGGCCGAAGAGGTCGCGGCTTCGACGGAAGAGCAGCTCGCCTCCATGGAAGAGATCTCCTCTTCTTCCCAGGCGCTGGCATCGCTGGCCGAGGAGCTCAAAGTGCTGATCAACAAGTTTACGTATTAGTATTAGTCCGGCCAAAAGGAAAGAGGAGCCAGAAATCATCTGCTCCCCTTTCCTTTTTCTGATGCAGGTAGTTCCTTCCCATGCGGCTGCTTAGATGTACTTGCTCTCACTCCTGAATCGTCACATCGTTGAGTTCGACATACCCGGACGGGCTGATGGTCACGCCTTGCACGCTTTTGGAGATCGCCGCCAGGTTTTCGCTGCTGCGGTACGGGAGCAGAGGGACTTCCTCCATCTCGATCTGCTGTGCTTCTTCGTAAATATCTTTGCGCTTCTGCGGGTCTTTCTCTTTGCGGCCCGCTTCGATGAGCGCATCCACCTTCGGATTGGAATAGAAGGAATGATTGCCGGGCACTCCGTGCGACGTGCTGTGGAACAGATTGTACTGGTTGTAGTCGGCGTCGCCAGTGGCATTTCCCCAACCGCTGATGAACATCTGTGTCTCGCCTTTCGCAGCCAGATCGAGGTACGCCCCGAACTCCATCACCTGGATTTGCAGGTCGATGCCGATCCCTTTGAGCTGCGATTGCAGCACTTCAGCCACATTGATCCTCGCCTTGTTGTCATTCAAGTACACCGTCGCCTTAAAGTCGTTCGGATATCCCGCTTCGGCAAGCAGCTGCTTGGCTTTGTTCAGGTCGTATTCCGGCCCTTTTACATTGGGGCTGTACCCGATGACCTGTGGCCCCAAGGTAGAGTTGGCGACTTTCCCGACGTTGTTGTACACGCCCTGGATGATCGCTTCCTTGTCGATGGCATGGGCAATCGCCTGCCGCACGCGGACGTCGTCAAACGGCTTCTTGGTGACGTTCATGCCGATGTGGTCCACCGCAAAGGACGGATAACGCCCGAGTGTCATGTTCGGGGAATTTTGCACGCGCTCGAGCTCCGTCACCGGCAACTGCTCCGCGATGTGCGCTTCGCCCGTCTCCACCATCGCTACCCGCGTGGTGTCCTCAGGTACGGTTTTGAAGACGACCTTGTCGATCCTGGGCTTTTTCCCCCAGTAGTTTTCATTTTTCACGAGCACGATCTCCTGCCCGGGGGTCCACGATTCAAACACGAACGGGCCCGTCCCGACCGGATGCTTGCTCAGGTCTTTGCCGTACTGCTCGATGGCCTTTGGACTGATGATGCCTCCCTCCGCACTCGCCAGGACAGACAAGAGCCCCGCAAAGGGATAGTGCAGCACGAATTGGATCCTGTGAGTGTCCACCACCTTTACTTCCCTGATCATTCCGAACATGTTGGCTTTGGGAGTAGGGGCATTCTTGTCCAAAATGCGGTCGATCGTCTTTTTCACCGCCTCGCCATCGAAGGGGGTGCCGTCGTGGAAGGTCACGCCCTCGCGCAGGACAAACTCCCAGGTCAGGTCGTCGATCTGCTTCCATTCGCTTGCCAGGAGCGGCTTGTACTCGCTGTTCGGCCCTTGCAGCACGAGTCCCTCGTACAGTTTGTGCTGAACGACCGCCATCGAGTTGATCTGGGTGCTGAAATGCGGATCGAGATTGTTGGCGTCGGACAAGCGGGCGATGATCAAAGTGCCTCCCTCCGCAGGCGCGGGAGCGGTTTTCGTTTGGCTGTCCGCTGCTTTGCTTGCGCCGGTCGGGCTATTGGCCTGCTGCCCGGATGCGCAACCCGTGAGAACGGTTGCGATCAGCACGGACAGGGCGAGGATGGAACGAAGCTTGCTCTTTTTTTTCACGAATGAAGGCCCCCTTTTGCAAATGAGTAATCATGAAAAATTGCGGTGCAGTAGTATTAATTTTAATAATTTTCTAACTTTTTTCTTTCCACTATCTTTACTTCTCTTTTCATTATTTTTACTATTGTTATTTTGGACGATCATAAAATTTTGATTACGTGGAACGCAAAAGGCACAGCCTTCCTCTTCGTTCGAGGACGACTGTGCCTGCTCGTTGCGTCTGGGCTATTCCGTTACTTTTACAGACCAGCCGAACTTGTCTTCGAGCTGGCCGTACTGAATGCCTGTCATGGTATCGTAAAGCTTGGTCGTCAGCGGTCCGGTCTCTTCCTTGTTGATGACCATGCGAAGGCCGTTCCAGCTCATCTCCCCGATCGGCGAGATGACGGCGGCGGTACCGGTGCCGAATGCTTCCTCGAGCTCCCCTTTGGTGTACGCCTCGTACAGATCCTCCATCGAAACGCGCTTTTCGACCACGGGCACGCCCCAGTCTTTCAGCAAGTGAATCGTGGAATCACGTGTGATCCCTTCCAGAATGCTGCCGTTCAAAGCAGGGACCCACACCTCGCCCTTGACCTTGAAGAACACGTTCATGCTGCCGACTTCTTCCACGTATTTGTTCTCGATGCCATCCAGCCAGAGCACTTGCTCGTAGCCTTTCTCTTTCGCTTCCTCCTGCGCTTTCAGGCTGCCCGCGTAGTTGCCCGCGGTTTTGGCGTTTCCGGTGCCGCCGCGCACTGCCCGGACGTAGTTGTTTTCCACGTAAATTTTGACCGGCTTCATGCCGCCGGAGTAGTAAGCGCCTACCGGGGACAGAAGGATGACGAATTTGTACGTATGCGAAGCGCGGACGCCGAAGCACGCTTCCGTCGCAATTACGAAAGGACGAATATATAGAGACGTTCCGCTCTCCGTCGGAATCCATTCTTTTTCAATAGCAACCAGCTTTTTCAGCGCCTCGAGCACGAATTCCTCGTCGATCAGGGGCATGCTGAGGCGGCTCAGGGAGCGGTTCATGCGCTTGAAGTTTTGGTCCGGCCGAAACAGCCAGACGCTGTCTTCCTGATTGCGGTAGGCTTTCAATCCTTCAAACACAGCCTGACCGTAGTGGAAAACCATGGCTGCGGGGTCGAGTGTGAGCGGGGAGTACGGTACGATTTGCGGATCGTGCCATCCCTTCCCTTCCGTATAGTCCATCGTAAACATGTGATCGGTAAAATGCACGCCGAACCCAAGCTTATCTGCCGAAGGCTTCTCCTTTTTTTGCTCCGCCAGGGTAATCGTTAGCTGACACTCCATCTTCTACATCTCCTTAGTATGAAATCCTACTTCTCTAGTACTACACATTGTTAGTAAAATATCAACTATTTTGAACGATTTCTCGCTCAAGTTTATTCCGAAAATAATTACTTTTAAGGTTGAGCCGCCCAAATGCACTTCTTCGTGCAGTTCTTCATAAAACTTCATACTTTTTTCAGAAGGATTACAGAAATGTGGTTTATAACAAAACTTGAAGATATTCCCCCCTCTGGGGAGAGGGATCATGGAGGATGAAAATCATGAAAAAAGCCTGTCGTTTCGTAGCTCTGACTGCCGCACTGGCAATTACAGCGTCTCTGGCTGTTCCGGCCTTCGCAAAAAGCGACGATGACAAAGAAAGTACTGCCAGCGTCTTTACTACTATGGTCGGAGAATACCACAGCATCGTCAACCCGACTACCGGCGAGGCTGCAACGTCTCCTGCAACGTCCACAACTACGGATGGCACCGCTGCGACTGCACCTGCGGCTTCCGCAACTACCGTGGACAGCTTGACGACGAACTGGCTCAGCTTCCCAGGACCAAGCGACGATTCCAACTAAGAATCAGCACGAAAAAGGTGTTCCGCGACCGGAACGCCTTTTTTTTACTGGGAAGGCATTTACTCCTTATATTCCTGAGAAGCGTAACTATTTATAATAATGGTGAATAAGGAGGTCTTCAAATGAATAGCCCAACCATCTTAATCGCCGACGATGATCCCGATATTGTGCGTCTGCTCGCAGAGAGCTTTCAGGACGAAGGCTTTCTCACCGTGGAAGCGTCAAACGGCAAAGAGGCGCTGGAAAAAGCGCTGGATCCTTCCCTTTCCCTGATTTTGCTCGACATCATGATGCCGGAGATGGACGGCCTGGACGTTTGCCGGAAAATACGCAATGCTGTCAACATTCCCATTCTGTTCCTCAGCGCGAAGGACAGGGAGCTGGACCGGGTCATCGGCCTGGAGGTCGGCGCGGACGACTACATATTGAAGCCGTTCAGCATTTCGGAGCTGATCGCCAGGGTACGCGCTCATCTCCGCCGGGAAAATCGATACATATCTGCAGCCAAGCTCATACACAGCGGAAGCCTCACGATCAACAAGGATACGTTTGAGGTCTTCCATCACGATAAACGGGTGGAGCTGTCGACCAAGGAGTTCCAGATTCTGTTGTACCTGGCCGAAAACGCGAACCGGGTACTCAGCCGCGAACAGATCTACAACGCCATCTGGGGCGAGACCGAGTTCGGGGACATCAATACCGTGACCGTCCACATCAAAAACCTGCGTTCCAAGCTGGAGCAGGACAAACATTACATCAAAACCGTCTGGGGCATCGGTTACAAGTTCGTCGGTGACATGCAGTGAAAAACCACATCCAAGTCAAGCTGCTCATCGCTCACTGCGTCGTCCTGTTTCTTTGCCTGCTCATCCTTGGCGTGTACTACTGGAAATTTGAAATCGCCGATTTTGCTTCGGAATGGGAAAAGCTGCGGCACGGATTTCAGCAGCAGGACCGTCAGTTTATCGAAGAGATCAACAAGCTGCGGGGCAAGCCTGGCGAGACCCGCGAATTTTTGCACACGTATGCCCAGAACCACTCCATGCGCATCAGCATGTTCGACCGGACCAAAGAGAAGTCCATTACGGCCGACTCTTTATCGCACAACATCTTCTCCGTCACCCTGCAGGACGACCAGTACACGGACGAGAAGCATCAATACGTGTTTACCTTTACCCACCCGGTCACGTGGAACATGCTGCGTCCGCTTCAGGCGTCCAGCCACTTCCTTGGCGTATCCGTTCTGCTTTTTTGCCTGTCGACGATCTTTCTTGCGGTATACAGCCGCAGACTGGCGATGCTGCCGCTCGTGACGTTTTACCAAAAGCACAGCGAGCTCCTGAAGGAAGGGATGCCCAGATACCCGAGCGAAATGGAGTGGGAAAAAATCTACAGCTCCCTGCTTCTGGCCAACGAGACTCTCTCGCTGGAAAAGCGGAAGCAGTCTGCTGCCATGGCCGCGATTTCGCACGATCTCAAGACTCCGCTGACTTCCATCAAGGGATACATCGAGCGGCTGATGAAGGGGCGCGTGCATTCGGAGGAGAAACGCCTGGAATATTACCAGATCATTTATCGGAAAGCGACGGAAATCGAAAAGCTCACGCAAGACCTCTCCGAGTACGTCCAAAACGCCAACCATCCGCTGTTGACCAGAAAAAAGGTGCCGCTCGTTTCCTTCGTGGAATCGATCGCGTCGGAGTACAAGGAGGAGCTGCCGACTTTCGCCGCGGATTTTCATTGTGACTGTTCCTTTGAAGGAAACCCGTTCCTGTTCGTCGACGAGCAGCGGATCCGCCGGGTATTCGCCAACATCATCCACAATTCGCTCAATCATTCCCACGGCTGCGATCATGTACGCGTCTCGATGAGCGTCTACACCGATGGCGAACACGCGATCTTCGAGCTGACCGACAACGGACCCGGAGTGCCGGCGGAAGAGCTGCAAAAAATATTCGATCCGTTTTACCGCGTGGACAAGGCCCGCTCGAAAGTGAAAAACGGCAGCGGACTCGGGCTCGCCATTTGCAAAGGCATGATCGAAAAGCAGGATGGGGAAATCTGCGCGTTTCTGCCTGCAGGCGGAGGGCTCGGGATCAAAATCGTCCTGCCCCTGCATGACGCTTAGGATAGCCAAAAGCCGGCCCGTGTGCATGCCGGCCGGCTTTTACTCTCATTACTCCATGACGATGACGATCTTCCCACGCCCGTGCCCTGACTCCAGCTCGCGATGAGCGGCGGCTGCCTGACGTAGAGGAAACGCCTCGCGTATTGTGATGTGAAGCTTTCCTTGCCGATACAAATCGACGAGCTCCTGCAGCCGTTCGGCGGAACGCTGGTTGCGGATGAATCGAAGGCCAAGCTGCTCCGCCAACTCAAATGCCACGATCGTACCGATCCGCTCCTTTTGCTGCACCAGCTCCACCGAGGCCATGAGCGCATCAGCCCCTGCTGCATCAAGCGCCGCGTCAACCCCGTCGGGGGTGAGGGCTCGCACGCGCTCGACGAGTCCCGGACCGTAGCGGACGGGAATAGCGCCGAGAGAGCGGAGGTATTCATGATTTTTTTCACTGGCCGTCCCGATGACCGTCGCTCCTCTGGCTATGGCGATCTGAACGGCGAACGTTCCGACCCCACCCGCGGCCGCATGAACGAGCACCGTCTCCCCCTCGCGCACTCCAAGCACTTCCCAGGCGGTATGCGCCGTCTGTCCCGACGCCGGCAATACAGCCGCTACCTCCCAGGGCATTTCCTTCGGCTTTTTGACCAGTTGCTCCGGACCGACGACCACATACTCAGCCTGACACCCCAGCACGCGAAAGCCGATGACTTCGTCTCCGATCGAGAAGCCGCTTACTTCTTCTCCGACCTGATCTACAATCCCGGCGAATTCATTTCCGAGTACCTGCGGAAACCGGATCTCTCCTCCCGGTGGAGCCCAGCCGCTTCGCACAGCCAAATCGAAAGGCTGGACACCTGCCGCCTTGACTTGAACCCGCACTTCTTGTCTTCCTGCCTGCGGGGAATCGACCTCGATCAACTGCAAAACTTCCGGGGGGCCAAACGTCAAAATTCCTGCCGCTTTCATGGACACTCATCCTTTCCTGCCAGCGTTTTTGCGACACGTTTGACTGATTGCTATCTGGCAGGATTTATTCTACAATTCCCCTATCATAAACAAAAATACATCTTTCCCAATCAATTTATACACTCAAGTATATGAATTGGAGTGAGGCCATTGGAATTGTTGCAGCTGCAATACTTTTGCAAGGTGGCCAGGCTGGAGCACATGACAAAGGCAGCCCAGGAGCTCCGCATTGCTCAGCCTGCCTTGAGCAAGACGATTTCCCGCCTGGAGGAAGATTTGGGCGTCCCGCTTTTCGACCGGAGGGGACGGCAAATTCAATTAAATGCCTTCGGAAAAGCATTCCTCGGCAAAGTCGAGGCAGCACTCGCCTTGTTGGATGACGGACAGCGGGAGATTGCCGATCTGGCTGGAAGGGAACAGGGAAAGGTACTCGTCTCTACCACGACGCATAAATGCTTTTCCGAGATGATCGGCTCCTTTCTCGCCTTGCACCCGGACGTCCAGCTGCGCATCACGCAAGCCCCGGCCGCGGAAAAAGAGCAGCAGCTCATCAAGGGCGAGATTGACTTTTGCTTCACGTTCCCGCCACTTGTGCGAGAGGGAATTGACGGCGTGAGCATCCTGACCGAAGAGATCCTGCTGGCCGTACCACCCGGCCATCGCTGGGCCAATCGAACCACAATCGATCTGGCGGAAGCGGCGCATGAGCCGTTCATCTCCATCAAGGAAGACAACCCTTTCCGCTGGATGACGGACGGTTTTTGCCAGCAGGCAGGATTTGCTCCCCACATCATTTGCGAGGTCGACGAGCACTCTGCCGTCGCTCATTTCCTGCAGACCGGGATCGGGGTCGCCTTTTGGCCCCAGACGCTTGGGGAAAAAGCCGGATCTGCCCATTTGATCCGGATCCAGAAGCCTTACTGCCTGCGGACGTACCAGCTCGCCTGGCGGAAAGATCGTTATCTCTCCCAGTCGGCTCGGACGTTTCGTGATTACGTCGTTCGTTATTTTGTCGATCTGCAATCCCGGACGTGATCTTATCCTTACTGCCTTTCTTCGGGAGATCGCCTTCCTCGGCCCTTCACAAATAAAGTCGGTCTGCATGCGGGCAGGCCGACTTTTTGGTTCGAATCAACCAGTGGATGATGGCGTTCGCTCTCCTTCCAATGCTTTTAGCCGAGCAAAGACAGCATCACCGTTACGGAATTGTCAACGAAAGCTCGTTCGGGCCTGGACTTGAGCAGCACCGTAAGTCCAATCAGCGATATGACCAAGGTCTGCGCCAACGCTTTTGCGTCCGCAGCGGCGTCAAGCTCACCCGACTGTTTGCCTCGTTCGATGGTTTCCTGGAAGAGCACAGAGAGGTACATTTGATGCTCCCGCGTCAGAATCGCAAAGATCTCTTCGTGCGGGGCAAGCTCGACCATCGTATTGATGCAGAAGCACCCCCGGTTTTTCCCTCCTTCGTACGCCTCCTCCACCACCCCATCGAAGTAGGAGCGAAACGACTCCTTGACAGAGGAACTGCTTTGGAGCCTGGCCCTTACGTAGGCGGCGTGGGAGCGAGCGTATTTGCGCAGCGCTGACTCAAACAGTTCCTTTTTATCTCCGTAGGCCGCGTACAGGCTCGGCCGGGAAATGCCCATTTTTGCGGTCAAATCGCTTAAAGAGGTTGCCTCGTATCCTTTTTCCCAAAAGAGCTGCATGGCTGCGTCCAAAGCCTTTTCCTCATCAAACTCGCGAAGTCGAACCATACTCTTGCACCCCTTTTTATATCGTTCGGTATATTATGATTCTACGATCGTGGAAGCTTGTTGTCAAACCCCTGCTCGATGTCAAGAATCCAGGCGATCCCCCTATTGACAAACAAGGTTAACAGACGGTACATTATCGTCAAAGCAAAATGTACTGATTGGTATATTATACTGATGAGTACATAATAATTTCAAGAAGGAGTGGATTGTATGGAAAAGCTCGCCAAAAGAGAGGCCGTCGCCACGGACCATCCCACAGCGGATGGCACAGTCGCCTCAGCCCTGCCCCGCCAGGTTACTCTGTTGTTTTCCGTAGCCTGCGGGCTGGCGGTGTCCAATGTTTACTACGCACAGCCCCTGCTGGACTCCCTGGCCAGCGAGTTCGGCATTTCCCATTCGTGGATTGGCATCGTCATTACCGTCACGCAGGTTTGTTATGCACTGGGACTATTTCTCCTTGTTCCGCTCGGCGATGCCTGGAACCAGCGCCTGCTTATCGCAGGGATGATGTTTCTTTCAGCAGCCGCCCTTTTGGTAGTTGGCCTGGCCCCCGCGATCCCCGTATTATTCACGGGCTTGGCTGTCGTCGGGATGCTGGCAGTCGTGACGCAGGTGCTCGTGTCGTACGCTTCCACTCTGGCTGCCCCTCTTGAGCGAGGACGCATCGTCGGGGCAGTGACGAGTGGAGTCGTGATCGGGATTCTCCTCGCGAGGACTTTCGCAGGGATCCTGACCGACCTTCTGGGCTGGCGCTTTGTCTATCTCGTCTCGGCAGTGCTCATGCTGGTCACGGCAGTCGCCCTGCTTTGCGTCCTGCCGTCATCCAAAGAAAAAAGAACGGGGCTTCCCTACCTGCTTTTGCTGCGATCGATCATCGAGCTGTTCGTTCAGGAAAGAATCCTGCGCATCCGCGCCGTATTCGCGTTTTTGATTTTCACGGCATTCAGCACGCTCTGGACTTCGCTCGTCTTGCCTCTCAGTTCGGCCCCCTTGTCACTGTCGCATACCGCCATCGGCGCATTCGGCCTCGCTGGCGCAGTGGGCGCGGTCGCTGCCGCAGGAGCGGGGCGGCTCGCCGATCGCGGGCTGGGGCAACGAACAACCGGGATCGCCCTGTTGTTCTTGCTTGTTTCCTGGCTGCCCATCACCTTCACGGAATCGTCGCTGGCCGCCTTGGCGGTCGGCATCGTCATCCTGGATATGGCCGTGCAGGCAGTCCACGTCACCAACCAAAGCTTGATCTTCGCCGTCCGCCCGGAAGCGCGGAGCCGGCTCACTGCCGGGTACATGATTTTTTATTCCATCGGCAGCTCTACAGGTGCCATCGCTTCGACCAATCTTTACGCATACGCGGGCTGGGATGCGGTTTGCCTGTTTGGCGCTACGGTCAGCGCAGCCGCCCTCCTTCTTTGGGTGTGGACCCGCCGCAATCCCTCTCCGGAGGCTACACCGGGAAAATAGGCAGCACCAAAAGGCCACGGAACCCCCTCCATGGCCTTTTCGCGGAAAAGAGCGGGCTTTGTCCCTCCGAGGCTAGTATGCCTGAGCGGAAAGCCACTCCACGATCTTCTGTTGCAATAGATCCATCTGGCGGGAAAAGCTATGGTCCGCCCCCTCCATCAGCAGAAGCTCGACGGGACCGCCGTACGCTTCGGCAAACCGGGTGGAGCCTGCTGCGGGCACTGACGTATCCTCCGTACCGTGGACCAGCAAAACCGGGTCGCGATAGGACTGGCACGCGGCCAGAGGCGAGTGCCCATGCTCGAGGATGTCGTGGACAAGATCGGGCCGCAGCGAAAATCCCTTTCCGTAAAAATGGGAAATCGTCTGTCCGGCTGCGGCTGCTTCCCACAGCTCTGGTCCCAGGATCGTGTCATGGAAATTTTGCTTGGGATCCACCACCGGTGCGATCGCGATTCTGCCGGCCACCGGCTGTTTTGTACCGTCATGGAGAAGGACGATGCACCCGCCGAGACTCTGGCCGACAAGAAATACCGGGGAGTCCCGAAACAGAGGTTCTTGCCTCGTCCATTCGACGACGTTACGCAGATCGTCTGTCCAGCCGGAAATCGTCGTGTCTTGCTCAAATATTCCCGCACTTTCCCCCGATCCGGAAAAATCAAACCGGATGGCAGCGTAACCGGCCGCCTCCACCGCATTGGCCAGCCGCAGGACAAACTGGTTGCCACCCACTTTTTCTCCCGTAAAACCGTGGCAGAAAATGACGACAGGCGGATTTGCCACACCATCCGGCAAGTGAATCATAGCAGAGAGACGTTTTCCATTTCGTTCGATCCATTTGTGGTCTTTCACGGCATTATCCCCTCCCAAGGACTACCATTATACGGTTTCAGACGAACTTTTTTCAAGATTGCGTCTCATCAGATTTCCATTTAATTATAAAATTTGGTAAATATATGAAACTATTCCAACAGTCATTCGTCTTATTTATTGATTGTAAAACTACCAAATAGGAGTGAATGTGAAGCATGAAAGCCAAAAGTTTTGCTGCCTCTGCACTAGCCGCCGTTTTTCTACTCTCCGCCACACCCGTATGGGCAGCATCTGGGAATGCTGCCAGTACCTCCGTCTACGCAAAGGCTGAAGTCAGCAAAGCATCGAAGAAGAAAGCTAAGAAAAACGTGCTCTCTGCCGAGGCTGCGGAAGAAATGGTAAAAAACAAGCTGGAAGAACTCACGGAAATTGTGCCCCAGCTGACAGATTACAGGATCGACAGCATTAGAGAATCAGTAGAGAAAGACGTAAATGGCAACAAAATTACTGTACTCGTCGCGCTGCTGTTCGACCAAGACTACCTCATCGCCCATTTGAAGCTCAATGCAGAGACAGGGGAAGTCATTATTTTCGACCATAATTCGGAGAGTCCCAACACCGACAAACCGCTCCAGGGACGTGAAGCAGTTGAAAGAGCGGAGCATTACCTGGACTTCTTCCTAAAGGATCGTGCAAGCCAGTTTGAATACAGCAAGCAATATACGTATGTCCTCACAGGTTACCCGGAGGAGGAATTGCCAGGGAAGCCATTCACGCTGGTGACCTTCACCCCGAAGGAGAAATCAGAAAACCAGCCAATCAAGAGCGCAAATGTTTTGCTGGATGCCAATGGCGAACTGCACCGCTATCTGGTGGACATCTTCCCGGATTTTGACGAAGAAGACTAATCGCTGACCCACAGAGAAACAAGCTCAGTCCGCTGCTACTTCAGCGGGCTGAGCTTGTTTCTATTACGGTTCATAGATGCATGCAAAAATACCACTGTAGTAACTCCCAAAATAAAGGAATACTGTTTACAAGTATTCCTTGTACGGATGAAGAATGCTCTCATAATCTTTCCCGTACTTTTTATCCAGCTCTTGGCCGAAATCCCGCTCCATTTGCTCCATGACGAGGTCATGGTAGAACGCATTTTGCAAGAGCTCGATGAGAGAGGGATGATCTGTTTCCAGCACAGTCGGTTTGAGGCCTCTTCCAAAGCTGCCGAGCAGTGCAGACTGGGCATCACACAAAATCGAAAATTTCCGCGCGCGAACGGTACTCCATTCTGCGCTTCTTTTGTGGATCAACACATGTTTCAAGCTTGTCGTACATTCCCCGATAGAGATTAGCGTAACGGCAACCCCGCGCTTTTCCGCTTCCAAAAGAGGCTCTTCCACCCAATGCACGTCTTCTGACCAAATATCTGCTACGATGCTTTTGTCCGCATTGGCAACCAATCGCCGAATGGCCGTTTCGATCGCTTTGTCGCCTTGCCAGCTGTAAAAAGAGGGCGGCGTCTTTGGAGCAGCACTCAATTGCTCCTGCAGAACACGCGTTGTTTGCTCGAAATCGGATTTCAACAAACGGATCAGCTGTTCAATCGGGACGGCATCATAGAGGATTGGCTCGCTCTCGATTACCCGGCATATGCCTTTTTCCGTCAACGAGCGCAGGGCCGCATACACATTCGTGCGGGAAACCGATACTTTTTTGGCAACCTCATAGCCGGATATCTTCGGGTCCTCGTGGAGCACCAGATAGCATCTTGCCTCCAGATCAGACAAGCCGATTTTTCGAAGTTCATCAATCAAGCTATTCCCTTCTTTCTTACACAGGCTATCAGTAGTACTATAAAACACTACTCCCTTTTCGTTCAGAGGTCAACTCCCCGTGCCAACAGCTACAGATCATGGTTCAGCCCTACCCTGCGATGCCGCCCCGCTTTTCGCATCTGCCGTTTACCATCGGAGCAAACGGACTGCCAACTGTCAGATGAAAATAAAGTAGTAGACTAGGAAAATAAAGTTGTAGATTGAGAAAAAAGTAGTATTCGGCATGGCCTGGACTGTGCCCATTAGCAATCCATGAGAAACCGGGCCTGCTTTTGGATGTTAAATTGTAGACATAAGGAGGCTGCACGGACCTCCATTCAAGATCGCCTTCGCACGCAAGCTCGATCGGAAACCCATGTACGTCTTTTCGCGGACGCTGGATCATGTGTCGTGGCAGAACTCTTCTTATTTGAATGGTCCTGTTTCCGAGAAAGTGCCACAGCTTACGGCAGAAGGGCACGGAGGTATTGCGCTACATGAAAAACAAGGAGGATTTTCATGGATAACAATCTGAATCAATCGTTCGAAATTGCAATTACGCGTGTATTCGATGCCCCTCGCGAACTCGTATTTAAAGCATGGACAGAGCTCGGGCATTTCGCGAAATGGTGGGGGCCAAAGGGGGTCACCCTCGAAATCGTTAAAATGGACGCTCGATCAGGTGGCGAGTTTTTAGGTATCCAGACGTCTCCTGACGGAAATCAGGTGATGTGGGGAAAATTTGCATACCAAGAGGTTGTCGAACCTGAGAAAGTGGCTTATATCCGATCCTTTTCTGATGAGCAAGGCAATACGATCCGAGCGCCTTTTAGCGTGAGCTGGCCTCTTGAAATTATGAATATCATAACGCTAGAAGATGACGAAGGTAAAACTGTTTTAAAATTGAAAGGTTGCCCTGTGAACGCTTCAGCTGAGGAACAAGATACCTACAAAGGTATGGCTCCAAAGCTTCAACAAGATCTTGAGGCTACTTTCGATAAACTTGCCGATTATCTTGTCTCCCTGAAATAGAATGCGATAAAAAAGTCAATCGGCCAAAAAACGTAACCACTTTGAACTTTACGGTTCAGCTGGGAATGTTTGTTCAATAAAACAGCAGCAGTCTAGGACTTTATTTTCTCGTCCATGGCTGCTGCTGTTTCGTTTATCGCGTCAGTCTACTACTTTGTTTTCTCATAACACCATCGTGTTGGCAAGCGAATGGCATATCCCAAGAAGGAGACGCCTTTCCCCCGAACACGTAAAGATGATGCAAAAACAAGTAAAGAACGTGCAACTTTATGTTCGAAATATTCTCTACAATTTTAAAAGCAGCATGGCTTCTGACCCATTTCACTCGTTTTCCTGATTTTCAACGCGAAGGGATTGATGTTTAATGACGAATGCTTTTTGGCTCACCAATGTACGCCTGGACGCCGGATTCGAGACGGGACCGGATGGAGTCGATCATACGGTCACGGAGCTGGCCCATCTGCTCATTGAAGATGGCCGTATCGTCCGTATCGAGTCGGCAGCCAATCCGCCGTCTACTCCCCTCCCCATCCAGAATGCAAACGGCCTGCTTGCGCTGCCATCGTTTGCAGAAATGCACAACCACCTGGACAAGACGTACGCTGGGGCAGCGTGGAAATCATGTCTGCCGCCGAAAAAGCTGATCGATCGGCTGCAATTCGAGGAGAGAGAAATGCCCTTGTTGACGGGCACGACAAAACAGCGGGCACAGGCCATGCTCTCCTGGCTGCTCGCAGGCGGTGCCACCCATGTGCGGACACACGTGAACATCGACCCGTTCGTTGGCCTGAAAAACCTCGAAGGCGTACGCGAAGCCCTCGAGTCTTACAGTGACAAGCTTACCTACGAGATCGTGGCCTTTCCCCAGCAAGGACTGCTTCGGACGAAAGCGAGCCAGCTGATGAGACAGGCCATGCGCGAAGGCGCGACCCTCGTGGGCGGTCTGGACCCTGCTGGAATCGACAATGAACTGGAAGGGTCCCTGCGCGAAATGATGGACATCGCGATCGAAGCCGATGCGGACGTCGACATCCATCTGCACGACCCGGGAACGCTCGGCTTTTATACGATCAAGCGGATCCTCGACCTGACCGAGGAAGCGGGCTGGAAAAACCGGATGGCGATCAGCCATGCCTTCGCTTTGGGAGACGTGGCCCCCGAAGAGAGCGCGGAGATGGCGGAGCGTCTCGCGCGAAACGGCGTGCAAATCATGACCACGGTCCCCATCAATCGACCGATGCCTCCCGTGCCGATCCTGCATGAAAAAGGAGTCAGGGTCGCTTTGGGCTACGACGGGTTCTACGACTCCTGGTCGCCATACGGCACTGGCGACATGCTGGAAAAGCTGAACCGTCTGGTCGAGCGGTATCGCTGGGTGGATGAGCGCTCTCTCGTGCAGTCCCTGTTTTTCATCACGGGTGGAAAAACGACGCTGGACAAGGAAGGCAACCGCGCATGGCCGAAGGTAGGCGATGAGGCGAGCATCGTCTTTGCAGAGGCCAGCTGCTCGGCTGAAGCGGTAGCCAGACGATCCCGCCGTCCCGCGGTCATGTTTAAAGGGAAGATTGTGCTCGGGGGGTTGGAGGACATCACTCACCGCTCTTTTGGCGGCGGGAAGGAAATCGCAGCAACGTAAATGCATGTGCAAAAAGACAGACTGCTTCCTGGAACACCTGGCTACGCCATGCCTTTTACAGCTAAAGGGTACAGGTCTCGCCGGGTATCCAAAAGGCAGCGGCAGTTCCGGGGGCGAAAAATCCACCCCGGGACTGCCGCTGCTTCTTTAGTCTGTCCCTTTGCATTTCCATTGCTCAGGTCCTTTCTGCCCGATTCAGCAAAGGACCTCAACCGTAAATCCGCCAGGGGCTTTCACGTAGAAAGTCCATCCATGTGCTCTTTGCGGCTCCCCCACATCGAAACCATCTTCCTTCATTCGTCGATTGATCGCGTTTACTTGCTCTTCACTTTCCTGAATAAAACCAATGTGAAAAGTCTTGGGATATTCTGCTTCCGTCCCTTTCATCAAGGTCAGCACGAGTCCATCTTTGTCGGAGAGCACAGCGAATGAATTTCCCCGCGTATGCCTGGTTTGCAGCTCAAAATACTTTTCCAAAAACTCGCGTGCCGCGTTCACGTCAGTTACCGTGAGATTGAGATGATTCAGTTTCATGAACACACTTCCTCTCCCTCATCACTGATTCAGTCCTTCAAGCCTTTACATC